>JAPKBD010000136.1 GCA_028824965.1 Alphaproteobacteria bacterium | reverse complement strand
GGGCCAAGGTGAACGAACTTTATAACGGGTCCTTGGCGGCAAAGCGCTTTGATGAGGTTTTGTCCAAGTCCGGTCAAAACTTGGCGGAAGAAGCTTACGCCACCATGCGCAAAGAAACTAAACCCGTACACATCGGGGTCACAGGCTCCCCGGTTCTGGACAAGGATATGGAGGCGATCACCTTGCCCCTGCTCCACGATAACCGCGCTATGGAGCTATCTTTGATGGTGTACGATTTCTAGTAAAGGCCGCTGCCAATATCGCGTGTAATGCCGTATTATGGTGGAAAGAAGTAATCCATAACGCCCGAGGATACGACAATGACAGCAGAAATAGCCCCAAATTTGCGTTCTAATCAGTGGGATGTGCGGCGACTGGCGGGTGCCTTGGGTGCTGAAGTACGCGGCATCAAGTTGGCGGAGGCTGATGCCGGCGATATTGCCGAGATCAAGCGTCTGATGAACGAACACATGGTGCTGTTCTTCCCCGAACAATATTTGAGCCAGGATGAGCATGTCGCCTTTGGCAAACCATTCGGCCAGTTAGAAGGCCATCCCAATCTGGATGAGCGGAACGATATTCAGCACCCGGAGATATTTCAGTTGCAGGCGAGCCAGGGCGGCATTGCGGATGAATGGCATACGGACCTAACGTTCATGGAAAACCCGGCGTTGATGTCGATCCTGAATATGAAGAAATGCCCGGAATCCGGTGGCGATACTATGTGGACCAATCTGTGCGATGCTTTCGATGCCCTGTCCGCACCGATACAGGAGATGTGTGAGGGCCTCAGCGCCCTGCATGATGCCCACCCCCACGATCGGGCCGATCGGATGACCATTCATCCCGTGGTTCGTATCCAGCCGGATACCGGGCGTAAAACATTATACGTCAACGAACACTTCACCCGCCGGATTGTGGAGATGAGCGGGGAGGAAAGCGATAATTTCCTGAGTTTCCTAACCCGTTGGGTGCAAAGCCCGCGCTTTACCGTCCGCTATCATTGGACGGAAGGCACCATTGGGATGTGGGACAACCGTTGTACCCAACATTACGTCCTCAATGATTTTGATGCGGAGCGGATTATTCAGCGGGTCACAATCATGGGCGATAAACCCGAAGGCCCGGCAGCGAGATGGCAACCCTGGACGGAACGATCCAGCCGCTCCGCGATGTCCCGTCACGACCGCCAACTGGCCCGCCACCTGAGTGAGCGGCGTAAACAAGCAGCTGAATAAGCCGAGGCATCGTTAATCCAGCAACTGGGCTTTATCTAGCAGGCCGACCTGACAGGCCTTGATCTGCAGGGCCAGGTATTTGGAATAGATCCGAACCTGGGGCAGGCCGCCGGCGGTGAACCACAGGCCGGGCTGTTGTGTGCGCCGCCATATATTGCGCAGTTCGCGTTCCTCACCAAAACCCCAGACAGGTCCAATCTTGTCCGCGACCTCATCGCCCAATGTTGCCCGGACCACTTCGCGTTGGTTTTTATAGCCCGTCGCCGTGACCAGTAAGTCCGCCTCAACAATGGAGCCGTCTTTCATGGCAGCGCCTTCCGGGACAAATTTCTCGATATCGTCATATTGGATCAGGCCGACCTTGCCCTCGATAATCAGTTCGGAACAGCCCACGTTCAGGCAGTAACCGCCGCCCTGGCGCAGATATTTCATCTGAAATCCGGTGCTGTCCGGCGGGCCGATGTCGTGTTTGAAACCTTTGGCGGATAGGCCATCAAGCATGTCCTTGTCGGCGGCCTGCATGGATAACGCCGCCAGCTTATAACCTTGTATCAGAACCGGGTAAGGATTGGCCGTGGCCAGTAAGTCGCAATCTGCCGTGGGCGGACCCTCATCATATAAGGCATAAACGGTTTGTCCCTGTTCCAGGCTGACAATTGTACTGGTGCCGCGCTGTACCAATGAGACATCGACATCATTGGCGTGAAGGTCTTGCGCCACGTCATGGCCGCTGTTGCCTGTGCCCAAAACAAGTGCCTTTTTGCCGCGCCATTTGCTGCCTGCGGTATAGGCACCGGAATGTATCACCTCGCCCGCGAAATCCTTCAGGCCCGGCAGATCTGGATGGATGGGAATACCGCTGACGCCAACCGCATAGACCACGTGCTGGGGCCGTATGGTCCGCGTCGTGCCGCTCCCGTTTGCCAAGGTGATGTCCCAACGCCCGGCGGCGTCATCATAACTGCCTCCATCAATCTCCGTGCTGGTCCAGATATTCAGCTCCATACTCTCGGCATAGGCCTCGAACCAATTAGCCAGTTTGTCTTTGGGGATATAAAGCGGCCAGTTGGGTGGGAACGGCATATAGGGCAGGTGGTTGACGTGGACCTGATTGTGCAGGGTCAGGGCGTGATAGCGTTTGCGCCAGGCATCACCGATGTTTTCGTGGCGGTCGATGATCAGGGTATCCACGCCCAACTGCCCCAAACAGGCGGCAATAGCCAGTCCCGCCTGGCCGCCACCGACCACAAGGACCTCCGGCTCATGACCCTCATAGGCGCCCGCCTTGGTCCGCTCATCCAGCCAGTTATCGCCGCCGAATTCCCGTGAATAGCTTTCCCCATCGGGGCGGTGCGCGCCGGTATGTTCCTCATGGCCGCGAATTTCATCCAGGGCGGTCATCAAGATCCAGGCCCGCCATTCGCCCCCATTCCCATCTGCGCTCTCATCTGTATCGCCGTCCTCCCGAACCAGCCGTAAGACGCCATTGGCTGGTCCTGTGGCGGTATCAAAGGCAAAAATCGCCTCCAGGGTTTCAACGCCGGCCCGGGTGACCATGCGCGGTGCGGTGCGTTGGCAGGGGACATGAAAATCCTCTGGCCGGGTCGCGCCTAGGCTTTGTTGCAGGGCGGTCGTGATTTCCGATTTGCCGGCGATGGACTGAATGGACCACGTAAATGCGAGGAGGTCGCGCCAATGGCTATCCTCTACGAACAGCGATACAGCACCATCGATGTCATCAGCTGCCAGGGCGGCACCAAAGGCATCCAGCCAATCATTGACCACATCCAATAACGTCGCATCGGGTAATAAATCGGCCAGGGCCATGATGATATTCCTCCTACAGATTTTAGCCGAATTATATCCCGTCCACTCATCGAGTCTACCCATGTGACCGCAGTCACATTTTAAGACAATTAAGCTCGTAAGCCCGGCGGGTCTGCCCTATATGTACCTTCGCAGTTATTCCATGGGGCGCCGTTGGAGAGAATGTGTATTCGGTACCCCGAAAAAAACTTGTTGAGTATGGAGTGAGTGATGAGGGCTGTTATCTTGCTATTCTGCGCGCTTGCGTTAAGCAACTGCGTCACACTAATCGCGATCCCCCCTGCAATTCAATATGTCTCGGTCGTTGCCACCGTTGTGTCATACGTGGCCACGGGCAAAGGCACGTCGGATCATGTCATCTCGGCCGTCGTCGACCAGGACTGTGCCCTGCACAGGGCCTTGTTGGAGGACGAGATTTGCACAGAGAACCCGGTTGCGGATGAAGTGACGGAAGGTGAGGTCATGGTCCTGTTGGCGGAATGACGATACTCAACGATAGTCGCCGCCTGGGTTAAAGCCTTCTTCCTCTGCCAGGACCCCTTGGCCGGGCACGAAATTCACTTCCAGTCGGATGCCGTCCGGGTCTTCGAACAGGACGTAGTAATAGCCGGGCGCCCACGGCCCCTTTTTGGCCGGGGTGACAATATGCGCGTCCATGTCCTTCAACAGCGCCCCGACACTATCCACGTCTTCACGTGATCGCGCCCGCCAACAAATATGATGCAGCCCCACGCGCCCCTGCGCGAACCGCTCACCCGCGTATTCCGGCGCGCAGGGTTGAATGGCCAGGGCGGTGCGTGCGCCGACGAAATAAACCATTTCCTCGCCGTCAAACACACATTCCATCCCCAACGACGGCATGAGTTGTGAATAGAAGGCCCGCGCCTTATCAAACTGACTAACCGTCAGGTTTACATGGGCCATACCGTTGACTGTGATCATGATGGAGTCCTAGCTATAAGAAAAATTATTAATATTTAAGAATATTTTTTATATTGTCGATAGTAAATATCGAAAGGCGCGAACATGCCAACCGTTACCGTATCACTTCCCGGTCCCATGAAAGACTGGATTGAAAGCCAAGCCAACAACGGTCAATTCAGCGGCGTTAGTGATTATATTCGCGATTTGGTTCGGCGTGATCAGGGTCGTAAAGATCAACGAGAAGCCCTTATCCAAGCCTTGATTGAGGGCGAAGAAAGCGGCGCGGCACAGGAATGGAGCCGGGAGGAGCTATTCGCCGAAGCGAAACGCCGGGCCGGCCTGACCCGTGGCGACTGAATACCGCCTGCTACCAAAGGCCGTGAGCCGTTATTGTAACAGCGCTTGAGGCTGAATTCAAAAAACAAGATCCGAGTCCGACCCTGCGCATGGCCCAGTTCCTTCATGCATTGCTAGAACGGTATACTTTCAGCGTCGGACGGTTCTGAAATTGGTAGCGCTCCTTTCGGCAACGGAATGCCGGTGACGATAAACAAATTTATGATGTCATTTCGGTCCATGAACATAATTTGGCTGCGCATTGTAGCGTCTAGTTTATTTCCAATCCAATTTCGGGCAGCCTTAGTAATCTCGCCGCCAGCTACAATGAAGGCGTGGTCAACGAGGACCCGTTTGCCGATTTCAGGATCAAAGATCTCATGGCCGAGCATCATCGTCACCTGATTGTAAATCTCAGCGACGTTAACGTTTGCTGCCTTAGTCGCCCCGGAAGCGTTCAGTTTTCCTCGTTTTGCTTGAATGCCAAAATAGAGGACGTGTTGAGTCGGCAGCGTGAATTTCATCCACACGTCTTTTCCATATTCTAAGGCCTTGTCCTTGTGTCCAGCTGCTGTCACCCGATGAAAACCAGGATGTCGGTAGAGGGGCAATAAAACCTCTTCAATCAATTCATCTTCTGAGGCTTTATCAAGAAAGGTTGTCAGTTGTTCTCGTTGGGCGAGTTCGGCTTCCGAAAACGGGCGATGCGGGTTAGGCGACGCCCTTGCAATCGTATTTGTTGGGAGATGGCGCAAATAGCATTGCTTGTCGGGCGCATAGAAGGCCTCAAATCCCTGTCGGGCGAGCGCCTCATTTAATAGAGCTAAGGCTCCTGGTCGTTCTTTCTCATCATTCACTCCATCACTTTGATCCATGAGGGTTTTAATGACCCGAGAAAATGATTCTGGGGGTATATTTGCATTCGGGTGCGGCTCTGCGAGGATTTTCTCCAAGGTCTCTGCTACCCAGTATTTTCGTGTCGAACCATCGTGTTCGTAGTCGGTATCACAGTCCTGGAAGAATTCTGTCAGATAGCTGCTGCTCCGATATCGAAAAAACTCCTTTTCGTCTTCAAGATTTCCGCAAATCATGTCGGCAATCTGGATAAGGGTTCGTTGTTTAAAATTCATAGTAACAAATTGCCTCAGCTTGCGACCGCATCGATAATATGGCTAACTAGTTGCCAATATGTTCTTTGAATTTGGCTTTATAAAACTCCTAGGCCAGCTGACACGAGTTTTTTCCAAAAAGTCTCATTACGATTTACACATTAGACGTATCAATCACCTCATCTGATGATGCAGCGAGGTCTAAAAATGTCAGCTTTTATTGATATTCCCGTTTCATGGGAATATTTTATCAGAATTACACAGTATTGCCCATCATTGCTAGCACCGCCCTAACAGCGAAGTTTCTTGCGTTGATGATAGGTCAGCGCCAATGCAATGCAGTGGCGCACGGCATCAAGCGGCAACTCATCCTTCATATGGAACTTCACGCATCTATTGCCATCGAAGCTTAAGACATCGCGATAGATTTCGCGGTAGGTCGGCAGCAGCGTTGTGTGACACGGGACGAACATGCCGTACTGTTCCGGATTGGCCTTGATTTGTTCGATCCGAATGGTTGTGCCGCTTTTACTCTCGAAAGTTAGATAGCTGGGTTGCCCTCATTTCAGGGTTTCTTGTAGCGGCCAAACGCCCTCCGTTGCCAGCGCCGTGTCAAAGATCAACTGGCGCAGTGACAACAGGCTTTGCCTGACAGGCTCATCGTATGCGCTGAATACCGCCTCGACATCCGCCGACAACTCCCATCGACTGTCCTGCTTCATGACTGACGTCCTCAACTGATCTCGGTCTCCTTTAGGTTATCATGGCGCATTCAGTGAAGGCAAAGCCTCGAAAATCCGTGTAGCATCAAGACCAAGAATAAAAAGTTGTGGAGGAGGAGACGTCTTGTCAGAAGAAACAATGGTCATTGCCGGCTATTCGGAAACCCTGGTGGAATTCAAAAGCGGCCGCAGCGCTTATGATTTCGCGGGTGAGGCGTTCGCTGGGTTGCTGGCATCCACGGGCGTTGAAAAATCAGTGGTCGATGGTCTGTCCGTCACCGTGCCGCTCAGCGAATGCGCCAATCCGTTTTTCGCCGTCTATATGACAGAGGCCCTGGGCCTGTCGCCAACCTGGCTGAATTATGGCGGCATGGGTGGTTGTTCGGCCACGGGCGGGGTGGCCCGCGCCATGACCGCGATCCGGGAGGGGCAGTGCGAGGTGGCGGTGGTCCTGTCGGCGGATGCGCCCTCCACCAATTGGGCGGCCAACTACGGTGCCTTTCGCGGGGAATTTCAGGATCCGGTCGGGGTGCTGTCCCCACCGGCGGCGTTCGGGCTGTTGATGAGCCGTTATGAGCATCAATATGGCCTGAACTATGAAGCATTGGCGAAAATCTCCATCGCCCAGCGGCAAGGCGGACTGGTCAACGACAATGCATTCGTGAAACTGAAAAAGCAGTTGACGGTTGAGGACTACATGAACTCCCGCATGATCGCCGATCCGTTGCGCTTGCTGGATTGCGTCATGTTCTGTGATGGCGGCAATGCGTTTTTGGTGACGTCGGCTGCCAAGGCAAAAGAACTCGGTATCGAGAAGACAGTGCGGCCCACAGCCTATGCGGAAGTCACGAACTTCAAGGGCGCGGACCCGGTGGCCGATATTACCGAAACCGGTTTCTCTGTCCTGGCACCTAAGGTATTCGCCAAATCCGGCCTGGGGCCAAAGGACATCAACAGCTTCCACCCCTACGACGACTTCACCATCGCCGTTATGATGCAGTTGGAAGATTTCGGTTTTTGCGCCAAGGGTCAGGGCAGTGATTATGTCATGGCGACGGATTTGGGCCGTCATGGCGACCTACCCTTGAACACAGGTGGTGGCCAGTTATCAGCCGGGCAGCCAGGTCTGGCCAGCGGTGGCTTGAACCTGGCCGAAGCCGTGCGTCAGATGTTTGGCGAGGCGGGGGAGCGGCAAATTGCCAAGACCCAAAACGCCCTTGTGACCGGCATCGGCGTTATCCCCTACGCCCGCAACTGGGGCACCTCGACCGCCATGATATTGGAGGCTTCATAAAATGCCAAAAGATCAAGAGCAAGTAAAACCGCGCCCCACACCAAGGGCCAATAAATATGTAGCCACGGATCGTTTCTGGCAGGGCACTGAGGACCGCGAACTGCTGCTGCAATATTGCCCGGACACCAAGCAGTATCAGCATTACCCGCGCCCGGTCAGCATCTATACGGGCAAGCGTAACCTGGAATGGCGCAAGGTGGCGGGCACGGGCACCATCTACGCCGCCACAATCGTCCGCGTGCCGGGCCCCGGTATGGATGGGCGCTTGCCGTTATCCGTGGTGACGGTGGAGCTGGATGAAGGCGTACGTATTCTGGGAAATGTCTTGAACGCGGCACCCGAAACCGTCGCCATCGGCCAACGGGTGGAATTGGCCTGGGATGCCATAAGCAACGATATAGCCTATCCCGCCTTTAATCTGGTTGAGGCCTAAGCATGCGGGTTGAAACCGTTCTGGCCGCCTATGCCCAACGACATCCCGACAAAACAGCGATTATCTGCGCCGGAGAACGCACGAGCTATGGCGACTTGCAAACCTCTATCACACAGGCTGCCTTGGGTTTGGCTGACATGGGCCTGGGCCTGAATGACAAGATCGTGCTGTATCTGCCCAATGGCCTGGCGGTGGTGCAGTTGCTATATGCGGCCTTTACTTTGGGTGCCGTCGCGGTTCCCGTAACAACGCGGATGACTGTGCGGGAGTTGACGGATTTCTGTCAGGATTGTGAGGCGAAGGTGCTGGCCTTTCACAGTGATCAGGCCGAACAACTTTCGGGCTTGTTGGCGGAACGCCAGGGTCAACCGGCTATCGTTGTTGGTGATGCGGTAGCAGGTGCCACTACCCCCATCATTACTATGGCCGACTTGTTGACGGCGCGGTCTGGTGATTTGCCTGCCGTACCGTCGGACCAAGATGAATGCATGATCAACTACACGTCTGGCACCACGGGGCGGGCCAAGGGTGCTATTGTCACCCACGCCAATGTGTTGATCCAGAATGGCTTTATCCACGCCGTGGAATGGCGGTTAACGGGCGACGATGTGTTTCTGGTAGGCACGCCGCTGGCCCATCGCACCGGCTTTGGCCGTCTGGCCAATGCTCTGACCCTGGGCGCGACCCTCGTGGTCATGGAAAGCTTCGATGCGCCAAAGGCGGTTGAGTTGATCGAAGCCCACGACGTCACGGTAATGGGTATGGTGCCCACGGTTTGCCGCATGATGGTCCCGGAAATTGCTAAGGATACCGCCCGCTGCAGCAGTCTGCGCCGGGTCCTGGTCACGGGGGAGGCATTTCCCGTCGCTTTGAAAGAACGGTTCATTGAACTGCTGCCCCAGACCCGATTGGTTTCTTTCTTTGCCATGACCGAAGCTGGCGGCGTCACATCCTTGTCCCATGAGGAACAGTTCACCCATCCAAAATCCGTTGGCCGGCCAACTCCTGGCATTGAGGTTCGGGTGGTCTCCGAGGCGGGGGATGAAATGGCGGTGGGGGAGGTGGGCGAATTGCTCGTCTGTTCCGGCCCGCCGGGTGCCTATACGGTGATGAAGGGTTATTTGAACCGACCGGAGGAGACGGCGGCCACATTGCGGGACGGCTGGCTTTACACAGGTGATCTTAGCTATCGGGACGACGACGGCTACCTTTATATCGCCGACCGAAAAAAGGACATGATCCTATCGGGTGGCTTTAACATCTATTCCAAGGAGGTGGAGGGCGCGTTGATCAGTCATCCCGCCGTGATCGATGCCGCAGCTGTCGGCGTGTTGGATGAGATGTATGGCGAAGCGGTCGCAGCCTTTGTCGAAATAGCACCCGGCGACCAGCTGGCAGCGGAGGATCTGATCGCCCATTGCCGGGAGATGATCGCATCCTACAAAAAGCCGAAATATATTGTTTTTGTCGATGAGCTGCCGCGCAATGCTATCGGCAAAGTCCTGAAGCGTAAATTGGATACCTTGGCACCTGATCATTTGCTGCCATTGATGAAGAGGGCCACATGAATATCACCAACAAAGCACCCGCACCGTCGGCTAATCATTGCAGCCGGGATCTGCGCGAATGGCTGACCCATCTGGCTGCAACCGACCGTCTGGCCGTGGCAAAGCCAGGATTGGGGCTGCGTCATGAATTGGCCGCTGTGTCCGAAAGCCTGGAATTGGATAAGGCACTGTTGGCACCCAGCCCTGACGGTCATGCCCTACCGGTTGCCGCGAACCTGCTGGCCAGCCGGAAATGGATCGGCGATTGCCTGGGCGTAGCAGAGGATGATTTAATCGCCCGCTATCAAAACGCCGTTCAGAACCCGGTCCCTTGGGTGGAGGTCGAAGCCGGCCCGGTTCAGGACGTGATCCATTTTGAGGTGGATATAAACGCTCAATTACCCGTGCCGACCCACAACGAATTGGACAGCGGGCCGTATATCTCCGCCGGGTTGATGATTTCCCGCAATCCCAGCAACGGCGTACAGAACGTATCGATCCACCGTTGCCAGATCAGCGGCAAGAACCGTATCGGTGTTCTGTTGCTGCCCCGCCATACCTGGACCTACGCCCGGATGGCGGAGGAAGCAGGCCAGCCATTGGAAGTCGCCATCGTGATCGGCATTGATCCCGCCTCCCTATTGGCCAGTCAGGCCATCGTGCCTATGGATTTTGACGAAATGGAAATCGTCGGTGCCCTGCATGGCGCGCCAGTGGAAATGGTCAAATGCAAGACCAACAATGTGCGGGTGCCCGCAAAGGCCGAAATTGTGCTGGAAGGCCGGGTGCTGGCAAATGTGCAGGAACCGGAAGGCCCGTTCGGGGAGTTTCCGCAGTATTATGGCCGCCGCGCCAATCGCCATGTGATCGAGGTTGATGCCATCACCCATCGTAAAGGTGCGATTTTTCACACCATTGTGGGCGGGGGTATGGAGCATTTATTGTTGGGCGGTCTGCCGCGGGAGGCGACCCTGCTGGAAACCCTACAGCGCAACGATCCATCTGTTTTGGATGTGCATTTGTCCAGAGGTGGCGTCTGCCGCTATCATCTTGTGGTCAAAATCCGTAAAAAACAGGAAGGTCAGGCCAAGAATATCATGATGGGGGCCTTTGCCGGCCACTACGATATCAAGCAGGTGATCGTGGTTGATGAGGACGTCAATATTCACGATGCAGAGGCGGTGGAATGGGCCGTGGCGACCCGCTTTCAGGCGGATCAGGATTTGCTGGTGGTGGGCAATACCCAAGGTTCCAAACTGGACCCGACCACGACGGAGGATGGCGTTGGCTCGAAAATGGGAATGGATGCCACTATACCTTTAGCAGCCGATGACTTCACCTTTACGGTGATTAAGGTACCAGGTGCCGGCGACGTGAATTTAGACGCGGTAT
>JAPKBD010000467.1 GCA_028824965.1 Alphaproteobacteria bacterium | reverse complement strand
CGTTCGACAATGACGTCGGCGACGGCAAAGCCCGCCTCCAGGTCGCCAATTTTAAATTCCAGTTGATTGGCGATATTTGACGGATTTTCCGGTTTTGGCGTGATGCCGCCGGTCCGCATAAAATCATGCAGCACCGGGGCCTCCGCACCCATGGCGGCCTCCACATCAATGACATGGGGCAGAATTTCGTACTTCACCTCAATCAGGGCCAGAGCCTCTTGGGCAATGCGTGACGAGGTTGCCGCGACGGCGGCCACCGCATGGGCCGGATATTGGCCGCGATATTAGCTGGTTTGCGTCTGACCCTGCTGTGACGCGGCTTGGTCGTTCGCTTGATCATCTTTCGGGAACGGCGCAAAGGGATAGGGCCGTTGTTCCGTGTGAAACGTCTCGAATGCGACGATCTGTGCCAGGTACCGGCCCAGGCGTGGGCCCAAGGCACGCAGTTCGGGGTTCACTCTGCCCGTTGCCAGCTTGGTGAAGAACTGCACCACGGCAATGGCCAGGATAACCAATTCCGCAATGTTGAAAATCACCGCGAACAGCACCATGAAACAGAGCCGCTGCCAGATGGATTGATCGGAGATATTTGCCTTGAATTCTTCGTCCATAATAATGCGTCCTATCGCAAAGCCAATATTATGAACAACAGATAAGCTGCCCGCGGCGGCGTACAAGACGTCGTGGGTCAAAAAAGGGGCGGATATGGGAGGGCAATTTCCGGACAGACACTCCGGTAGCAAATAATAGGTGCCGGGCGGTCAGGGCCGCCGGTCGGCGGCGGAAGTCTTTGGCAGTTTGTCCTTGTTGCGGGCGTTGAAATACCATGACAACAGGACAAAGACGCTGATTGCGACAAAGCCGACGCTCAAGACCAGATAGAAAGTGAATTCGGACCAGGTGATCCACAGCGCCAGCGGCGTCACCATGCCCACGAAACCGAAGAAAATCAAAGCTGTCTCCAGAACCTTATCCGGTACGGTGTGGCTTGCGTTTTCCAACATTGACGGGCCTTGGAGCGGTTGGCGGACACTTTTCGAATTGGTTGGGGCGGCAGGGATCGAACCTGCGAATCACGGGATCAAAACCCGTTGCCTTACCACTTGGCTACGCCCCATTTCGATCGCAGGCAATATAGGCATGAGAGGTTAAGGAAACAACGCCTTTGATAGGTAGATTTTTCATCTATTTTGTGGCGTCTCCCGCTTCCGCCTCCCGACCCTCATGTCGGCGCTCCGGCCAGGCAACAATAACCCCATAACAACACAGCGAGACAATCGTCCAGGCCAGGGTCGTGTCCGGCGCAAAGGATGCCATCAGCCCCGGCATGCCCGCCAGGGCCAAATAAACCAAAAGTCCCCAGCGCCATGGCAGGCGTTGGTAGAGAATATGATGCAAATGGCTGCGGTCGGAGGAAAAGGGCGAATGACCCCGCACCACGCGCAAGACCATGACGCGCAGGCAATCAACCACGGGAATGGCGAACCACAGCGCCATGAGATCCGCCGGCAGGGTGGCAAAGGCAACGTCATAGACATGAATGGCCAGCAGGGCGATGATGAAACTAAGGGAGTAACTGCCCGAATCGCCCAGGAACATGCGGCCGCGTAGATTGAAGGCCATGGCCACCACCAATGCCGCGCAAAGGGCGAACAATACCAGTCGCAAATGATCGGGCGCGAAAAGCAGTAGTTCCAGACTCCAAAACAGGCACAATCCCATCACCACGCCGTTCTTGCCGTCCGCCATATTGACCGCATTCTGCAAGCCGACAATACAGACGGCGGTGAACACCAGGGCAAATTGTCCGAGGAACAGGACATGGTTCAAAAAGCTGAATTTCAGAAACGTCACCATCAACGCCGGCACAACCTCTAACACCGCCAAGGCAAATAGCAGTGACAACACCAGGCGGTAGGCTGGTTGGATTTGCGACCGGTCATCGAGAAAGCCCAGCAACAGACAGGCCAGCCCCACCACGGCGATGGTCAAATAAAAGGGCACGAAATCCGTTGACCAGGCACCCCAAAAAAGCGCCAGCAGCGTGGGCAGGCCAATCGCCAGGCCCCCGGTCAAAGGCGTTTCAATGGGATGAATTTTGCGCTTTCCGTCCGGTGCGTCCAGGACCCCGAGCCAGGTTCCGATGGGTCGGGCATAAATGGAAATCAGCGCGCTGGTCA
>JAPKBD010000466.1 GCA_028824965.1 Alphaproteobacteria bacterium | reverse complement strand
ATAGGATCGATACAACAGGGCTATCAGGCCCACGCCGGCGAAGACACCTTGAAATAACAAGGTGGCATAGAAATAGCCGAACAAGCCCACGCCCGGCACCAGCAACAACAAGGGGGCGACAAAAAAGCCGTTCGTCATGATGGAGTCGTTGACGCTGTTCAGTTTGCCTAAAACTTTGCCGGTGCGGTAGGTGGCGGGACTGGTCTGCCCCTCCATCCACTCAACAAAATACTTCAACCGGTTATTGATCAGATCGTTATAGGTAAAAATTACCGCCGCCAGGCCACCGCCCACCAAAGGCCAGGCCAAACCTGTGTCGCGCCACACGGCAATGGCAGCAGCCAGGGGTGCCGCCGTGTAGTAAAAACGATCGGCCACGCCGTCATAAAATTTACCCCAATAGGTCGCCCCATCATGCAGGCGGGCCAAATTGCCGTCCAGCAGATCACCAACGAAACAGAGATAGTACAGGATCGTCACAAGCCACAGAAACGCGGGGGGCAAAGTGATCAACAACACCATGGCCAGGGCGGCAAGCCCCAGTCGAAGCGTCGTCAGTTGATTTGCCGTCCAGCCCCGATTAAAGAAAAACGGCGTCAATCGGTTGCCAATAGGCCGCCCGAACCAACGCACGATGCCCATGTTGCGGATCTTGTTATTGAACGAGGCCTCTACATCCGCCAAGGTGATGTATGGTCCGCCGTCCGGTCGCCTTTTATCCACAGTCACTTTATTTGGCCACGTTAGGCTGACGCCGCCAGACGGCCGTTGATGACGTAATCCAAAATCTGCACCACCTGTTCCGGCGTTTCCGCCGTCGCCATGGCCGCCCCATCCACTTCCTTAAGGGGATGGCGCAGGCTGGGATCATGCAAGGTGATGATCGAGGTCCCCATAGCAGCGGCATAGCCCGCATCGAAGGCGGCGTTCCATTGTTTGTACTTATCGCCAAATCGAACGACGACAATATCAGCCCGGTCGATCAAAGTGCGGGTGCGGATGGCATTCATCTTGGCACCCTTGTGATCGTGCCAGAATGGTTGATCCTCACCGCCCAATATGGCCACACCGCAATCGTCGGACGAGGCGTGATCGGTGACGGGAGAGCTGAATTCGATGGCCAGGCCCGCCTTGGCCGCGCCGTCGATAATTCTTTCCCGCCAGTCGCTGTGAATTTCGCCGGACAGATAGACGTCCCAAGTTTGCCCGCCCGTTTGCCCGCTCATTTGCTCGCTCATTCGTGTTCTCCCAACTTCAAAAAACCTAATCCTAATCCTAATCCAGGCTACCCGTTAACTGGGCCCGCTGTGAAACTTCCAACCAATTGCCATCCGGATCCCGCACATAGGAATAGCGCGTGGTCGTCCCAATGGTGCGCGGCTCCCGCCCCTCGCGGCCGCCACGTTGCAGAATACCTGCGTGTTCCAGGTCGCATTTAAAAATCTGTACCGTGGTATAGCGGTATCCCCGCGCCGCCGATACATCCGGTGTTGGTGCGATAGCGCGATCTTCCCGCAACATCAAGACCGTATCGCCTGCGATCACCGTATCATCATCACCTGGCCTAAATTCGAGGGCATCCAGCCAGAATGCCTTGGCCGCGGCAAGATCACTGACCGCAATTTCGATGCCGATCCCGACAATGCCGCGATGCCCCATGGGCACCAGATCCACCAGATTACCATCTGGATCCTCCAAGTTTTGCACCTCCGCCAAATCCGGCTTTGCGATCAACAGACGGCGATAGCCCGATGGGTCCAGGTCAGGCAAAGGATTACGGGCATGGTTGATTTTCAGGATGGAGCCATTCATGTGATGGCGCAATTGATGCACTCCACCGCCCAGCTTGCCCACATGATCAAACTCCAAACCGATGACATTCTGCCAAAAATCCAGCTGTTCTTCCCGTTGATTGGTGTACAGACCGATATCGATATGCTGCTTTGCTAAATCCACAGATGTGATCTCCCTCACTTGCAATGACCGGCACATATAGCAGAAAATCGTCGAATGGATTTTATTATCAGAGCAGCTGACGACACGCCTTCTTTGGCACTGCCCGCCGCGCATTTGATATGGGATTCATCGCGCCATTTTCTGGGCTATATCTATGCCGGGAACCAACCCCGCGGCTTCACGGATCTGCAATATCAATGGCTGCAGCCGACAGGGCTATTAAGCCAT
>JAPKBD010000135.1 GCA_028824965.1 Alphaproteobacteria bacterium | reverse complement strand
ATATCACGCGCCCCATGCAAACCTCATGGCCGCCATGAATAATGCGGGCTAGTTAGGCATCCGACGTGAACATCGCCCCACCCAGCTACACCATACCCGATATTGATCTGCCAAGTGGCGACCGGGGTTTGAGCATTTGGAGCGTCGGGCCGCCCGCGTCTTTGGTTATCACCGTTCTCTTTGTGTCTGGTCCTGGTTCCATCGGGGCACACAGGATAAGCCGGGGTTAGTGCTGGGTCTGGATGTGGGCGGGTCCTGCCATGGTATCGCCTATCGCGTCGCAGAGCCTGAAAAGGCGGCGGTGGCGGACTATCTCTATCGCCGGGAACTGGTCACCGATGGCTATCAGGCCTTGCTGCATCCGGCCCATCTAGGTGGCCAAACTGTTACGGCGCTGACTTTTCGAGCCAATCGGGACCATCCGCAATATGCCGGTCGCCTGGACCACCAGCACGCAGCCGACGTGGTCCGCGCCGGACATGGTGCATCCGGTGCCAATCCTGAATATCTGGCGTCCGCTGTTCAACAACTACAACAGATGGGCATTCCCGATAGGACCCTGCGCAAAATCCACAATTTGGTTGGGGACCTAGTCGTCACCTAGTTCTTTGTCGTGCAGCCAGGCACCTAAATCTCCTGTGGTGCCGTTCTTGTTCCACGCCTCCAACATAGCGGGGGCAGCGTCTGCCGCTTTCTTCCAAATTGCCGGCCCGCCTGTATTGGTGGCCAATTCCAATCGGTGGCCGTTCGGATCAAAACAATAAATGGATTTGAACAAGGTGTGATCAATGGGCCCGACGACGTCAACGCCATGGGATTCCATCCGCGCCTTGGCACTTAACAACGTCTCCATATCCGGTACGTTGAAGGCGATATGCTGCACCCATTCCGGCGTATTCGGGTCTTTGCCCTGCTTTGGTGAGTTCGGCAATTCAAAGAATGCCAAATAGCTGCCGGGCCCGATCTCGAAAAAGATATGCATATAGGGGTCCGGCTCTTTGGTGGAGGGGACCCGGTCCTCAGAGATTGCCATGACGTAATCCATGTCCATGACGTCTCGATAAAAATCCACGGTCTCTTGTGAATTGTTGCAGCGGTAGGCGACGTGATGCAGGCCGGTGGTGACGGACATGGCAAGCTCCTGATCAATCTATGTTGGGACTTAGCCTAGCAAAAAAGCCTCTCACGCGCGACCATCATGAATGCGACATATTGTCGGGATGTGCACTACAATGGTTCTATGGATATTGAAACCCAGCGCCTGACCATTGGCGCATTTGAGTTCGATGTGGATATCGCAGGCCCGGTCGATGGCCCCCTGGTGCTGTTCCTGCATGGTTTCCCGCAATCAAAATATGCCTGGCGAAGCGAATTACCGGCCCTGGCTAAGGCGGGCTTTCGCGCTGCGGCACCGAACCAGCGGGGCTATTCCCCCGGTGCCCGCCCGACTTTGCTAAGCGATTATGAGACGCATCATTTGGTTGATGACGTGTTTGCCTTCGCAGACGCCCTCACAAATACTGCTGCTGAGGTCAGCGCACGGTTCCATCTGGTCGGTCATGATTGGGGTGGGGCTTTGGCCTGGCTGGCGGCGGGCCGGGCACCGGAACGGCTGCTATCCTTGACGGTTTTGTCCCGCCCGCATCCGGATGCCTTTGCCAGGGCGTTGGCAACGTCTGAGGATCAGGCCCATCGATCCCGCCATCACAAGGCATTCCTGAACCCTGATACGGAACATCTGTTATTGGAGGATAGCGCCCGGCGTTTTTACAAAATGCTGGCCAGCCATAATTGTCCCGTAGATGCTGCATCCGTCTATCTGGAAACCCTGGGCGATGAAGCCGCCATGGGTGCGGCGGTGAACTGGTATCGGGCCACGGGGGGTAACTTGTCGGCGCACACTGCGGCCAACCCCGATGGCCTGGGCCCGGTCAGTGTGCCAACGCTCTATATCTGGGGCGATGAGGATAGTTCCGTCGGACCGGACGCGGCCCGGTGGACCGCTGATTACGTCACAGGCCCCTATACTTTTCATCGCATCAAAGATGCCGGGCACTTCATCACTGACGAAGTGCCCGGTGCGATCACGCAACCTTTGTTACAGCATCTGCGGTCGATTGCGCCGAATTAGTTACGTAGGCGTCGGTCGAACAATGCCAACATGGTTTCCCAATGACGTTCGGAGGCGTGTTTTTTGTAGACCGGGCGTTCGGCGAAAACATAGCCGTGTTCGGTGTCCGGATAAATCTCGATGGTATGTTTGATGCCCGCTGCTTCCATGGCGCCAGGCATGGCGGCCAGCTCTTCCTCCGGCACATGGGGATCATCGGAGGCGAACCCAAGGTAAACCTCTCCCGTGATTTTATGGGCGACCAGATGTGGTGAATCTGTTTGGTCGGTAATGATCTTAACCCCGTGATAGGAGGCGATGGCGTCAAAGCGGTCGGGATAAGTGGCACCGATGGACATGACGAACTGTCCGCTCATGCAGTAGCCGACACAGCCCACTTTACCGGGTGCGGCAGCATCGCATTGATCAATAAACGCCAACAGCCCCTTGGTGTCGTGAACGACGCGGGCATTGGTCAGGGTATTCATCACCTCGAACATCTTGGCCCGTTGATCATCATCCGAGCGGATTTTCGACAGGTCATAGCCGTAGTGACCTTCCCGGCCCGTGCGATAGTACATATTCGGCAACAACACGGTGTAGCCCACTGTGGCGATGCGCCGGCTCATATCGCGTAATTCTTCCCGCATCCCCGGTGCATCCATGTACAGGATAATCGCTGGGTGGGGGCCATCTTGTTCCGGGTGGCAAATGAAGACGTCCATATTGCCATCGTCGGTCTTAATCTCTGTCTCAAATTCCCGCATGATCTGCATTCCTCCCCTTTGGTGTCTGAAGTCCTTCAGCACCATAAATTTTATTGCTCTGGCGAACCCCCGGCAAACAACTATCGAAACACTGTCGAACTGGGGGAACACCGGAATGATTACTGGCGGCAGAATGAACGAAGCGGCCCGCGCCCGCAACGCTGTAAAATTCTCGTAATACTAATGTTAGGGCAAGGTTTTAACGTATCTCGCGTTTAGTGATCATGCAGAATAAATCATTTCCTATATATGGTGGTGCAGCGATTGCTGCCTGCATTATATAGTAAGAGGCAGTATGGTTGAGTTGAAGAAAATTTCCCGCGCCGAACTTATGGGCGTTATTGGCGATCACATGATCATGCTGGAACAGCATGACAGCGGTCGTCGTGCGGATCTGTCGTTCCGGGATTTGTCGGACGAAGATCTGTCGGGCATCAACTTCTCCATGGCAAATTTTTCCGGCGCTTCTTTACAGCGCGCTTTGATGAGTGCGTCGAATTTTACCCGTGCCACATTGCTTGGCGCCGATCTAAGGGTTGCCAATCTACGCCGGGCCAATATGACCCGATGCGATTTGCGTGGGGCGTGTCTGCGGGGTGCGGATTTAAGTGATGCTGTGATGATCAATGCTGATCTGCGGGAGGGCGCGTTGTCGTGGCATACGGCGCAGGAATCTCAATACGAGCACCGCAGTGCGGAAATCTCTGCCGCTGTGGCGACCCGCGCCAATTTTACCGGTGCGAAACTTTCCAGCAGCTTTATCGCGCAAACTGATTTCACCGATGCGGTACTACACAATGCCAGCCTGATCGACGCGGATATGCGCAATTGCCTCTTTATCGGGGCGCAGTTGGAAGGCGCGGACCTTTCCGGTTCCAACCTCGTTGGCGCGAATTTATCCGGGGCTAATTTAAGCGGCATCACGATGAAAAAAGCGGATTTCAGCGGCGCCAACTTAGCGGGTGCAATACTCGATCCGAAAGCCTTGGCGGCCCCGGAACTAAAAGACGCAAATATTCCCCAACCCGATACTGCGATTGTTAACCGCCTGACAGAAATTTTGGCCGCCCACCGGCTTTGGGCCCGCAGTGATGGCGGCAGTAGGGCCGATTTATCGAATGCTGATTTGACCGGGCGGGATATGGCGGAGGTCAATTTGGCGGCGGCGGTTCTGCGGGCGACAAACCTGCAACAGGCAGACATGCGCGGCGTTCGTATGGAACGTGCCACATTGACCAGTGCCAACCTTTCGGGCGCCGACCTTGGGCCATTGCAAAGCATGGGTGCAACCAAGCGCAACTGGCGCAGCGCCCTATCGCGCGCCCGGTTTCGCAATGCAAATTTGATCGGCACCAAACTGACAGCGGCTGATTTGAAGGGTGCCAGCTTTGATGGCACCAATCTAACGGGTGCAGATTTAAGCGGCGCGGATGTGACAGATGCTTCGTTCCGTGGCGCCGATCTAACGGGTGCCCTGCTCGTCGGCACCAATATGTCCGCCGCCTATCTTGATTAAATATGAGAATTTTCGACGGGGAAATGCCCAGACACTTGGGACGCCTAGGTGATCGGAATTGCTCTAATCGCGTTTGAATTGTTTGGCTAAGGCCAGGCTTTGCTTTTGGTAATTCGAACCGATGTTTTGGCCATAGATCCGATCAGGGGTTGAGGTCAGACGTTCATAGACCAGGCGGCCCACGGTCTGGCCGTGTTCCAACAGGAAGGGCACGTCATGGCTGCGGACTTCCAGCACCGCGCGGGTTCCCGCACCACCTGCTGCCGCCCAGCCAAAACCAGGATCAAAAAAGCCCGCGTAATGGACCCGGAATTCCCCCACCAAGGTGTCGTAGGCAACCATTTCCGCCGCATGGTCGGGCGGAACGGAGACAGCTTCCCGGCTGGCCAGGATATAGAAATCATCCGGGTTCAGAACCAGGCCTGAATGACTGCCCGTATCCGCATAAATGGGTTCCCAGAAATCCGCAGGATCATAATGCGCGATTTTCTCAATATCGATCAGGGGGGAATGGGGCCGCGCCTTGTAACCTATCAAGGCGCCCTCGCCCGCGCCCTCCAAATCAACGGACAGGCCAATACCGCCCGAGATGTTTTCCTGCCCCGCAGCAGCATGGACCAGGGGGGAACGTTGATGCAAACGGGACAATTCAGCGTCCGATAGCCGCTGTTCCCCGCGCCGCAGGCGTAGTTGGTTCAAGCGTACGCCTGTGCGCACCAGAATAGAAAATGTGCAGGGTGCAATTTCCGCATAAAGGGGGCCGTGATAGCCGGCGTCGATCCGATCAAATTCCCGGGCACCATCTGTGATTAAACGGGTAAAGACATCCAGACGCCCCGTGGAACTTTTTGGATTGGCAATCGCGGACAACCGCTCCGGCAGGGCCAAACGCTCCATCAAAGGGACAATATAGACACAGCCCTTTTCCAGGACGGCACCCTGGGTCAGGTCCACTTTGTGCATGGTGAAACGTTCAATTTTTTCCGCCATGTCGTGGCCCCGCCCCGGCAGGAAAGAGGCGCGAACCCGGTAGGCGACATCGCCCAAACGCAGATCCAGACTGGATGGTTGGATCTGTCCCTCCAACAGAGGTTGGTTGGCGGTTATCTCCCCATCCCGCCACAGGGCGGAAATGGCCTGGCAGGGTAAGATGCCCATACCGTTACCCGCGTTTCTTCCGCCGTCCTGCTTTACCTGATCATTCGCATTCGACATTGCGTTACTCATCCTATGGCGCGCTAGAGCAATTCCGATCAATTGTGAATCGCCCAAAACAAGTGTGCGATTCTAAGTGATTGGAAAAATTGCTCTATTCTTAAGAGTCGGAGCATTTCCTCGTCGGAAATGCTCTAAATCAGGCTTTTGCCTGCCTGCGCAGAATACACGAAATAGTCCGCCAATCCAACAGCTTGCCCAACAGCCAGGGCTTCATCAGGCCCAAATCTTATCCACAGATGTGCACCGTAATCAATGCTTTGCGAATGACCGCAGGCGCAATAACATAGGGCATCCATCCCCGCAATTAAGGTTATTCACAGGCCGGTCATCTGCCTGGAAAGGGACGCAGCCCCATGATCGTCAAGGATATCCGCACCACCGCACTGTCCATACCATTCACGGATCCGCCGCGGTGGAGCGCCGATTACAACCGGCCCAGAGAGATCCTGGTGGTGGAGATTGAGACCGCCTCGGGCATCACGGGCATGGGCTATTTGATGGTGCTGTCGGGCGGGTTGCGAACCATCCAGGCCTGTATCGAAGAATTGGTTGCACCGGTGGTGTTGGGGCGTTCAATCGCCGAGGTCGAGGCGATTTGGCAGGATATCTGGCAGGCCACCTATTGGGTCGGCCGTATGGGTGTTACGGTCTTTGCCCAATCCGCCATCGATATTGCCTTATGGGATGCTTTGGGTAAAGCGGCGGGCCTGCCGCTTTATCAACTGTGGGGCGGGGCCCAGAATAAAGGCCCGATCCCGTCTTACGGGTCCGGTTGCTGGCGCGGTTTGGGCAGGGACGGCATGATCGAAAAGGCCCAGGCCTATATCGCCAACGGCTTTGACGCCATCAAGATGCAAACTGGACATATGTATGACCATGACACCGATGTGGCCAATGTGGCAGCCATGCGTGATGCGGTGGGGGACGGTGTCGCCATCATGGTCGATGTTAATATGGGCTGGACGGCGGATGAGGCGATCATGGTCGGCCGTCGTCTCGACGATTATAACATTCACTGGCTAGAAGAACCTGTGGTGGCGGAGGATTTCGCCGGCTACTTCCGTATTGCCGATGCTTTGCGTACCCGCGTTGTCGGGGGCGAAAGCCATTTCACCCATTACGACCTGGCACCATTTTTCGACACGCCGAAAATACCTATCCTGCAGCCGGATATGATGCGCGGCGGCCTGACCCAAATGCGCCGCATTGCCACCCTGGCGCATGCCAAAGGCATTCGCATCGCGCCTCACTTGTTTCACGAATTGATGGTGCAGGTGATGGCGGCGATCCCCAATCCGGACGTCCTGGAATATCTGGATTTCCTCGATGATGTTTGGGTCGAACCGGTGCTACCCGTCGGTAACATGCTGACCCCGCCAAATCGGCCTGGTCACGGTCTGGCTTTCAGGGAAGAAATTTTGAGGGACTACGCAATCAAGCCTTAGGTCTATTCGGCCGTCAGGGTCTGCTCTACCGCCTCAGCCAGTTCTTCGATGGTAAATGGTTTTGATATGATATCGTGGATCAGAACATCCAGATTGTGGGCCCGGCGTTTCTGTTCGGCATAGCCGGTCATCATCAGGATCCGCAGGCCGGGATATTCAGCCGACGCTTTCAGGGCCAGGGCAATGCCATCCACATTCGGCATGACAATATCCGTCAACAGCAGATCATATTGATCCAGACTCAAAGCCTCCAACGCAGCGGAGCCATCGACGACTGTTTTAACGTCGTGGTCTTTTATACTCAGAACGCGGGCCACAAGACTGCGGATCGCTTCTTCATCCTCGGCAACTAATATTTTTGCCAAGCTGCTTCCTCAATCAGACAGATCGGAATCTAACTCTACACTGCCGATATAGGGCAGTTCACGATAATAATGCGCATAATCTAATCCATAACCAACCACAAATGCATCGCCAATTGCAAATCCCACATAATCCGCATTCACATCGATCTTTCGTTTCTCCGGCTTGTCCAGCAGAACACACAGGCGCACAACATCCGCCCCACGCGCCTCTAGCAGTTCACGGGCAAAGGCCAGGGTACGACCGGATTCCAGAATATCATCGATCAACAGAATTTTGGCGCCACGAACATCATCGGTGATATCCCGGGTGATGGCGACGTCACCGCTGCTTGTCGTACCTGTGCCATAGCTCGACAAGGTCATGAAATCTATCCGTGGGTGCACGCCGTGGTGATGCAGGGC
This sequence comes from Alphaproteobacteria bacterium, assembly GCA_028824965.1. Lineage (GTDB taxonomy): Bacteria > Pseudomonadota > Alphaproteobacteria. The sequence goes on along the minus strand of JAPKBD010000135.1, from coordinate 3,125 downwards.
GCGCAGCAAATCGGCGGTGAAGACAAAGCTGCCTTTCAAAACCGCGACAACCATGATGTCGGGGCCCATGGCATCCGCAATTTCCGTCGCCAGGGCACCGACGCGGGCGCCTATTTCGGCAGCTGAATACAGCATCTCTACAGTGCCGGGTGGCCGCTCCACTATTTTAACAATTGGTGGTTCGGTTTTTGTCATGGTTGCACCAGGAACGTTACCGCCAGGCTACGGGCACCGTCCGGCGGGTTGGCCAGGCGGGTGGTGAATGCGGTGCCTGCGCCAGGCTCCAATTTATTCAGGGCCGTGGTCACCGTCCAGCGGAACAGCCGGCGGCCTTTTTCGTCCCGGATGATAACCCGCAGCCGGGGCACGGATTGGAGCTTTTCGGAAATATTGGTTACGTCGCCATGGACCACTAAAACAGGCTTACCCTTCTCCCACTTATGCTCCCATTTGACGTTCTGGATCGCCAGGCCGAATTTTTCCGGCTCTGCGCCATTGCCCAGCATGTCATAGAGCTGTCCGGCAGGGGGCCAGATTTCGACGATTTTTTCCTGATAGAAGAAACCACCGCCGCCGATACCGGCAAAAACCAGCAAAAGAACCAGCCACCCGATCAGGCCGCGTTTGCGCCCGCCTTTGTCACTATCCTTGCCGCTGGCGACCACACGACCGGCTGCACGCTTGGCCCGGTCTTTGGCGCGGCGCAACTTCTTATCTTCCGGTCCGGCGGCTGCCTCCGAACTATCTTTCGGCGCATTTTCTGCATCATCCACCGAATCGGTTTCGCCCGCGTCCCCGCCGTCCCCGTCCCCGTCGCCCCCGCCGTTATTGTCCTCATCGTCTGAGGGGCCATCGCCAGGTGCCGGATCATCTGGTTCTGCTTTTGCTGCCTTAGGGGGCGCAGCGGCTGCTTTAGGTTTTGCGGCTTTTGCCGCTTTTGGTGCTGGGGCGGGTGGGTCTTCCTCCGGCATTTGATGCCAGTTGTCACCACATTTGGCGCAACGCACCTTTCGGCCCGCGTCGCCAAGGGCGGCGGCGTTAATGGCAAAACGCGTTTGACAAGCTGGGCAGGTTAGGATCATGCAATCTACCGATGGACAAAGCCATAAAATGTGGGTGTACAGAAATAATATGATCAGTCGACGTTACCGATATCGACTGTTAGGCAAAATTAACCGTGATCGCCGGGCGGTGCAATCCACCCGGCGCATTCCATGCGGTTTTTTTGCCCAGTCAGGACTAGAATGGCGATCTTACAATTTTTTTGCCTTTCCCGCTCAGCGCCATTCGATTATCACCATGATGTGGTATAAGCCAGGGGCGAGAGGGCGTCGTCGTCTCGTTAGCATCTGTTTGGCCGCATGGGCCGCATTGGCCGGATTGGCCGCCTTGAATGGTTGGCTTCGAATGGTTCGCTTTGAAAATGTTGGTGTTCGTTATGGCGTAGGGCCGGAAATTCTGCGCGACATCAACTTGCATATTGAACCGGGCAGTTTTCATTTTCTGACCGGCGCATCAGGTGCGGGTAAATCATCGTTGCTGAAATTGATGTATCTGGGCCTGTTCCCCACCAGAGGGAATATGGAGGTGTTTGGCAAGAATATCGGCCGGGCCCGACGCCAGGATTTACCAGCATTGCGCCGTCGTATTGGTGTCGTCTTCCAGGACTTTCGCCTGTTGAAGAATTTAAGCGTGTTTGACAACGTTGCCCTGCCCTTACGGTTGGCGGGGGAGGACGAAAAGCGCACCCGCAACAATGTTTCCGAGCTGTTGGATTGGGTGGGCCTTGGCGCCCGGCTGGCTGACGGCCCCGATACATTGTCTGGCGGTGAGCAACAACGGGTGGCCATCGCCCGGGCCGTAATATCAAAGCCCAGTTTGTTGTTGGCGGATGAGCCGACGGGCAATGTGGATGACCGTATCGCCTATCGTCTGGTCCACCTGTTTGAAGAATTGCACCGCTCTGGCACAGCCGTTGTGGTGGCGACCCATAATGATGCCCTGGTCCGGCGATTTTCACATCCCGTCCTGGCGTTGAACGACAGTGTCTTGCAGGCGAGCCCGCCGCCCACCGCAACAGGTAATGGGCCCCGTGATGCAATCCGCGAAGGTACACGCACGGCCATGTCGGCGCGTAAGGTTAAATAGCGGACCATGGCGGCACCTGAATTAATACCCGATTCGAATGGTGGCGGGCGCTTTTTGCCCTGGGTCGTGGCGGTTATGGTTTTTTTTGCGGCTTTGGCGGGCGCGGCCGCCCTTGCCCTGCAACAGGCAACCGGCACATGGCGCAATGATATGGCCAATACCATCACAGTGGAGGTCCCGCCATTGAATGCAGGTAAAGCTGCCAAGGGTAGCGGGAATGGTGCAAATAATCAGAATCGGGGCCGTGATCAGGCCCGTCTCGATGCCGTGATGAAGGCTTTGACCAGCACGGCAGGTATTGCGAAGGCGCAGCCTCTGGCGGCAGCTGAAATCGCCAAATTGCTGGAACCCTGGCTGGGTCAAAGCAACGCTGACAGCAGCGGGAAGGGCCCCAGCATTTTGGGCAACCTGATTATGGAACTGCCCCTGCCCCAATTGATCGATGTTCATCTGTCACCGGACCAGCCGGCGGATTTGGCTTTACTGGCGAAACGGCTGGCAAAAATTGGCCCGGATATTCATATTGATGACCATAAGATCTGGCTGGGCAAGTTGGTCCGGTTAAGCCGGTCATTGCAATGGATGATGTTGGCCTGCCTGGTGATGATTTGTTTTGCCACCTGCGCGGTTGTGATTTTTGGCACACGGGCAGCCTTTACGGCCCATACGGAAGTTGTTCAACTGCTTCATGTTATGGGCGCACAGGATGGCTATATTGCCCGGCTGTTTCAATGGCGGGCGTTGATCATGGGATTAAAGGGCGGGCTGATCGGTTTGGCCGTCACCGCCGTAGCGTTGTTTGCTCTGTCCCGCCTGGCCGCTGATTTAGAGGGGCCGTTATTTGGTAATTTTGCCCTTTCGCCGTTTGCCTTTCTATCCCTTGCCCTATTGCCCCTGGTCGCCGCCGCCCTAACCGCATTCACCGCCCGCCATACGGTGCTGCGGGAATTGGCGCAATTGCCCTGATGCGTATGGGG
>JAPKBD010000134.1 GCA_028824965.1 Alphaproteobacteria bacterium | reverse complement strand
AGGTTAATCTACGTTCGCCAACAAATTCGAGCCCGCCATGAATAATCCGGGGTAGCATCTGTTTTGCTGTGCCAAATTATTTTCGTGCGTTAACCATATCTAGTCAGCGAAAAGGTTTAAGAATTGTTAACCAACCAGGATCGGCAGGCGGGGATAAATAATCAGCCCTGCAATTCCGATCGCAATGGCGTAGGGTAGATCCCGCTTTTCCGCATGCATCTTTTGAAATGCGGTTAAGCTGGCAAGTGTTGAAGCCAATGGCAGGCGGCGATAGAGCAATATAACCAGTGCCAGCACACCACCCATTAGGGCGATCAACAACAGGAATGGCATGATCGCTTCCGGACCCGTCCATAATGCTGCAGCGGCAATCAGCTTTCCGTCGCCACCGCCCATGACCCTGAATAAAACCATCAAAATCGCGACCACCAACATGAAGGTTGCTAAGCCGCATGCCCAGGCGATCTGTTGCCAGGACATATTCGCCGCCCAGGCAGCGATTGGAAATACTACGACCAAGGCTATTGGCAGACTATGTGGAATTTCAAAGGTGCGAAAATCCGCGACCATTGCCCAGATCATGACAAGGGGAAAGGTGAGCGAAAGAACCGTTAACAACATTTTGGCTCCGGCCCCGCTTCGGCGTTAATCCTAAAACATTGCCGGGGTACTGCGTCGGCAGATACCCCGGCATGTCTTACAACAATCCAAAAGCATCCAGGCCTAGGCGGGTTTTTTGGCTTCCAGCTGCGTCTGGATATCTGTGAAGAAGCCTTTAATTTCGTCACCCAGGGCGAACACGGCCGCGATAATGGCGACGGCGATGCCGGCGGCGATCAGGCCGTATTCAATGGCGGTAGCGCCTGATTTGTCCTGGAAAAATTCTTTTAAGTCAGTTGCACGCGTTTGTACTTTAGTGATGAGACCCAACATATTGAGGTCCTCCTGTTTCAAAATCCGGTTAGCAGCAGTGGCGTGCTGCGGTCGTGGCTTACTCACCATCAACGTGGGGTTTGTCGAGCCGGTTAAGGCGCCCTTTGTCGCTGGCATAACAGACATATACGAATGGCCTCCACTGTTCGCAAGTGATCTTGGTCACAACAAGCAATGACAAATTACTAAGTACCGAATCGCTAGATACTAAGGCATTTGAAACGACAAGATCAAAACAAAATTGACCGAATTCCGCAGTTTGTCTTTAGTCTTGGCTAAGATCCACGGTTTTGGTTTAATTTTTGTTAACGACGAATGATGTTTTCACGGTAAAAAAGAATCTTTATTTGATTCTATATATTATCCCCACAGGGCGGCCGTGGGGGCTGCAACATAGCTATCCCGATAGATCATCGGTGCGTCACGATCTTTGGCCAATAATAGCGGGCCATCTAAATCCACGTAGTCCGCCATGCTGGCCAACAGTGTTGCCGGTGCCATGCCCAATGAGGTGCCCAGCATACAGCCCACCATAACGCCAAATCCGTGTTTTTTGGCGGCTTGCATCAGGGCAAGGCCTTCGCTCAAGCCGCCGCATTTATCCAACTTCACATTGACCAGATCATAACGACCGATCAGTCCGGGCAGATCAGCGCTGATATGGCAGGATTCATCTGCACACACGGGGACAGGGTGTGGGCAGTCAGCTAAAAATTGGTCCTGACCACTTGGTAACGGCTGTTCGATCAATTCCACGCCCAGGTCCGCCAACTCTTGGGAAAAGGCCAGGAACATGTCAGGCTCCCAGGCCTCATTGGCATCGACGATCAAGCGGGCGTCAGGCGCCCCATGGCGGACAGCCCTGACCCGCTCCACATCACCGATACCGCCCAATTTCAGCTTTAAAAGGGCGCGCTCTTTGGCCCCCTGGGCTGCTTTGCCCATCTCGTCCGGGCTGCCAAGGCTGAGGGTATAGGCGGTAATCATCTCAGGCGGTGGGGCCTGATCCAGCAATTGCCAGACCCGTTGCCCGGCCATCTTTGCTTCCAGATCGAACAGGGCACAATCAAGGGCGTTGCGGGCGGCTCCTGCCTCTAATGCCCCGGTCAGGGCCTCATGAGAGCCGCCATTGGCGATCAGATCCGCCTTTCCCTCAATTTGTTGCCGCACAGAGGCCATGCTTTCCCCATAGCGGCTATAAGGCACGCATTCGCCACGGCCCCTGAAGGTCCCGTCGGAAATCTCGGCCACCATGATCTGAACTTCCGTGCGGGAGCCTCTGGATATGGTAAAGCTGCCGGCGATGGGGAACGTATCTTCCGATACCTGTAAAGTGCGCGTCATGGGATGCCTCTGATTTAAATGCCTACAAATGATCCAAGAAGCCATCGGCGCTGGTGCGGATAACATCCAAACACGGCAATGACAGCTTGGCCGATATTTCCGCCAAATATTCTCCCGCCTCAGCCTCGCTCAGGGCAGAGGTATTGACAGAAACCCCCAGCATGCGCACGTCCGGATTGGTCAGCCTGGCATTGGCGAGATTCAGGGTGATGCAATCGGCCAGATCGGGGATCGGATAATGGGGCAGGCCGCGCATATGGGTCCGCGTTGGCTCATGACATAGGACCAGCAGGTCCGGCTGGGCACCATGCATCAGACCCAGGGAGACCCCGGCATAGGAGGCATGGAAGAGGGAGCCCTGACCCTCTATCACATCCCAATGATCGGGGTCGTTTTCCGGGCTGATCCATTCCGCGGCACCGGAAATGAAATCTGCGATCACCGCATCAATGGCCACGCCGCGTTCTGCGATTAACACACCGGTCTGCCCCGTCGCCCTGAAATCCGCGTTCAGGCCACGGGCCCGCATGGCGCGTTCGATGGCCAGGGCGGTATATTTCTTGCCGCAGGAACAATCCGTACCTACGGTCAGAATGCGTTTGCCCGCGCGTTTAACGCCTTTGCCTGTGGTAAAATCCTGCTCACTCATCCGGATATTGTGTAGCTGGCGGCCATGTTCCACGGCTGCAGCGTTAATGGTGGGGAAATCTTCCAATCGCCCGTGCAGGCCCGATGCGACATCCAACCCTTTGGCCAGTGCGTCACATATGGCATCAGTCCAACTGTCGGGCAGGAAGCCGCCTGAATTGACCACCCCGATAACCAGAGTTTTCGCGCCTAGGCTTATCGCCTCATCAATGGTGACATCTTTTTGGCCCGTATCGGCACCACAGCCGGGCAGGCGAAATTGGCCGACGCACCATTCCGGCCGCCAGTCGGCGATACCCGTGGCTGTTTTCGCGGCCAATTGATCCGGTGCATCGCCAAGGAACAACAAATATGGTTTTTGCATCGCTACAGTTCCTATCTTCTGAAATTGTCTGTTGTTTCTAGTGGTTCAACCGAGACGGAAGAGTCCGGCGAACGCCGGGCCTTCCACCGAGAAAAGTTGAACCATCACAATAAGATAGCTAGTGGATTGGCCCGACCTTCCGGGATCGGTTTGTTGGAGTCAATCCACTAGTGTGCCTCAAGCGCTGCCAATTCAGCGATCAGGCTGGCTTTTTCTGCCGCGACGGCCGCCACATAGACTTCGCCGTCCCAGGCCCTGTGCTCACCCCTGGCATAGGCCAGGCCGTTGTAGTGATAGCCAAAGGCATTCAGGCGGTTGGCAACAAAGTTGTTGCGTGACTTAACAATCGTGCCCGGCACGCCTGCTACAATGGAATTATCCGGTATCTGGGCCCCTTCAGGGACAATACTGTGGCCTGCAATAATACAATTGTTTCCGATCACCGCATTGTCCATGACCGTTGCATTGATGCCGATCAGGCAATTGTCGCCGATGGTACAGCCATGCACCGTCACATGATGAGTGATGGAACAATGGGCCCCGACAATCGCACCCTTGGAGTTGCCAATGTGGACCATGGCGAAATCCTGAATATTTGTGTAGGGGCCGATAATATTCTCGTACGCTTCGGCCCTGATCACAACGCGGGGCCAGATCGTGACACCTTCGCCAATCCGAACTTTGCCAAATATTTCCGCCGTTTCGTGAATAAAGGCAGGGTTATCGAGGGTCACAAGTGGGCCAAATTTAGGCAAAGCAATTATCTCCAAAAAAACTCAAAAAAGTCTAATTCGCCGCGTCGAACAATTTGTCCGCGCTGCTTTCGTCCAGGTCGGCTTGTACGCCCTTTGCCAATTTCACTTGGCGGGCCTGCCAGAAAGCAGCTTTCAGGCCAGTGTAGTAATCGATGGAGTTTTCCCGCAACTGTTCCAGCGGCTCCAATAATTCTTCCCGTCTGACCACGGCGCGGGTGGCGGCAACGGCCAGGCTTTCGCCGCTGCTCAACAAATAACTTAGGGGCTGGAAGTAGATGTCCACCACCTTTCCGATGCCGCCGCGGGTGCTGGCCGGCCCAATCAGAGGCAACACCAGATAAGGCCCGGCCCCGACGTCATAGCTGTGCAAGGTCTGGCCGAAATCCGCGTGATGTCGCGCCAGGCCGAAACCTTCCGCAGGATCAAATAGCCCCAAAATGCCGATGGTGGTGTTGATGCCAAACCGGCCCAGGGTAACGCCAGCATCCCGCAGATCTCCCTGCAACAGATCGTTGACCACAATGACCGGTGCATCCAGGTTCAGAAAGAACCGGCGCACAGCCTGAATGCCTGGGTCCGGCATGATCCAGTTATAGCCAATGGCAAGGGGGCGCAGCAGGATCAAATCAACCGTATTGTTAAAGGCAAAGATGATCCGGTTCATCGGCTCCAACGGATCATTGATTTCGCCGTCATCTTCCTCCCAACCCTGCAGCGTGGTTTCTGCTTGTGGCGCAGGTGGTTGAGGCGCATGTGACTGAGGCGCGGGCGATTGGGCATAGACGGGCGAAACAGGTTGTTGCGATGCTGCCTGGGTTATCTGGGCCGCCTGCATTGGCGGAACGTACGGGACAGCTGCCGGTGCCGATACCCGTGCCATGGCGGTTGGTGCCATGACGGTCGGCACTGGCGCTTGATGCGGAACATTGACGCCACTATTCGTCCCACTGTTGGCAATACGCTGGGCAAAGCCGGGATAGGCCGCTTGCAATGAGGATAGAACAGCGACTTCGCCGCCCGGTGCCGCAGCCAATGCCGTGCGGGTGATGGCCTCGACCGCATTCGGGTTGGAGGCAATGGCGGAAATTGCCCAGGCCGCGACGCGGGCGGCCTGTCCATTGGCGCGGTTGGCGATGGGGTCGACGCGCAATGTCCGGTTGGCCAAAGGTGCTGCGGGAGTGGCCGCTGCGGCCGTACCGACTGCTGTGCCCCGCTGGCCGCCTAACCCGGCGCTATGAGCGATCTGCTCGGCAAAGCCGGGAAAGGCCATCATGGCCTGCCGCGCGATCCCAGGTGCTACATGGGGGGCCGCGGTGGCCAAGCCGCTCATGATGGCATTTATACGACCGGGCTGTTGGACAATAAGCTGCGTGACAAGCGGCGACAGAGCGGCCGCGACCCGTCGTTGACGGATTTCCACATTTCGCGCGCCACTGCCCGCGCGATTGGCTTCGGTGGCAAAATAACTGGCAAAGGCGGCGCGCCCAGCGTCTGCCGTGCCCGCCGCAATTGCCCCATTCGTACCAGCCACACTCAATAAACCTGTAGCCAGTAAGACCGCCACCACAAAACCACGTATTATCATCAACCAATGCCCCTCCAAACAGGGCCTAGACTAATGCCAATGAGGGCGTCAAGCCAGTGCCAACAATATGCATTTCGGGGCGCATTTCGGATCGCATTTCCAATTTGCAAGTGCCCGGCCAAGTATTATTGAGCGGTAATTTCGTATCGGTCTAATGGCCTTCCCGGACCGGGGTAAAATTAGCCACCCGTTTCCGGCCTTCTGCCCGTTGTGCCGGTGTCATCTGAGGGATGAGGACCTTTAGATTTTCCGTTGCCAAACCATGTCCGCGCTTGGCGGCCAGGCTCATCCACATAAAGGCTTCCACCAAATCCGCTCTGACGCCTTTGCCTTTGACATACCGGGTCGCCAGATGGCTTTGCGCCTTGGTGTAGCCTTGTTCGGCGGCACGGCGGAACCATTTAGCGGACAGGCTATGGTCTTGAACAACACCTGCGCCGTCACGGTAGGCTTTGGCCAGGTTATATTGCGCCTTGTCCAGGCCGGTTTCGGCTGCTGCCTGATACAATATTGCCGCCCGCTTGATATCAACCTCAACACCCAGGCCATAATGATACATTTTGCCAAGGGTATAGCGGGACCGGTTTAACCCCGCCTCGGACGCACGCTCTAACCAATGGACGGCGTCTTCATAGCTTTGGCTGACGCCATCGCCGGCGATATAGGCATTTGCAAGATTGTGTTGGGCCATGCGAAAGCCGCTCTCGGCTGATTGCCGCCACCACTGAACGGCTTTTGCGCGATCCTGGGGCACGCCCTTGCCCTGATCAAACAGGATGCCGATGTTGTATTGCGCCTTGGTATTGCCGTCCTTTGCCAGGGCTAGCCATTCCTTGGCCGCCGTGGCGAAATCACCTCTTTGATAGGCCATGTAGCCGGCTTTGAAATCGGCGCCGCTGGCCGTTGTCGTGGCAGCCATCAGAGTGCCTGCAACAATCAGTCCCCCAAACAGTCCTGTGCACAGCCCGCCAAACAGTCTTGTGTGCAGTCGCCGGCCCGCTTGTTTGGCAATGGCATAAAGAGACGACGCCTTTGCGGTGCCGGGATGAAAACTATTGTTTGCGTTCATGTCAGTATCCTTCCGCACTACCATTACGAGGCCACGCCGAATTTCTCGGTCCGTGCACGTAGTGCCTGTAACAGGCCCGGGACGCCCCGTTGCCGGACCACCGCCGAAAATTCAGACCGTTGGGTCACCGCCATGGAGACGCCCTCGACCATAATATCAATGATCTTGAATTGCCCCTTCTGGGGGCGGACACGCCAATCGGCCTTGATCGGTGGGCCGCCGGGCTGCACGATTTGTGTTTTGACCATGATATCTTTCTTCCCCGCCGTCCTTGCGCTCGAGACAGAGAAAGTTTCGCCCGAATATCCACCCATGCGGCGGCTGTAGGATTTCAAAATAAACTCCGTGAACAAGGCGACATAGTCAGCCCGCTGTTGCGGGGTCGCTTTGCGCCAGTATTTGCCAAGGGCAAAGCGGGCGATAAAGGGCATATCAAAGCTGTTGGCCAGCAGGTTGCGGAACTGCGCCTCACGCTGTTCGATCTTGCCGCCAGTCGACTGTAAAATCGTAAGGCCCTGTTGGGCCAGGTTGGTGATGAACGATTGTGCGCCCGCTACCGCCTGGGGGGATGCCGCGGCCCACAACAGACCGGGCACCGCGATGGTCGCGCCCAAAGCCGTGCCGCCTAGCAAAAATGCTCTACGTGACTGCAACTTTTCTCTTCCTTCTCTCTCGAGCAATTTGCAATTAGGTGGGTTAGTTCCCGCGACCCAAGTGATTGGTTCAATTGCTCTTTTTCTTAAGAGTCTGAGTATGTTTCATGTAAACATACTCTAGACGCCGCATCAATCGCGATGCTGAAATTTCAACCGTGTGTAACGGTCCTCAGATTTCACGATCAATTCGAAGGCATAAGTGTCCCGTAGTATCGTCATGGGAATATCTATACCGGCTTTGCCAGCTGACCATGCGGTACGGTACAGGTTTACCATGGTCGTAATGGGCAGACCAAGAACCTTAACGATGACGTCACCGGCCTGTAGGCCGGCCGTTTCCGCCGGCCCGTCCTGGGCCAGGGCGATCACTTCAACATGGCCTTCCACTTCCGCCGTGAACAAACCCATCCAAGGCCGATAGGAACCCGCCGTACGCCCCTCGCGCAACATTTCATCAAAAATGGGCTTCAGCAGATCTATTGGCACAAACATATTGCCAGTGCGGCCTGCCCCCTCCTCAATTGCGTCTTCGACATAAAGGGATCCAATGCCAACCAACTTTCCATGCTGATCGATTAACGCGGTGCCGCCCCAATTCGGGTGGGCGGGTGCGGTAAATATCGCCTCGTCCAGCATATATTCCCAATAGCCGGCGAATTCCCGTTTCGAGACGACCCGCGCGCCAATGGAGCCTTCACGACCGCCATGGCCGGCAACCAGTACGCCGTTGCCCACGGAAAGGTCCGCCGAGTTGCCAATTTCAAGATGCGGCAGGCCGAGGGGTTCCAGCGCGCGGATCAGACCGAAGCCGCTGTCGTAGTCGTAGGCGATGACTTCGCCCGGGATCATGCGGTCATCACCCCCATCATCACTAATTCCGATACTGACTGCCATTGCCTCAACAACTAAATATCCGATGGTCAGGATCAGGCCATTGTCGTCGATGATAACGCCATTTCCCTCCCGCTCTGTGCCCAGAAAAGGCGCTGTGTAGCCATCTTCGGGCACTTCGGCGTGCAACCGCACGACGGCTGCCAGGGCGTGCTCGACATCAAAGGGTAATTTTGCGGCTTCGTCGGGGGAGGTAAGGGCTGCTGCAAATGACGATGGCAGCAAATCCTTGGCGTGATGGCCATTGACCTTTTCCAAGTCGCTCATGAAATTTCCACCCAACCCCTGCTACATAAAGGGGCATGTTACCCATGATCGTACGCTGGAGCAATTTTCAATCACTTGGGTTCACTCTTGTGATCCAAATGATTGGTTCAATTACGCTTTTCTTAAAAATTAGGGCATGTTCAAAGTAGACATGCTCTGGTCACAAAGATGAAATTGGGCCGACGCTATTTTGATGTGGCGATAAAGACACCGTCCCAATCGGGGTCGGGCGGGTTTTCCAGGTAGAAGTCCACCCGTTCATCATACAGATCGTACAAATCACCCAGGGTGCCGTCAGCCGCGCGACAGTCTTTGATCAAATCCTGCGCCGTGGTCCAATCCTGGTTGCGATAGGCGGCTAACATGGTTGCGTGCTGATCTTTCAGGGCAATGAAATCCGGTTGTTGCAATAAATTCTTGCGACCCAGAACCGTATGAATGCGCACAGCCTCAGCCTTGCCTTTCACCGCGATGAGATCCAGTTCCAGGATGGCGAATTCTTCACTTACGATCACCTTTGTGTCTTCGCCAATGACGATGCCGACGCCATAGTTCTTTGATTGCCCCTCCAGGCGGGCGGCCAGATTGACCGAATCGCCCAGCACTGAATAGTCAAAGCGTTGTTCCGAACCCATATTGCCGACCACGCAATCGCCTGTGTTGACGCCCACGCCCACATTCAGGGGAATGAATATCTCGCCGCTTTCCAAGGCTTCCGCCTCGCGCGCCTGGTTCAATATTTCCAATTCCTCGAACATCACCAATGCGGATTCGCAGGCATGTGCGGGGTGTTCCTCGTCGTCCAGGGGGGCGTTCCAAAAGGCCATGATGCAATCGCCCATATACTTATCGATGGTGCCATTGCGGGCCAGGATGCAATCGGTCAAGGGCGTCAGAAAGCGGTTGATCAGACGGGTTAAACCCTGGGGGTTGCTTTTGAAGGTTTCAGAGATGGATGTGAAACCGCGCACATCACAGAACAGAAAGCTCATGTTACGGCTTTCCCCGCCAAGGCGCAGGCGGTCCGGCTCCTTCGCCAATTGTTCCACCAGAGCGGGGGAGAGATATTGGCTGAAGGCGCCGCGCACGCGCTCCCGCTCCGCCTCTGTCTGTAGATACAGAATGGTTGAGCTGGACAGGTAGATGGCCAAAACGGCGATGCCAGGATAGATCGGATCCATCAGCAGCAATTTGTCGGTATAGAGATACCAACTCATCAATATGGCGCCGACAACAGTTCCAATGGAAATCGATGCGCCGGGTACGGCCCCAAATTTTGGCGTCAAGACGATCAGTAAGAGGCCCATGACCAGGATAAAAATCTTTTCCATGCCGTCGGCCCAATCAGGCCGTTCCATAAAATGCCCGGAAAGCATTTGTTCCGCTGCCTGGACGTGAACCTCAACACCCGCTGCTGCTGGATCCAAAGGCGTTGTCCGCAAATCCTTCAGGCCCGCAGCGGATGTGCCGAAAAACAGGATTTTGCCTGCCACTGTGGCCGGGTCAAAATCATCCTCGAAGACTTTCCACAACGGGATCACCCGTCCCGGAGCTGGATTGCACCCAAAACCGGCCCTGGCCGTCCACGGGCACCTCCAGCCGGCCGACCTTGATATGATTAAGGCCGGTAGACTCGCCAAAATTCTCCTCCAGATTGGCACCGGAAGATTTCAGGATATAGGTCGATGCGCCCTGAAAGACGCGCAAGGCTTCCAACGATAAACTGGGATAAAGCTGTTGGCCCACTCGCATAAAAGTCGGCACCCGGCGGATAATGCCATCGGTTTCAGGCGATAAGTTAAAGCTGCCCACACCCGAAGCCGCCGCCTCAATGGCCGGCAGATTGGTCACGGAACCATCATATTCGTTCAGGAACGGCAACGGATCATCACCATTGACGGCAAAACCCGCTTTAATCGCCGGCAAGGTGGAGCCGGTTTCATTGGTCAGCACAATACCTGCAACGACACCGTAATCTTTTGCCGCATCACGGATCTGTCCGATGATGTCGGCGAAGGTTTCGTCATGGTCTGGGATGGACTCAAGTATTGGTTTGGAAAAGGCGCGGGCAGCAGGCGACAGCTTCTCCAAATCTAAGGTGCGCTGGTTCAACCACACCGAAAGGGCCTGTTTGGGGGACGTGCGGTCAGGCTCGGCAAATACGACGTCGAACGCCACCACCTTGGCGCCTGCTTCAAATAGACGGACCAGCATGTCGGCCAGTTTGCTGCGCGGCCAAGGCCATTGCAGGCCGCTGCGCTTCAAGGTCTCATCATCCAGATCCAGGATGGCGACGGGGACCGGCTTGTATTCCCGTGGGTGTATTTGATTATAAAGGTCGAACAATTTCAGTTGAAAAACCTGTAGTATTGGAGGGTTTTCCACGCGTAGCCACATGGCGGCGAACAGCATGATTGCCGGCACGAGATAGACCATTTGACGCTTTAAAAGACGAATGGCGCGC
>JAPKBD010000133.1 GCA_028824965.1 Alphaproteobacteria bacterium | reverse complement strand
GCCGTAAATCCGACAACCCCTCCATCACCCGGGACGTTTCGGGCGAAGGTGTGCAGCAGGCCCTGTTGAAGATCATGGAAGGCACCGTTGCCTCCGTCCCGCCGCAAGGTGGGCGCAAGCATCCGCAGCAGGAATTCCTGCAAGTGGACACGACGAACATCCTCTTCATCTGCGGCGGTGCCTTTGCCGGGCTGGAGAAATTGATCGCCAATCGTGGTATGGGCACTTCCATCGGCTTTGGCGCTGATGTGCGTGATCCTGATGATCGGGGTACGGGTGAAATCCTGCGTGAGGTGGAGCCGGAGGATCTGTTGAAATTCGGTCTGATCCCGGAATTTGTCGGTCGTCTGCCAGTGGTCGCAACCCTGGAAGATCTGGACGAAGAAGCTTTGGTGCAGATCCTGACGGAGCCGAAGAACGCTCTGGTCAAGCAATACCAGCGTTTGTTCGAAATGGAAGATACCAAGCTGGCATTTTCCGAAGATGCGCTTCACGCCATCGCCCGCAAGGCGATAACCCGGAAAACCGGTGCTCGTGGCCTGCGCTCCATCATGGAAATGATCCTGCTGGATACCATGTACGAGCTACCGAACGAGGAGAGCGCAGAAGAAGTGGTGATCAATGGTGAAGTGGTCGAAGGACGTGCCCAACCCCTCTATATTTATGCCGAACGTCAGGAAGACGTCGGGACGGGGGCTTAGCCTATTCAAGGGGAGGATCCAGGGGCCCCAAATTAACGATCGATTTGACGGTCTGTAATTTGTAGACCAATTAATTGAGATTTGGACCCTTGATCTTCAGGTAATCAACCGCCATCTCTATTTTAGCCGGAATTAACTATGATACGACCATTGCTGAAAAAGCACTATATGATCCCGTTAGGGACGACCTTGGGGACGGTCATATAGGTATGTGTCAGGGAGTGCCGGCTTTCACAAGACAGCCCAAATTTGGACGGGCGTACAAGTACAAGGTTTAGGCATGAACGATATTTCCAAGATTGCGACGTATCCGGTTTTACCGTTGCGCGATATTGTGGTGTTCCCGCATATGATCGTGCCGCTATTTGTCGGTCGTGAGAAATCTGTTCGCGCGCTTGAAGATGTTATGCGCGACGACAAACAAATTCTTTTGGTAACCCAGAAAAATGCCGCTCAGGATGACCCCTCGCCTGAGGACATTTATAAAGTCGGGACCGTTGCCTCCGTTCTGCAATTGCTGAAACTACCCGACGGCACCGTAAAGGTTTTGGTCGAAGGCGGTGCCCGGGCCAAAATTGCAACGTACACGCAGAACGAAGAATTCTTCGAAGCCCATGGCGAATTGTTGGATGAAACCGGCGATGATGGCGAAGATGTAGAGGCATTGGCGCGTACGGTCACCTCGCAGTTTGAACAATATGTCAAATTGAACCGCAAGATCCCACCGGAGGTTTTGGTTTCAGTCAATCAGATCGACGAATCGTCGAAACTTGCTGATACGGTTGCCTCCCACCTTGCGCTGAAGATCCCGGAAAAGCAGGACCTGCTGGAAATTTCATCCGTGCAGGAGCGGTTGGAGCGTGTCTATTCCCTGATGGAAGCTGAAATCGGCGTCATGCAGGTGGAGCGTAAGATCCGCAGCCGGGTCAAACGTCAGATGGAAAAAACCCAGCGAGAGTATTATCTGAACGAACAGATGAAGGCGATCCAAAAAGAACTGGGTGAGACCGAGGACGGCAAGGACGAGCTGCAGGAGCTTGATGACAAGATCAAGGAGACCAAGCTCTCGAAAGAGGCGCGGGAAAAAGCCACGGCAGAGATGAAAAAGCTGCGCAACATGTCGCCCATGTCCGCAGAGGCCACCGTGGTGCGGAACTATCTTGATTGGATGTTGTCGATCCCGTGGAAGAAACGCTCACGGATCTCCAAGGATCTGGACCGGGCCCAGACTATTCTTGACGAAGACCATTATGGTCTGGAAAAGGTCAAGGAACGTATTTTGGAATATCTTGCGGTGCAGCAACGGACCAACAAAGTCCGTGGTGCCATTTTGTGCCTGGTGGGCCCTCCTGGTGTTGGTAAGACCTCCCTCGGCAAATCCATTGGCCGGGCGACGGGGCGTGAATTCGTCCGTATGTCGTTGGGCGGTGTGCGCGATGAGGCTGAAATTCGTGGCCATCGACGCACTTATATTGGCTCCATGCCTGGCAAGATTATCCAAGGCATGAAAAAGGCCAAGCGCAGCAATCCGCTTTATCTGCTGGATGAGATCGACAAGATGGGCGCGGATTTCCGCGGCGATCCCGCGTCCGCCCTGTTGGAAGTCCTGGACCCGGAGCAGAATAATTCCTTCAATGACCATTATTTGGAGGTGGATTACGATCTGTCTGATGTGATGTTCGTGACCACGGCCAACACCTTGCGTCTGCCTCAGCCTTTGCTGGATCGGATGGAAGTGATCCGTATTTCGGGCTACACCGAAGACGAAAAGGTCGAGATCGCCCGCCGCCACTTGATCAGCAAAGTCATAAAGGAAGCGGGCCTTAAAAAGGATGAATGGTCTCTCTCTGACGGTGCGCTGCGCGATCTGATCCGTTATTACACGCGCGAAGCCGGCGTCCGTAATTTGGAGCGTGAATTATCCAACCTGGCGCGCAAGGCTGTGCGCGATATCGTCCAGAAGAAATTCGAAGCCGTGAAAGTCGATGTTCGCAATCTTAGCAAATACGCCGGCGTCCGCCGCTTCCGCTATGGCGAGATTGAGGAAGAGGATATGATCGGTGTTGTCACCGGTCTTGCCTGGACCGAAGTTGGCGGAGAATTGTTAACCATCGAAAGCTTGGTTCTGCCCGGTAAAGGCAACATGAAATACACCGGCAAACTGGGTGATGTGATGCAGGAATCCATCCAGGCCGCTGCCTCTTATGTGCGTGCACGGGCTGTTGATTTCGGTATCAAGCCGACAGTATTTGAGAAACGCGACATTCATGTCCATGTGCCCGAAGGTGCCACACCAAAAGACGGCCCCTCTGCCGGTGTTGCCATGTGCGTGTCCATTATCTCAACCCTGACGCGGATACCCATTCGTCGTGATATTGCTATGACGGGCGAGATCACCCTACGTGGCCGGGTATTGCCCATTGGCGGCTTGAAGGAAAAACTTCTTGCGGCTTCACGCGGCGGCATAAAAACAGTGCTGATCCCCAGTGACAATGAAAAGGATCTTGCTGAGATCCCCGATAACGTGAAAAAGGAACTGGAGATCATTCCCGTAACCGGTATTGATCAGGTCATTGAACATGCGCTGGTAACCCGTCCCGTGCCTATTGAATGGCCCGCGGATGAGGATGAAGATGAAATCAAGGTTTCGGAAAGCAAAGACAGCAAAAGCGTCGTGACGCATTAGGCACGCTTTGGAGCCACGCCAAAGTTAGGCGGCGCTTCAGAAAGGCCATGGGTTACGATTGAAAATGTTTGCACCGGCCCAGTGATTCTGCTGAATTACTGGGCCGGTTTTACTTTTAAAGGCCCAAATCCTTGGGCAATGCAGCAACCATTGAGAAATGGTTGGTCAACTCTCTCTAATATCGCGGCATCGATTGGAAAACCGCCCAAATTTGGTTTTCCCCATGTAACCGTGGGTGATGCAGGTCACAATAATAGCGAAAATCCCAGAATAATCCGATTTAAACCGAATTTTTGCGGTTTTTCCTTTTGACCACTCCACTCTGCGCGCCTACAATTCTTTGTACCTTAACGGGTCAATCAATGGAACAATCAAGATTATCCTAGATTTAAACGGATAAAAGGGGGCGCACGTGAATAAGAATGATCTAATCGCC
Source organism: Alphaproteobacteria bacterium (assembly GCA_028824965.1). Classification (GTDB taxonomy): domain Bacteria; phylum Pseudomonadota; class Alphaproteobacteria. Next base: position 7,154 of record JAPKBD010000133.1, on the reverse strand, counting down.
GCCGTCGCAGCATTCGCCGGCCTTTCAAAAGCCGACGCAACGCAAGCGGTGGAAGGCGTCTTTGATACAATCAGCAGCACACTAAGCGGTGGTGGAGAAGTTCGCCTGGTTGGTTTTGGCACGTTTAGTGTGTCAACACGCAAGGCCAGTACCGGCCGTAATCCACGCACCGGTGAATCAATTCAGATACCAGAGACCAAGCAGCCGAAGTTTAAGGCCGGCAAGGGCCTCAAGGATGCCGTCAACTAGCGACTTATCGACGGACCGCAAATTTGCGGCAAAAATAAGAGCAATTAAAGAAATGCCGGTCGTTTCGCGACCGGCATTTTTTTGTCTGATTGCGCTGATTTTACGAAATTAGCCAATATGCGCGCTGGCCCCTGCAACAGATTATCGTTTCGTATTTAGGGGCGGAGCGTGCCGGGCCAGTTCGACGATTGCCGCCTGTTCCAACCTGTAGGAACGCCAGTCCTCCATCTGATCCATCCCAATCCGCTCGTAAAAATTTCGCGCAGGGTTCCAATGCAGGACGGATAGATCGATACGGGGACAATTCCGTGCTTCGGCAATTGCCGCCATGGTGGCCATTAGGTCGCGGCCCAGGCCGGAACCGCGAAGTTGTTCGGCGACGAATAATTCTTCGATATATAGCCCTGCCCGGCCTTCCCAAGTGGAATAGTTGTGAAAAAATAGGCACAGACCCACCGGGTATTTGTCCTGTTCTGCGATCAGGCACTCAAACCGAATGGCGCTGCCAGTTGGTATCCCAAAGCCGTCCCGCAAAATATCTGCCTCCGTTAATTTGACCGAACTCTTTGGTTCGTTCTCAAAGGCGGCGAGGTCCTTGATCAGGCGGACGATATGGGCGGCATCGTTGCTGTTGGCCCAGCGAATTTCATAGTCGGGTTTTGCTTCATCTGTCATGGCACCAATATAGGGCCGGAAAAAATATTATATATTCATTTGATCGGACCCACCTGACGGCTTGGCGCAGGGACATCTTGCAGTGTATGATAGGGTGAGTGATTGGGCGTGGGGTGACGTAAGTCCGTTGTCGTATGTTCCGATTGGTGGATTTAACAAAACGAAATAGTGCCGGTTGCCTGAACCTGGGCGGAAAATCCGGCATATTCAATTAGGGAGCGATAGGAGCGGGATGCGATACGAAGCCCCTGGCTCGGTCGATGAAGCGGTAAAGCTTTTGGCCGATGCAAACGGAGCCGCGCGCGTATTAGCGGGCGGCACGGATCTATTAGTGCAACTACGTGCCGGGATGATTAGCCCGGAAGTGGTCATTAATATCAAAGACATTTCCGAGACAAAGGGAATTACCGCTGATGGCGGTGGTTTCTGCATTGGCGCTACAGTGTCTGGCGCCGAAATGGGCGAGCATGCGGCCCTGGTTGCTGCATGGCCTGGTGTGGTTGAAGGGGTGGAACTGATCGGTTCGACCCAGATACAGGGGCGTGCGACGATGGTCGGCAATCTCTGTAACGCTTCACCGGCGGCTGATGGTGTGCCGGCTTTGATTGCTGCGGGTGCCACCTGCACCGTAGCAGGCCCCAACGGTCAACGTGAAGTTCCCGTGGCGGATATTCCAACCGGTCCCGGCAAGAATTCATTGGCGAATGGCGAATTCATCGTCAACGTCAAATTGCCTGCCCGTCCCGGGAATGCCTCGGATGCTTATCTGCGGATGATCCCACGTACTGAAATGGACATCGCCATCGTTGGCGCCGGGGTTAACCTGGTGTTGGATGATAGCGGCACGTGCACAGAGGCCTCTGTGATCCTGGGCGCTGTGGGTCCCAAAACAATCACCGTGGATGCTGCGGCGGCTGCCCTTGTGGGCACCAAAGTTGACGAAGCTGCCCTGGCGGCGTGTGCAGCAGCGGCAAGTGCTGCGGCCACCCCTATCGATGACAAGCGTGGCACGGTTGTGTATCGCACCAAAGTCTCGGGCGTATTGGCGTCTCGGGCTGCGGCGATCGCGGCAGAGCGCGCAAGGAGCTAAATAATGGCGAAACATCATATTACGACGACAATCAATGGCGAGGAGGCCGAGTATCTGTGCGAGCCACAGGAAACTCTGCTGGACGTGCTTCGTGATCAGGTTGGCCTGACCGGCACCAAGGAAGGTTGCTCTTCGGGCGACTGTGGTGCCTGCAGTGTTATGCTGGACGGCCGGTTGGTCTGTTCCTGCCTGGTGCTGGGTGTTGAAGCGGCTGGTAAGGCTGTGGAAACCATCGAAGGCATGGCTGACGGAGAAAACCTCCACCCCTTGCAGCAGAAATTCCTGGAAGAGGCCGCACTACAATGTGGTTTCTGTACACCGGGCGTGTTGGTTGCTGCCAAGGCATTGCTGGATACCAATAACAATCCGACGGAGACGGAAGTGCGTTATTGGCTTGCGGGGAACCTGTGCCGTTGCACGGGCTATGACAAGATCATTCGCGCCGTTATGGACACGGCTGCCGATATGCGGGGAGCTTAAGGCATGAACGAACAACCAAAACAGTATAAATGGGTGGGCACGCGCGCCATCCGTCCTGATGGGGTTGATAAGGTAACGGGCCGTGCCATGTACGGTGCCGATCTGGCTTTGCCAGGTATGGTCGAGGGTAAGGTTGTTCGTAGCCCCCACGCCCATGCCCGTATCATTTCCATCGATACATCAAAGGCAGAAGCGCTGAAAGGCGTCACGGCGGTGATTACGGCTGCGGATATGCCCGTAGCGGATTCCAAGCCTGTGGCCTCCGGCGAAGCCATGATCAACTTCAAAGATCTGGCCAACAACGTATTGGCGCGGGAAAAGGCTCTTTATGAGGGCCAGGCCGTTGCAGCCGTTGCAGCGACAACTGCCGCTATTGCGGAAAAAGCCGCCGCCTTGGTCGTGGTCAATTACGAAGTGCTGCCCCATGTCATTGATGTGATGGAAGCCATCAAAGAAGATGCGCCTGTCCTGCATGACGATATGTTTACGGGCGGCGTGAAGCCGAAACCTGAAAAAGCCTCCAACGTGGCGAACCGGGTTGAGTTTGCTTTGGGTGATGCTGAAGCCGGTTTCGCTGCAGCGGATCTCGTCATTGAACGCAAGTTCACCACGGAACCTGTGCATCAGGGCTATATTGAACCACATGCTGTTGTGGCTGATATGAACCCGGACGGCAAGGTTGATGTGTTCTGCTCCAGCCAGGGGCATTTCATGGTGCGGGCGTTTTGTTCGCAGCTGCTGCACATCGAGATGTCAAAGATCAAGGTCACTGCGGCTGAGATCGGTGGCGGCTTCGGCGGCAAGACAACCGTGTACCTGGAGCCTTTGGCGATCATGCTGTCACGCAAATCGGGTCGCCCGGTGCGCATGACCATGAGTCGGGAAGAAGTCTTCCGCGGTTCCGGTGCCACATCCGGTGCTGCCATGACCATCAAAATGGGTGCCACAAAAGACGGCAAGATCACCGGCGCCTACGCCGAGCTGTATCTCCAAGCCGGCGCTTTCCCAGGCTCTCCCGTGGGCCCGGCGGCGATGACGGCGTTTGCACCTTATGATCTTGATAACGTTAAGGTCGTAGGATTTGATGTGGTTTCGAACCGGCAGAAAGTTGTCGCTTATCGGGCACCTGGTGCCCCGATTTCGGAATATGGTGTGGAATCCGTGGTCGATGAATTGGCCTCGGAATTGGGTATCGATCCCATTGAAATCCGCACGATCAATGCCGCGAAAGAAGGCACCCAGGCAGCTTATGGCGTCAAATTCGGCACCATCGGCTTCCAGGAAACCTTGGATGCTGCCAAAGCGACGGAGCATTTTAAGACACCGCTTGGTCCCAATCAAGGCCGGGGCGTTGCCTCTGGCTTCTGGTTTAATATTGGTGGCGAATCCTGCGCCGGTATTCGGGTCAATGAAGACGGCTCCATCTCCCTGACCGAGGGCAGCCCCGATATTGGCGGCTCCCGGGCATCCATGGCCTTAATGGCTGCGGAAACCCTTGGGGTGGATTACCACAGTATCAAACCATCCGTGGTCGACACCGATGCGATCGGCTATCACTTCGTCACGGGCGGCTCCCGTGTCACATTTGCCACCGGCATGGCCGTGGTCGAGGCGTCCAAAGCCGCCATTGACGAATTGCGTGCTCGTGCCGCGAAAGTCTGGGATGTGGATGTTGATGGCGTGGTCTGGGAAGACGGCCATGCCAAACCGGCATCGACCAACGTAGGTGATTTTGAGCCTATGTCCCTGGCCGAAATCGCTAAAGTGGCGAACAAAACCGGTGGTCCCATCTCGGGCCATGCAGACATCAACGCCAAGGGTGCGGGGCCGGCGTTCGGCACCCACATCTGCGATGTTGAGGTTGATCCCGACACGGGCCATGTGACGGTGTTGCGTTACACGGCTGTTCAAGATGCAGGCCGGGCCATTCATCCCGCCTACGTCGAAGGTCAAATTCAGGGCGGTGCTGTACAAGGTATCGGCTGGGCTTTGAACGAGGAATATATCTACGACAAGAACGGCCGTTTGGAAAATGCGGGTTTCCTGGATTACCGGGTGCCTGTGGCTTCTGATCTGCCGATGATCGACGCGATCATCGTGGAAGTGCCGAACCCAACCCATCCCTTTGGGGTCCGGGGCGTGGGCGAAGTGCCGATCATTCCGCCATTGGCGGCCGTCTCAAACGCCGTCGCAGCCGCGACCGGCGTTCGTTTTAACCAGCTGCCCTTGTCGCCACCGACCATTTTGGCCGGTATCGCGGCAAGTAAGTAGCCTAAGACAGGAATAGGATCAGGTTCGGAAAAGAGACATGGTCAAGGTCACACTTTCAAGCGGGACTGCGCAGCAGTTCACCAATGGTGTGACGGAGGTCAATGTCGAAGCCAAAAACGTCCGGCAAATGTTCAAGGCGTTGGAGGCTGATTTTCCGGGTCTGGGAGAAGAAATCCAGACTTCTATGTCCGTCGCAATTGACGGCGTGATCCTACCGGACCCGTTCCTGGAAGAAGTGACTGAGGATAGTGAAATCTATGTCCTGCCAAAAATCGGCGGTGGTTAGACTTCCTTACATCCTAGGCCATTAGACAAAAATTAAGGGGCGGCACTGCGTGTGCCGCCCCTTTTTTGTTTATTGCTTATTCTTTGGTTCTATTTGTCTCCGGTGGGCAGGTCCCGGAAGGAACCCACTTTGTCCAGGCGGACGTCCTGGGGCAGGCCCAAAACACGTTCAGCGATGATGTTGCGCAAGATCTCATCCGTGCCACCTGCTATACGATAGCCGGGCGATGACAGGGCACCCGATTGGAACAGACCATCAAGGGCCACCGTTTCAGGATCCGTCACAATGCCCAGCATTTCCTGCAACTCCATACCGAAGAATGAGACCTCTTGATATTTGGTGGCGGAGACCAGCTTGTTAATGGAGCTTTCCGGGCCCGGCGTTTCACCGCGGGACATCGCTGTCATGGTTCGGAAATGAGAATTCTTCAGACCCTGTTTGCGCACGTACCAATCCGCCAGGCGATCGCGCACCATGGCATTATCCAGCGCCGGGCCGTCTTCCAACTCCGTGTCCCGGGCCAGATCAAAGATCTCCTCAAAATCAGGGGGTGGTGCAACGCCAACCGCAAACCGCTCATTCATCAAGGTCGTCAGAGATACCTTCCAACCTTCGCCAACTGCGCCCAGGCGCTGGCTGTCAGGGATGCGGACGTCCGTGAAGTAAACCTCGTTGAAATTCGCGGGGCCGGAGGCCTGTTTAATGGGGCGTATCTCAATGCCGGGCGATTTCATATCCAGGAAAAAGAACGTCAGGCCTTTATGTTTTGGCGCATCAAAATCACTGCGCGTGACCAGAATGCCGTAATCAGAAAACTGCGCGCCGGAGGTCCAAATCTTCTGGCCGTTGATAATCCAATCGGCATCGTCAGCGTCACCATCGCGGTCCGCCCGTGTCCGTAAACCAGCCAGATCAGAGCCACCCGCTGGTTCGGAAAACAGCTGGCACCAAATCTCTTCGCCGCGAAGGGCAGGGCCGGCATAGCGTTGTTTCTGCTCTTCCGTGGCATAAGCCAACATTGTGGGGATGCACATGCCCAGGCCAATTTCATAAACCCCGCGCGGCGCGATGAACTCCGCCTCTTCCTGTCGATAGATGACCTCCATAATTGGAGAGAGGCCCTGGCCGCCATATTCTTTTGCCATTGTGATGCCGGCAAAGCCTGCTGCGGCCTTCTTTACCTGCCAGGGGCGGGAGGCGGCCAGCATACCGGCCTTGTCCGCACCCGTGGCCAGGTTGCGGTCGCCGCCGTCTTTGGGTTGGGCGTTAACTTCGAGAAAACTGCGTGCCTTGACGCGAAATGCAGCTTCTTCCTGGGTATCCGTAAAATCCATGATTATTACTCCTTACGCTGCATTACGTTGGCTGAGGGCATTGATAAGACGATCTTTCCAACGCCGCAGGCTGCCCAAAACCAGGGCCGTTTGTCGGGCCCGGCGATAGTAGAGGTGGCAATTGAACTCCCACGTGAAGCCCATGCCGCCATGGATCTGGATGTTTTCTTTCGAGGCGAAATTAAACGCCTCAATCGCACTGATCCGTGCCGTTGCCGCCGCCACAGATAATTCGGCGGCATCCGTGGATAAGGCCCAGGCACCGAAATAGGCGTTTGATCGTGCCAGTTCGATCTGAACATACATATCCGCGAGGCGATGTTTGATGGCCTGATAGCCCGCGATTGGGCGGCCAAAGGCATAGCGGCCCATGGCGTATTCCTTGGCCATTTCCAGGCAGGTCTGCGCGCCGCCAATCTGCTCAAACGCCAGCAACACTGCTGCGCGGTTCTGAATAGACTCCAACAAAGGCCAGCCGTCGCCGCCCAATCGCTCCACCGGGGCATCTGAGAACGTCAGCTTGGCCTGTGACCGCGTCGGGTCCATGGTCTCAACCGCGCTGCGTTCTATACCTGGGCCGGTCAGATCAACAATGAACAGGCCTGTGCCCCCAGTGGAACTGCCATCTTTGGCAACGACGATGGCTTTGTGGGCGATATCAGCGTCCGCTACGGGGATCTTCTCGCCGCTTAATTTACCCTCAGAAACAGTTGCTGTGATGTTGGCGGCCGTGGCCGGGCGTGGACCTTCGGACAGGGCCAGGCACCAG
>JAPKBD010000465.1 GCA_028824965.1 Alphaproteobacteria bacterium | reverse complement strand
CAGAACAATCAAAGCGCCGCCTGATGCTGCCGTCACCAAAAATAACGTTTAGCTCGAGGCGCCTGGTTTATTTGGCACCAGATCCGTGATGGCAATGCGCAAGCGGAGGACGTCCGGGCCCGGTTCCCGCACAATGGGGTACTGTTCACCGAGAGCATCAACAATGGCTTTATGGAAATAGTCGGTCAGCTCCTTGATCTCAGCTGGGTCGATGCCTTTGTATTCGGAATCCTCCTTGAACCAGACCTTTATCCGTTCGACCATAATTTTTTTGTATTTTTTGGTATCGATCTTGGGGTTTTTATAGATGAATGAATTTTCCGTATCTGCACGAAGTTTCAGGTTCGTGTAGTCGGTTAGAAAATCTTTTGGCTGATATTTGCCGAACTGTCCATTATTCTTGCTATCCGCTGCCGCCAAGCCTGAAAACAGCGACACCAAAGCGAAGCTCAGTATGAATGCCCGCAATACCCGGACTGTCCTCAATATCATTGCCATATTCTTGGGCCTCCACCCATATTTTTGGTTTCGTCCGTATTTGAAATGTAGCGATACGGGCATTTGTCAATGGTAGCGCGAGAGGTAAGCCGCTAATTTTCGGCTTACTCGGTCGCCCGGCTGTTGCTTTTACTATATCGGGCTGCAGCCGCCCCGGCGCGCTTGCCAAAGACGGCGCCAGACATCAGGCCGGTGCCGCCGGGATAGTTTTCATAAAATAATCCGCCCACCAGTTCGCCTGCGGCGTAAAGTCCGGGGATGGATCTGTCGCGCAGATCCTGGACGGCGTTATCGTCGTCGATTTTCAGGCCGCCGAAGGTGAAGGTAACGCCGGTTGTCGTGATGAAAGCGGCGTAGGGTGGTTTGTCGATGGGCAGGGCCCAGTTGCTTTTTGCAGGATGGATGCCATTCGTGCCAACGCCGTCCAGGATCGCCGGATTATAGTTACCCGTCTGGCAGGCTGCATTATATTCATCGATGGTGTGGCGCAATTTGGCGGCGTCGATTTCCAACTCCTCCGCCAGGCCTTCAATGGTATCAGCCTCCACCTTCGTGACTTCCCGGATGCGGTATTCATCGCGCAGCATGGAGATGGTTTTTTGATCAAAGATCTGCACCGCCGTACGGTGCGGCTGCGACATGATAGCTTTGCCAAAGCGGACATAGGTTAGGTTGCGGTAGTCTTCGCCCTCGTCGACAAAGCGGTCGCCATCCAAATTGACCATGATGCCCAGGGGATAGGAATGTTTCTGGAAATTATCCAGCACCCAGCGGTCACCGAAAGGCGGCGCGGAGATGTCCCAACCTACCGAGTGGCAGCCCGACCAATTGCCGTGGGGGACGGCACCGATATCCAGCGCCATTTGAATGCCTTCGCCTGTGTTGTGGCGGGTGCCACGGACACGGGCCAGGTCCCAGCCGGGGCCGAGGTATCGGACCCGCATTTCCGGATTAGATTCAAAACCGCCACAGGCCAGGATGACGCTGCGGCAGGCAATGTCCTCGTAGCCATCCAGGCCGCGTACAGTCAGGCCATTGATGGTGTAATCCTGCGCCTGAAGTAGCTTTGTCGCACCAGTGTCGTAGCGGACTTCAATGCCGAGTTTTTTGCAGCGTGTGAGGAGGAATTCAACCAACCCGGCACCGCCGCCCACAGCCTCAATATTGACCCCGCCATAAAAGTGCTGTTTGCCATCCACCTCATAGGATTGCCGGCCATACATGGGGATGAAGCGGACACCGTTTTCCACCATCCAGGCCATCGTGGGGCGGGAGCCATTGATCAAAGTCCAGGCCAGATTTTCGTCGGCCTGACCGTGGGTGACTTTCATCAAGGTTTCGTAGAAAAACTGCCGATCATGGGTGGGCAAGACCATGTTGTTGGCTTCATCGTCGGAAAGATCGACCAGAATATCCGTACAAACGTCTTCCAGACCTTCATGAGCGAAGCGGAAACCACCGGCGGTAAAGTAGGAATTACCGCCCTTTTCATCCTCCGGCGCCTTTTCCAGGACAAGCACATGTGCGCCATTCTCATGGGCGGAAATGGCTGCGCAAAGAGCGGCGTTACCAGCACCCACAACCACGACATCATATTCAATAGCAGGCATGATCGGCGTCCTCATCAACGATAATAAATGTAAGTCAGCCCCTGAAGGTGATGGTATTGGGCAGGAAGGTGATAATGCCTGGGAAGACCGCG
>JAPKBD010000464.1 GCA_028824965.1 Alphaproteobacteria bacterium | reverse complement strand
CCGACGCTGATATCCCCGTCACGCAGCTTTCCATTCAGCCGTACCTGGGTCCGGCCCATCAATTCGCCGTTGGCCAGGCGCTGGCCCCATTGCGGGATGAAGGTGTGTTGATTTTCTGCAGTGGTTCCATCACGCACAATCTTGGCGATGTCTTTCAGCGTCGTTCAGGCGGGGTGCCGGTGGACGGCCCCAGCCCGGACTGGGCCGTGGAATTCGAGGCTTGGGTGCTGGATCGCGTTGAAGGCGGCCGCCTGCACGATATCCTGAACTATCAGATCCTGGCCCCGCATGCGGCCATGGCCCATCCCCGCGACGAACATTTCCTGCCCCTGTTGACAGCAGCGGGTGCGGGCGGCGGTGCCGGCCACGCCCTCCACCGCAGTTTCGAATGGGGCAGCCTGGGCATGACGACGTTTGCGTTCGACTAGGCGACGCCCGCGTTATTCACTATGATCGTCCAAATTAGTCAAAAAGGGCGTCGAGGCTTATGCAACTTTCGTCAAAAATTCACGAAGCGGATGATTTCAACGCTGTTCAAGAGCTTTACCATTCGCACGGCTGGACTGATGGCCTGCCCATTGTGCCGCCGACGGCGGAGGCGGTCGCAGCCTGCCTGGAATGGAGCATGCTGCCCCCTGACCAGTTGATCGGGTTGGAGCCGGTGCGCGAACGACCGATTTTAGCGGAAAAACTGGCCATTAATGCTGTTATGGCGGGGTGCCTGCCCATGCATTTTCCCGTCGTTGTCGCGGCTGTGACGGCGATGTTGCAGCCTGAATTCCTGTTGCATGGTGCTACGGCCAGCACGGGTGGGTGCGCCGTGCTTTTGGTTTTGAACGGTCCGATCCGGTTGGAATTGAATACAAATCCCACTTTCAATGTCCTTGGCTCCAGTGACCGGGCGACCACGGTTATTGGCCGGGCGTTGCGGTTGATCCTGATAAATGTACTGGATGTCCGACCGGGTGAGATCGATCGATCCACCCTGGGGCATCCCGGTAAAATTAGTTTCTGCCTGTCGGAAGATGAAGATGACAACCCTTGGCTCAGCCTGGCCGAACAGCACGATATTCCGAAAGAACTCTCCACCGTGACCGTCATGACCGCTGGTGCGCCGCGACAAATCATGAATGAATGGACCACGAAGCCGGAGGAGATATTGGAGACATTTGCCGCCGAGATCCGGGCCAATATGCGTCATTATTCGATCTGGCCCGGCAACTATGCCATCATCATCGCGAAGCAATTGCGCGAGCATCTACAAGCTGCAGGGTGGACCAAAAAAGACGTCGCCCAATTCATCTTTGAGCGTGCCCGCATCCATCGCCGGGAATGGGCGGACGTGGGTAAGGGCTCCGTCGTGCGTGATCGCGGCGACACGGTTTATCCTGCTATGGAAAGCCCTGATCAGTTGCTGATTATTGCAGCGGGCGGACCGGCAGGTGGCTTCGGTGCGGTTATTCCGCCCTGGCTGGGCCATAAAAGCCACGCTGTGACCTTGCCCATCGGTGCCTGTCTTGATTGCGGCCCGCCGCCCACACTTTGATAATATAATTATTCCTAACTTAGGAAGGGAAACAAATGACGCTCCAAGTATTAGACCCGAGTAGTGAGGCCCACGTCGCGATCGGTGAATTGGCACCACGCCTTACCTCGCTCACCGGGAAAACCGTTGGCTTCATCTCCAACGGCAAGGAAGGCACCAAAGGCTTTTTCCATCACGCCGAAACCATGTTGCGGGAGGAGTTCGGCGTGGCCGAGGTTTTGCTGCGGGTCAAATCCAACTACAGCGCGCCCGCAGATGATTATATCGCAGAAGAAATCGCTCAGTGGGATGTGGTAATCTCAGGCCTTGGCGATTGAGGCAGTTGTTCGTCGTGCAGTTTGCATGACGCCATTATTGCCGAACGTGCCGGGGTGCCTGCTGTCGCCGTGATGACGACGAACTTCGTCTCCGCCGCCGAGTTGATGAGCCGGGTTCTTGGTATGCCCGATTATGATTTTGCCGTCATCGATCATCCCGTCTCCAGCGCTACGGATGAGGGATTGAAGGCGCAGGCAAGAAAAACAATCGATGCCTTGCAACGTATCGTCATGAGCAAATAGCGGAAGCTATGCCTATCGTGAAATGGCACCCATTTGGCCTGACTGATAGTCGTCAAAGGCCTGTTGCAATTCTTCACGGGTGTTCATGACGAACGGGCC
>JAPKBD010000463.1 GCA_028824965.1 Alphaproteobacteria bacterium | reverse complement strand
GACGGGGGCCCGTGCCGTCATGGCCCGCCCGGATATACAGACAATATGGCTTGCCCATGGTCTGTTCCAGGCAGGGGTAATAGGTGCGGTCGAAAAAATCCTTCAATGCACCGCTCATATAACCAAGGTTTTCAGTGGTGCCCAAAATTATGCCGTCGGCGGCCAATACATCGTCCGGCCCGGCCTCAAACGGTGTGCGTGCGATGACGTCAACGTCGTCACCCGCGCCCGCAACCACTGCATCGAACAGTCTTTGGGTATTGGCCGAAGGGGCATGGGCGACGATAAGCAGGCGGCGTTTCATAGCAATGTTTATGCCCTCGGCGCGGCGTTGTTGAAAGTTTCCAGGTCCAGCTCCTGGCGCATCGTGGCAGTGGCTGCTGCCTTGGCATCTTCCAACGGGATACCTGTGGCATCCGCCATGCGGGGATAGGCGTTGAAGGCGGCGATCATGGCGGCGGCATCAACCATTGCCGCTTCCCCCAGAGTTTCCACGATAGCTGCCCTGGCGCGTGCTGTACGATCTGTATCACGGGCGCAAATCGCCTCTACGAAATCATTCATCAAGGCACCGTGGGGCAGGCCGCTATCCACCACTTCGCCGCCCATGACCAAATCAAGGTCATAATCATTTCCAGTCTGTTGGCCGCTCACCCGGAGCCGCATCGCATGGGACGTCGTTCAGTAATAGCACCCCAGCAGGGCCGAGGCGCGTGCGGCCAGAAACTCCATCTGCGCACGGGAGATCTGCCGTTCCATCCCCTCCAGCTCGTAAAGGCGGGGGTCCTCCATATAAAGGTTGTTCAACAGATCCCACAGGCGTCGCGTTTCGCCCGGCACCAAAGTGAGGGAGCGGCGAATATAGAAATGGCTTTCATTGTCATAGAAATCGACAAAATCGTCGTCTGCGTCTTCCGGCGCGATGGTCGCGGCCCATCCAGGTCCGGTTTTGGCGTCCGCCCGATGTTGCCGGGATGCTTCTCCGGCCTTGGCGGGCAGGGCGGCGGGTGTCTCCATGCCGATCCCGGCAGTGAAGCAATCGACCACGACGGCCTGCACGGCAATGGAGATAACCTCAATGACTTCATCCTCCACCATGCCGTCTGTTAGCGCTTGGGCATACCAGCGTGCGCTCAGCCGTCCGGAATCTGTCACAACCCGGTGGATGACGTCGATCCAGGCATGGGGCAATGTACCTAAATGAACATGGCTGCCGGTGACGGCATAGGGCGATAAAGCATCCTTGCACGATTGGCAGAATTCGCAGTCCCAGGCCTGGCGTGCCTCTGCCATAACGGCCAGTCGCTGGGTGCCGTCCAGCCAGTCACCAGCTTCTGATTGGCATTCATGGGCGCGGTTCAGGGCAGCGCGTAGGTCCGCCCGGATCATCACCGGTGCGGTATCAAAAGAATCTGGGATCATATCAGGCTTCCAGCTCCGTATCCCAATAGAGGAAATCACTCCATGACTCGTGGAGGTAGTTGGGCGGGAAGGCGCGGCCTTTCTCGTGTAATTGTCTGACCGTGGGTCGGTGTGGTGTGACGTAGGGGTGCATGCCACAGGCTTTCGGCATCCGCCCGCCTTTGCGCAAGTTACACGGTGCGCAGGCGGCGACAACATTTTCCCAAGTGGTGCGCCCGCCTTGATTGCGCGGGACGACGTGATCAAAAGTCAGATCATGGCTGGCACCGCAATATTGACAAATGAAACGATCCCGCAAAAACAGGTTAAACCGCGTGAAGGCTGGATATGTAGCCGGTTTGATATAGCGCTTCAAGGCCACGACAGACGGTAGTTCCATGGCAAAGCCGGGGGAGCGGATGATCCGGTCATAGGCGGAAAGCACCTGTACCCGCTCCAAAAAAACCGCCTTGACGACTTCCTGCCAGGACCACAAGGACAAAGGATAGTAGCTCAACGGCTGAAAGTCAGCGTTAAGAACCAAAGCCGGGCAACGTTCGAGTGAGACCTCCATAATCATCGTGTCCAGTTAGTTGAAATCCAGCATGAAACCCAATATGAAAACCCACATGAAATAGGGCTGCTCAAAGCCCGTGACATCTGCGACTCAACAATTTTCGCAATTTGACACCGATTATGCCAGAAGAAAATGAAGCCGGGGGATTGGGGATAAACCTGGGGATGAAATTGGTCTTTTATTATTTTGTTAGGGTTAACGCATAGGTAACGATTATCTGACAACATCTTTTAACA
>JAPKBD010000462.1 GCA_028824965.1 Alphaproteobacteria bacterium | reverse complement strand
GCAATTTACGCATGCCGTTGTTGGACTATCAACGGCTGCGGGCGGCCTTGGGGGCAACAGCATTTGAAGACGCCACGCCCCTTATGCAAGCCCTTCGCATGGTCAAGTCGGATGCCGAAATCGAAATCATTACGAAGATTTGCCAGATCGCGGGGAAAAGCTTCGCCAGTGCCGGGACATTGTTTCATCTGGGCCAGCCGTTGAACGAGGTTTTTCGGGCCTTTAGAATTGACCTGCTGCAACAAGGGGCTGAGAACGTGCCCTATTTGGTTGGCGGTGCGGACACTGATGGCTATACGGATGTTATCTCGCCTCCCAACAACAAACCCTTGGCGGCCGGCGATGTCCTGATGCTGGATACAGGAGCAACCCTGCAGGGATATTTCTGTGATTTTGACCGGAATTTCGCCTTTGGACATGCCAGTGACGCTGCCAAATACGCCTATCAAACCCTCTACCGTGCCACCGATGCGGCCTTGGCCACGGCCCGTCCCGGCATCACCTGCAAAGACCTTCATAGCGTGATGCAAGCCGTAATCGCACAACAAGGCAATGGGGAGGGCAATGAAGGGGGCGGCGATGTGGGGCGTTATGGCCACGGACTTGGCCTGCAGCTAACGGAAGCGCCGTCGTTGATATCCTTCGATGAAACCATCCTGAAGCCAGGCATGGTGATCACGTTGGAGCCGAGCATGACCGTGATCGGGGACAAGATTATGGTGCACGAAGAAAACATGGTGATCCGTGACGACGGCGCGGAACTGTTGACCCCCCGCGCCGCACCCGAATTACCAATCCTTTAGGAGTGTCGACTTGAAACTCCCCTTCACACTAGACAAAGGTATCGCTGCAAAGGCCGCCTTTGGGGTTATCATCCTACAAGCCGACGAAACACTGGAGGCAGAATTTCGCACCGTCTTCGACCAACCCGGATGGGCCCTCTATCATTCCCGCATACCCAGTGCACTGGAGGTAACGCCCGAAACCTTGCAAGCGATGGAGGCAGCCCTGCCACATTCAGCATCCCTGCTGCCAGGCGCCACGCCATTAGATGTTGTCGCCTATGCCTGTACGTCCGGTGCCACTGTTATCGGCACGGGAAAGATCGCAGCCCTCATCCGGGGTCAGCACCCTGAGGCCGCGACGACCGACCCCATCACCGCCACGATCGCCGCCTGCGCCCATCTTGGGGTCAAAAACATTGGCTTTGTCACCCCGTATATTGCCGAAGTCTCTGATGCCATGCGCGCCTTATTGGAAGCTAACGGCCTCTCAATCCCCGTCTTTGCCTCGTTTGAGCAGAGCGAGGAAGCCGTCGTCGCCCGCATATCAACCCAATCTGTATGCGATGCCATTTGCGCTGTCGGTAAATCCGATAAGGTCGACGCGGTCTTTGCCTCTTGCACGAACTTGCGCAGTTTCGAAATTCTGGATCAGGCAGAAGCGTCGATCGGCAAACCGGTGATCACCTCAAACCAGGCATTGGCCTGGCATATGTTGCAACTGGCCGGACAGACAGCGCCCAGGGATGGATGTGGGCCGGGCCGGCTTTTTCGGAGTCAGAGCATTTCCGACGAGGAAATGCTCTGACTCTTAAGAATCGAGCAATTTTTCCAATCACTTAGAATCGCGAAGCGATTCCCAATTGACCGGAATCTCTCTATAGATCAGCCGCGCGCAAGGTTTCGGCGATCTGGCTTTCCGCCTGATGTCCCATCAAATGCACCCCCGCCACACCGGGCATATCCACAAGTTCATGGATTAATTCGACACAAATACGCCGCCCCTCTCCGCCTGGGTCATCCGCATCTTGCAACCGTGCAATGATGTGATCGGGGATGATGGTGCCGAAAAGATTGTCGCGCATCCAAATCGCCTGCTTTGCAGATGCCAAAGGTGCCAAGCCAATCAATAAAGGCAATCGTTCGGGTATGCCGAATGCCTGCAGGCGGGCGATATAGCGGCGCAAAATTTCCATATCAAAACAAAATTGCGTTTGGGCGAAATCTGCGCCCGTCTCGATCTTGCTCAGTAATCGGGTCGGCTGCCAGTCATCGCACGGATCAAGGGGCATATCCGCGACACCGACGAAATAGCGGGGCGGTATCAAGATCTTCCGGCCCGACGGCAAAATACCCCGATCCCGCATCATGGTGGCGACTGCCACAAGGCCGCTGGCGTCAATATCATTCACGGCCGTCGCACCCGGCTCATCACCAT
>JAPKBD010000132.1 GCA_028824965.1 Alphaproteobacteria bacterium | reverse complement strand
ATTTCGTCGATGTGGTCTGGCTGTTCCTGTTCTGCTTCATCTATGTATGGGGCGCCGGGGTCATGGCCCCGCATTAGAGCGGCCAATAAGAAACACAGCATCCATGACTAAGATGCAACACGATAAAGGCGGCACTAATGTGTCGCCCTTTTTCGCGGGCCTGTTATGCCGCTGTCCCCGCTGTGGCCGGGGCAAGGTCTTCAAGAGCCTCCTTGATGTTGCGCCGATCTGCGGCGCATGTGACCTGGATCTGTCCGCCCATGACACAGGCGATGGCCCGGCGGTTTTTGTCATACTGATTGTTGGCGGCCTTGCCGTTGCCTTGGCGTTTATTGTTGAAACCTCTTTTGCCCCGCCCATCTGGGTGCATCTGATCTATCAGATCCCTTTTGTTCTGGGTGCTTCGATCTTGTGCCTGCGGCCCCTGAAAGCGACCTTGATTGCTTTGCAATATCGCAGCAATGTCGGCGGGTTCAATGGCAACCAAAATGACCTGAACAATGACGCGCGCTCGGATTAGAAGAGGCACTTAGAATATGCGCCGACCCGGCCCGTGGTCCATATGCCTAACCCTTTTCGGCCTAATTTTGATGCTGTCCCTGGGCGTGTGGCAAATGCAGCGCAAAGCCTGGAAAGACGGCCTGATCGCCGAAATGGCGGCCGGCATATCGGCCCCTCCCTTGCCGCTGGCGGAACGTTTGGGCGATCTGCCAGCCCTCAACTATCGCGCTGTCCGTCTGCAGGGGGTATTTCTCCACGACGGGGAGGCATTCTTGGGGCCCCGAACCCATAAAAGCCGGTCCGGTCTGCATGTTCTAACGCCTTTACGTTTACAGAACGGCGCAACGGTGCTGGTCAATCGGGGCTGGATTCCACCCCACCAGCGCGACCCAAAAACCCGGCAGACCGGACAGTTGCCCGGCAACGTCACCATCGACGGCGTCTTGCGCAGCGACTTGATACAAGGTCCGTGGACGCCGGATTATGACGCCAAACTTGATCAATGGTTTTGGTACGACATCCCCGGCATCGCGAAAAGCAGAAACCTCAGCCTCGTATCCGCCGTCGTCCAGGCTGGCGTTCGAAAAAACCCCGGCGGCTTGCCCATTGGTGGGGTGGCGCAACCCACTTTGAAAAATGACCATTTGCAATATGCCCTGACGTGGTTTTCTTTGTCCGTTGTCTTGCTGATCGTGTTCATCGTGTCCCATCGGCGCAAAGAGGAAGACCTATAATGGGCGCCTACGAAAAACTGACCGAGCATTTTGCCAAGCTAAGCCATTTGAATGGTGCCGCCGCCATGTTGCATTGGGACGCGGCTGCCATGATGCCCAAGGGTGGCGCTGGTGCGCGGGCGGACCAATTGGCAACCCTGTCGTTGATGGCCCATGAGATGCTTTGCGCGCCGGAGGTTGCGGACCTGTTGGCCAAAGTTCAAGAGGCAGGCGCATTGGCAGCTTTGGGGGCATGGGAGCAGGCCAACGTGCGGGAAATGGCCAGGGCACGCTCTCACGCAACGGCGTTACCCGGGGATTTGGTCACCGCCCTTAGCCGCGCCGGGTCCAGTTGTGAAATGGTTTGGCGCAGTGCCCGTGCGGATGATGATTTTGCCGCCCTGTCTCCCTATTTGGACGAAGTCGTTGGCCTGGTCCGACAAGCCGCCCAGGCCAAAGGGGCAGCCTTTGACTGCGCGCCTTACGACGCTTTGTTATCGGAATATGAACCGGGCCTTACGGCAGACGAGGTGGATCGGCATTTTGATGCCTTGGCTGCTTTTCTGCCCGATTTGTTGGACAACATCCTGACACATCAAGTATCACCGCCCGCCGCACCGGAACAGATGTCAGCCGCGGTACAGGAACAGCTCTCCCGGCAGCTTTTGGCAATGCTGGGTTTTGATTTCGAACATGGCCGCCTCGATGTCTCCATGCATCCATTTACAGGCGGTGTCGCTGATGATGTGCGCCTGACCACCCGCTATGACGAAGTGGACCCGCTGGGCAGCCTTTTTCCCGCCCTGCATGAAGGCGGCCACGGCATGTATGAACGGGGGCTACCGCAGGCATGGCGCAACCAGCCCGTCGGCAACGCCATGGGCATGGCCATCCATGAAAGCCAGTCCTTGTTGGTGGAGATGCAGGTTTGCCGGGGCGATGACTTTTTGGCCTACCTCGCTCCGCTGTTGCAAAAGGTGGGCGGTGTTTCAGGACCTGGATGGGAAAGTAGCGGGTTGACCCGCCGGGTCCGCAACGTGGCCCGCTCCTTGATCCGGGTTGAGGCGGATGAAGTCACCTACCCCCTTCATATTATTCACCGCTACCGCCTGGAGCGGGCGATCTTGTCCGGCGATCTGGCGGTTGCAGATCTGCCCGGTGCCTGGCGCGACGGTATGAGGGATTTGCTGGGCATCAATATGCCCAACGACCGGGATGGCTGTATGCAGGATATCCATTGGATGGATGGCGCTTTCGGCTATTTCCCCACCTATACCCTGGGGGCAATGGCGGCGGCACAGATCTATCGCGCCGCTGATGCAGCCTTGCCCGACCTTTCGGATAATCTCACTAAAGGTGACTTCGGCTCGTTGATGGCGTGGCTGAAAGATAATATCCATAGCCAGGGTTGCCTGCATGCCAAGGCGGATGATTTGCTTGCTGCTGCGACGGGCAAGCCCTTGGATAGCGCAATCTTTCGCCAGCATCTTGAAAAACGTTATCTTGGAGACTAAGTTGGCGCCTCAGTTTTTCTGGAGTTATATGTCGTGAATTATATTTCAACCCGTGGGCAAGCAGCCGACCTGTCGTTCAGCGATGTGCTGCTGACCGGCCTGGCCCGGGATGGTGGTTTGTATGTGCCTGACGTCTGGCCAGAGCTATCCCATGCTGATCTAAATGCGTTGAAGGGCCTGCCTTATGCGGAGGCTGCCGCCAAAATTCTGCAGCCTTTTATGGATGGCATCAGCCACGATGAATTATTGGCCATTACCGAAGCGACCTATGAGATATTCCCCGATGCCACCGTCGCACCCCTGCGCCAGCTATCGGATGGTCATTGGTTGTTGGAGCTGTATCACGGCCCCACCCTGGCCTTCAAGGATATGGCCATGCAGTTGTTGGGCCGCCTGTTCGACCGGGAACTGGCCAAGCGTAAACAACGGATTACCATTATCGGGGCCACGTCAGGGGATACGGGGTCTGCCGCGATTGAAGCCTGCCGGGACAGGGATGCCATCGATATTTTTATCCTGCACCCCCAAGGCCGTGTGTCCGAGGTTCAGCGCCGGCAAATGACCACTGTTCTGGCGGATAACGTCCACAACATCGCCATCGAAGGCACCTTTGACGATTGCCAGACCCTGTTGAAAGGCGCCTTCAATGATCTGGCGTTCCGCGATGAAGTGGCCCTATCCGCGGTCAACTCCATCAACTGGGCCCGTGTGGTGGCCCAGGTGGTCTATTATGTCACCGCCGCCCTGGCCGCAGGTGCGCCGGAACGAAAGGTCAGCTTCGCGGTGCCCACGGGTAATTTCGGCTGTGTCTTTGCAGGCTATGGCGCTGCGAAGATGGGCCTGCCCATCGACAAGCTGATTGTCGCCACCAACCGCAACGATATCCTGCACCGGTTTTTCCAATCCGGGGGCTATCGCATGGATGATGTCTTTGCCACGCAAAGCCCTTCTATGGATATTCAGATCGCCAGCAATTTTGAAAGGCTGCTCTTTGACATCGATGGCCGGGACGGGGCCGTTGTCCGCGAACAAATGGCTGCCTTGGCAGCACAGGGCGGGTTTGAAGTTACCGGCGCCGCTTTAAGCCAGGCCCACGAATTGTTTCTCTCCCACCGGGTTGATGAAGCGGCGACAACGGCCACCATTGCCGAAGTCTATCGTGAAAGTGGTTTGATCATTGATCCCCATACGGCTGTGGGTTTGCGGGCGGCACGTGATCTGATGCCCCAGGGGCCGGTGATTACCCTGGCCACGGCGCACCCCGCAAAGTTCCCTGATGCGGTAGAGGCTGCCTGCGGCCAACGGCCTGTATTGCCAGATGCTATGGCTGACCTGTATGAACGCGAAGAACGTTGCGCTGTGCTTCCCAATGATCTGGGTGTATTGCAGGACTATGTTCGCAAACTGCGCCGGGCCTGATCGCCTGGCCTTATTGAAGGGTTTATACCTATCGTGACTGTGCAAATGACGACCCTGGCGAATGGCCTGCGGGTGATATCCGAGGGGCGGGACGGTCTGCAGACCACCGCAGTTGGTGTCTGGGTTGACGCCGGTGCCCGCTATGAGACCTCTTCCAATAACGGCGTGGCCCATATGTTGGAACATATGGCCTTTAAAGGTACCGAAAGCCGCAGTGCCCAGGACATCGCGGTGGAAATTGAAAGCGTCGGCGGTCATCTGAACGCCTATACCAGCCGGGAACACACTGCCTATTTCGTCCGCGTGATGAAAGAGGATTTGGGTTTAAGCGTGGATATCCTGGGCGATATCCTGCAACGGTCCACCTTCGCTGAGGAGGAGATGGCGCGGGAACGCACCGTGGTGATCCAGGAAATCGGCCAGTCGGAAGACACGCCCGATGACATTATTTTTGACAGGCTGCAAGAAGCCTCCTTCCCGGGACAAGCCCTGGGTCGTTCCATTTTGGGGCCCGTGGATGGTGTCGCCAATATGGGGCGGGATGTGTTGTTTGATTTCATGGGGCAGCATTATTGCGCTTCCCGGCTGATGCTGTGCGCAGCCGGTGCTGTCGATCATGATGCTTTGGTGGCCTTGGCGGAGACGCATTTTGGCCAGATGGCTCCGGGTACCCACAATCCGTTTGAGACGGCAACGTTCGTGGGTGGCGAAAACCGCGAAGAGCGCGATCTGGAGCAAGTGCATTTCGTCCTGTCACTGCCCGCACTGCCGTATGACGATCCGGATTTCTATCCAATGCAGGTGATGTCGACGGTGCTTGGCGGTGGCATGTCATCGCGCCTGTTCCAAGAGGTGCGGGAGCGTCGCGGCCTGTGTTATTCCATTTTCTGCTTTGCCTCTTCGTATAAAGATTGTGGTGCATTTTCCGTTTATGCCGGTACAGGTGCTGATCAGGCGGCGGAATTGGTGCCGGTCATCTGTGATGAAATGCTGCGGTTAGGCGGCGATGCGGCAGAGGACGAGGTCGCCCGCGCCCGCAATCAGCTAAAGGCAGGCACTCTGATGTCCCTGGAAAGTTCCGCCTCCCGGGTCGAACAACTGGCGCGACAGACCCTTGTGTTTGGCCGGCAAATCCCGGTGGAAGAATTGATGGAACGCATTGATGCTGTCGATGTCGCGGCTGTACGCCGGGTCGCGGGCCGCATATTCACCACCGCCAATCCGGCCGTTGCCGCCCTTGGCCCCATCGCGGGCCTTGCCAGCCAGGGTGAAATTGCGGCAAGATTCGCCAAAGGCTAGTTTTCGCCAGGACAAAGCCTTCGACTTTGGGATCACAGCTGGTGATGGATCGACGACGTGTCTGCATTTCTGCGTAATCCGCCTTGGATTGGAAATTCACCCACCCTGAAAGGGGACAGGGTTTATTTGCGCGCGCCGCTACCGTCTGATTGGTCCGAATGGGCGCGCCTGCGGGCGGCCTCCCGCGAATTTTTGACCCCGTGGGAGCCGACCTGGGTTGAGGATGAGTTGACCCGCAATGCCTACCGCCGCCGTCTGCGCCGTTACGCCCGCGACACCCGCGATGGGGTCGGCTATGCTTTTTTTGTCTTCCGACGTGATGATGACCGTCTGCTGGGCGGTATTACCTTGTCCAATGTTCGTCGTGGCGTGACGCAATCATGCTCCATGGGTTATTGGATGGGCCAGCAATATGCGGGACAAGGGTTGATGCAGGATGGCGTTTTGACGTCACTGAAATTTGTCTTTGATGAATTGGGTCTGCATCGCCTGGAAGCGGCCTGCCTGCCCCATAATGAGGCCTCAACCACCGTATTGCTTAAATCCGGTTTCCAAAAAGAAGGCTTCGCGCGGAAATACCTGCGCATTAATGGCAAATGGAGCGACCACGTCCTATTCGCCATGCTGCAAAGCGACCGCCGGATTTAACGGATCGCTGGCTTTGCCTTTCTCAGCCAACAGCAAGGGCGCTTTAATCGCGGTACGGCTGCGTCCCGGTGCATCTGGTAATCGGATCGACGGCATTCAGGATATGGCGGATGGCCGCCGCTGTTTGGCAGTGCGGGTCACAGCAGTGCCCGAAAAGGGCAAAGCCAATCATGCGATGATTAAATTGTTGGCAAAGGCCTGGGGCGTGCCGCGCAGCACATTATCGGTGATGACCGGTGCCAAGGATCGCAACAAGGTTCTTTTGCTGGAAAACAAAGCGGACGGCCTAATGATGCTAAAGGCCTGGCGCGCAGCTCAAACCTTTTAGGCTGTTTATGAAATCGAAGTGTTAACTAAGGCCGTGACGGCGGCCCGGCGCTTATGCGCCGCCCGCGCGGAGTGGCGCGCCTTGGCGCGCAAGCGACATACGCTTAGCTGTTCTGTTCCATAGGCAGCATGCGCATGGCGGGCATATCCCAGGGGTGATCCAGAACCGGGGCACCGAAATGATAGCCTTGCAGATACTTCACGCCACGATCACGCAGGGCCTGTGCTTCCTCTTCGGTCTCGACACATTCGCCGACAACTTCGGCATTAAAGCCGTCCGCTAAATCCAACAAAGTCTGTACAAACAGTTGGTTTTCTTTGTTTTCGTGCAGGTTCTTGACGAATTGGCCATCGATTTTCACGATATCCACCGCCAGGGCCTTTAGGTGACGATATGAGGTATACCCGGCACCGAAATCATCAAGGGCAATGCGGCAGCCCAGATCCCGCAGCTTATTGGCAAAACGCGCGGTTTCTTCGAAATCCATCATGGCGACGGTTTCCGTTATCTCGAACACCAATCGATCTGCGACGCCGGAATGGATATGGACCAATGACAACAGGTGATCCAGGGTTGAGGGATCGGTGGCGGACATACCTGATACGTTAACCGCCAAATTGATATCTTTGACCTGCTCCATCTCCAGCAGGGCCATTTCAAGTGTATATTTGTCGAGACGACGGATCAGGCCCAGTTTTTCCACAACGGGGATGAACAGGCCGGCGGGTATCAGCTCGCCGTTCTCATTCAGCATACGCAGCAGGCATTCATAAAGTTGCGCCTCGCCGGTCGTGCTATCAACAATGGGCTGAACCGCAAAGGTCAGTCGGCCATCTTTCATCGCCCGCATAACCGCATCCCCGGTGGCCAGGGATTTGCGTCTGACCGCGGTGCGATTGGCTGAGGGGCGATGCATGACGAAACGGTCCCGGCCTTGAAGTTTGGCTTTTGATAATGCTTCTTCGGCCCGGCCCATGACTTCCCGTGCATTGGCCGCGTCCTTTGGCATTAATGCGCCGCCCAAAGTCAGGGATACGGCTAACGGTCCTGCTTCCGTCGCGATCTCCCGACTGCGGACCGCCGTTAGAATTTGGTCTGCAGCTTTGCGCAGTTCGACGTCGGTAGCACCCGGTAGTACCAGGCCGAATTGGTTGCTGCCGGCCCGGCCGATAATATCTCCAACCCGGGTGCAGTCTTCGACGCGCTTGCCGATTTCCATGATGACGCAGTCCGCGATATCAAAGCCATAATCGTTATTCATCATGCCCAGGCGATCAATGTTGATCAATAGGTAGGCCGCAGACGTCGCCGTATTGCGGCAGTTGACCAAGGTTTCGTCCAAGGCTTCCTGCAGTCGCGCTCTATTCAAATGGCCGGTCAATTCGTCGAAATAGGCCATCCGCTCCAATTCGCGTTCCCGGTTCTTCCAGGCGGTGATGACCCGCATCAGGCCGTGAAAACGTTCCGGGTTGCCCTGTGCGTCGAAATCAATGCTTCCCTGCTCGTCTATCCAATCATAACTGCCGTCGGGCCGCCGCCATTTGAATTCACAATTATAGGCGGCACCACTGTCAAGTAGTTGCGACATGGCAATGGCGTGGGCGGGTTGATCATCCGGGGCGATCAGTGTTTTCAAATCCGCACCACAACGGGGCAGCTCGTTTTCATTCAGTCCAAGGGTGGCGCTTGCGCCTATGGACCATTCCATGCGGTCGGACTTCACATCCCAGCTATAGGCAATGCCACCAGTTGCCGCGAGCGTTCGCCACAACAGCTCGCCATTCATGGTTGGAAAGGTATCGGCGGTTTTCATCGACGAAATCGGTCGCATACTGGTCACACCATTTAGAAGGGCGAATTCTGCCACATCGGTAAGCTATAACCGTAACCCATTAGGAGTTAATAAAACCAGAATCGCAATGGTTAACATGCATTTCGAAGTCGCCTACACTCCAGAAGGCGTACATCCCACTTTATGACCAATTACATAGCAAAACGCAGGCTGGAGAGGCCGCGCAAAAGATACGCCAAAAGATTAATTGTCAGAGAAATCAGTAATAAAATTATGCCCAGGCCCAATGCTTGGGCCAGGTCACCTTTACTGGCCTCCAATGCGATGGCGGTGGTCATGACCCGGGTCACATGATCAATGTTGCCGCCCACGATCATGACCGCCCCAACCTCTGCCGTAGCCCGGCCAAACCCCGCCAGCACCGCCGTCAAAAGTGCGAACCGGCCATCCCATAACAGGACCACCAACTGCCGTGGTGGTGAAACGCCCAGGGAGTGCAGTTGCTCGCGATAGTCCAGCCACATTTCCTCCATCACACCCCGGCTCAGGGAGGCGATTATGGGCACTACCAATATGAACTGGGCGATGATCATGGCGGTCGGCGTGAATAACAGGCCAAAGACACCAAACGGCCCGGCACGTGACAATGCCAAATACACAATTAGCCCCACAACGACGGGGGGCAGGCCCATCAGGGCATTCAGGCAGACGATCAAAACACGGCGTCCGGGAAACCGAAACAATGCCATCATGGCACCGATGGGTAGTCCCACAACTGTTGCAAGACCGACCGCGGTCATACTGACGTGGAGTGAAAGTATGACAATGTCCTGTAGATAGCTGTCGCCCCGGCTTAGCAATTCGAAAGCCGCTAACAATGCTGACCAGAAATCTGTCATCGCCCCAGCTTCATGTTTGGCCTCATATTTCGGCGGCTGGGCTTGGCATCGGTATTTGATCCCTGAAGCTGGCGGCGATTTCCCGGCCCGTGGCGAACCACAGGCCGTCCATTTTTCGCAGATGCGCCAGGACTTCATCCAGATAGCGGATGCGCTGTGGCTGGCCAATGACCCAAGGGTGCAGGCCAAGGCTCATCATACGGGCTGCTTCCGATGCGGCGTCTTGGTGTAGACGGTCGGCGGCCTCCCGCACCATTTGGCCATACCGGGGTGCCGTTAGCTGACGCAACGCCATCATCGTGCCGTCATCCCATTCAACATGATAGGGCAATGACACCAGCCCCGGTATGGACAGTGTGCCCGGTATGGTCGGCTTTGGGCTCAGCCAATAGGGTTGGTCATCATTCGGCCAGTCGCCTAAATAATCCGCACCCGCCTGGGCGAGGAGATGCGGCGTCCGTGGGCTTTCGCCAAAGTCCTGGCCGATCCAGCCGACTTTGCCCGCACCACTGCTGTGGCGCACCGTGTCCATCGCTTGGTGAATGTAATCCTCTTCCTGCGCCTGGCTCATTTTAGAGGTGATCATGCGGGTTGCGTGGCTGCCATGGGCGGCAATTTCATAACCACGGTTAAGGCATTCGTCGATCAATTGCGGGTGCGCGGTGCACAGGGCGGCATTGGCCGCCACAGTGACCGGGATCTGATAGCGATCCAGAACCTCCAAAACCCTGAAAATACCGACCCGATTGCCATACTCCCGTGTTGAATAGGTGCGGTAGTCAGGAAAGAAATTCCCGAACTCCCCCTTAAAGCGCGCGTCTCTGACAGCAGATGCGGGGCTTTGTAATTCCCATTGTTCCAGGTGCAGAACGACCCATACAGCAAGCTGGTTCTTGCCGGGCCATGATAGTGGCGGCCGGGTCGTTATGGATGAATAGGGATAAAGATCATGGTCCATGCCCGGCAAGCGTTTACTGGTAATGGGTCTATCCGTCATGGCTGCCTCCCACACTTAAGTGCCGGATCTAGATGCTGGGTCATCTGATCCCACATTTCGGCATAATACCAATCTGCGATTTGCTCTCCCGTCGCCTGCCAAACCCCGCTGTGAGAAAGGATATAATCCAACGCCTTTTCCAGATAACCAATCCTGTGCGGTTGTCCCATCATATAAGGATGCAGGGCCAGGCACATGATGCGGGGCTGGTCCGCACCCTCCGCATAGACGGTGTCGAAATAGTCCCGCACCATGACCAGAAAATCATCCGCTTCCTGGGCCCGGTTGTGCAAGACGGCATCGTTAAGCTCCATGGAATAGGGCACGGTCAACAACCGGCCCTGGCGCACGTTCATGGGCATGGGCTGGTCGTCATGGAACCAATCGGAATAATATTTGATCCCCGCCTCCGCCACCAAATCGGGCGTATTCATGGTGTGGGAGGCGGCGGGTGAGAACCAACCCGGCAATTGACGCCCTGTGAGGCGGCGATAGGTCTCGACACAATCCTGAATAATCGCCCGCTCATCCCCCTCATCCAGGCCCCACAGATATTGCGTGTTGTACATGCCGTGGCACAGTACATCCCAATTTCGTGTCTCACACGCCTCCATAATTTCCGGGTAATGTTCGTAGACACTCAGGTTCAATGACGTCGTGCAGCGCACATTGAAATGATCCATGACATCGAACATGCGCCACAGACCGACCCGATTGCCGTAGTCTTTCAAGCCATAGCCCAGGACATCAGGATGCGGCATGCGGGGCCAGGGGTCGCGAATGCGCACAGGATCGGGCAGGTATTCGTAATGTTCAATGTTTGGGCAAACCCAAAGTGCTATGCGGGCATCGTTGGGCAGTTTCAATTTGGGCCGGTCGTTGATCGGCGAAAAGTCCAGACGTTCGGGGCGTTCGGGGGCGGCAGGGCTCATCCGGCTTCATCCCAGGCGGCGATGATCTCGGCGGCATCATGTGTGGGATAGCGGGCCCGGAATAAATTCATCGCCCCCTCATGCAGGTGGGCATTGGGTGAGG
>JAPKBD010000131.1 GCA_028824965.1 Alphaproteobacteria bacterium | reverse complement strand
TACGTTTCTGTTGTTGGAAATGAACAGCCCCGGCGTGACCGTAGAGCCGATCATAACCCTTGCCGGCAATCACGAGGTCAACCAGGTGTTTTTCGATGACGTTCGGGTGCCCCAGGCAAATATTGTCGGGGCGGAGAATGATGGCTGGACCGTAGCCAAGTATTTGTTGGAGTTTGAGCGTGGCGGTCGGGCCTGGGGTGCGCGCTTGCACGGTGCCATGGCCGACCTCCAGCGCCTGGCCGACGCCCGCGATCTGAGCAATGGCACATTCGGCCAACGTCTGGCCGGACTGGCAGCGGAAATCACCGCTGTGGAATTCACGGAACAACGGGTCATCGCGGAAATGTCCAAAACCGGCCGTATCGGCCCCGCCTCGTCCCTGCTGAAAACCCGCGCCGGAAACGTGTTACAGGACATCAGCGAATGCGCGGTTGAGGTGCTTGGCAATTATGCCGCCCCCCATCAGCCCGAGGCCCGCCAATGGGGCAGTAACATCGAACCCATTGGCCAGGTAGATGAGCTGGCCGTGATGGGTCGATATCTTGATCTACGCGCCCGCTCAATTGCAGGCGGCTCCAACGAGGTTCAGCGTAATATCATGGCAAAACTGGTTCTGGGCATGTAATAACTCAATACATCGTCATGCCCGGGCGAAGCGTAGTGGAGACCCGGCAATGACACGGAAGCGAGATTGTTTACCGGAAAAAGTGACCACGGGTGTGAAGGAGTATTGAATTATGGATATGGAAATGACGGCAGGGGATGCGGCCTTTCGTGACGAGGTGCGCGGTTTCTTTGATGCCAAGCTGACGCCAGATATGCGGGAGGCTTCGAACCTCACTTCCGGTGTGTTTGCGGAGATGGCAATTGGTCGCCGTTGGCATACCGCCCTGTACGAACAGGGCTGGATCGCGCCATCCTGGCCGGAAGAACATGGCGGCACCGGTTGGACACCCATGCAACGCTATATCTATGATTCAGAGGCCGGTTCACAAGGCGCGCCACGGCTGTTTTCCATGGGACTGCGCATGGTCGGACCCGTGATCATGAAATTCGGCACGGATGAGCAAAAGGATTTTTATCTGCCGCGTATCCGCGCCGGCAGCGACGTGTGGTGCCAGGGTTATTCTGAGCCTGGCTCCGGCTCCGATCTGGCCTCCCTGCAAACCCGCGCCATTGTTGATGGCGATCATTATGTGGTCAACGGCACCAAGCTGTGGACCACGGGGGCGCAATTTGCCGACCGCATGTTCTGCCTGGTCCGCACCTCTACTGAAGGCAAAAAGCAGGAAGGTATCTCGTTCATCCTGATCGATATGGATACACCCGGCATTAAGATCGAGCCCATCATATCTCTGGCCGGCGATCACGAGGTTAACCAGGTATTCCTGGATGATGTGCGCGTGCCCATCAAAAACCGGATTGGTGAGGAGAACAAAGGCTGGACCGTGGCCAAATACCTGTTGGAGTTTGAACGCGGTGGTGCGGCCTATGCCACGGTGCTGGAGGCGGCGTTGGAAAAACTGCACGCCATTGCTGAAACAGAATGCGCAAATGGTGGCCGCCTGATCGATGACAGTGCCTTTTCCGCCAAGCTGGCCAATCTGGAAGTACGCCAGATGGCGGTGCAGGCGACCGAACATCGTATCATGTCAGATATCGCACAGCGCGGCCGACCTGGTCCCGCATCCTCCATCATGAAAGTGTTGGGATCGGAGAATAATCAGCTGATATCGGAACTGGCGGTGGAGGCGAGCCAATATTACGGTGCCGTCTATCAACCAGAGGCACGGGTGCCCGGCAACAATGTGGAGCCCATTGGACCGGCGAAATCCGTCCCGGTGATGCCGAAATACTTGAATTTTCGTGCCGCAACCATCTACGCCGGTTCATCCGAGGTGCAACGTAACATAATGGCGAAGTTGGTTTTGGGCCTCTAATTTTGGCCGCATAAGCTCCGATCTGTAGGAAGACATTCAATGCATCTGGAAATGAGCGCGGACGATCTGGCCTTTCGTGACGAAGTGCGGGCCTTTCTGGATACGGAATTGACGCCTGATATGCGGGAGGCATCGCGCCTGAATTCTGGCGTCTTTGCAGAGCATGAGATTAGCCAGCGTTGGTACAAGGCCTTGTATAAAAAAGGCTGGATCGCACCGACCTGGCCGGCGGAATATGGCGGCACTGGTTGGACGCCCATGCAGCGCTATATCTACGATTCCGAAGCCGGGCAGATCGGCACACCCAGCATCAATGTTATGGGGCTGGCCCTGGCCGGCCCCGTGTTGATGGAATTTGGCACAAAGGCGTAGAAAGAATTCTACCTGCCAAAAATCCTGTCCGGCGAAGATACCTGGTGTCAGGGCTACTCGGAACCAGGCTCAGGCTCTGATCTCGCAAGTCTGCAAACCAGGGCCGTCGCGGATGGCGATGACTATGTCATCAACGGTTCGAAAATCTGGACCACCGGTGCCCACAATGCCCATCGCATATTCTGTCTGGTACGCACAGCGGATATGGAAAAGCGCCAGGAAGGCATTTCCTTTGTTTTGATCGAAATGGATACACCGGGCATCACCGTCCAGCCAATCATTACCCTGGCGGGCGATCACGAGGTTAATCAGGTTTTCTTTGACGATGTGCGCGTCCCGCAATCCAACCGCCTGGGGGATGAGAACGACGGCTGGACTGTGGCAAAATATCTGCTGGAATTTGAACGCGGCGGCAGCGCCTATGCAGCGACCGTTGCCTCGTCATTGTCTAAATTGCGCGATATCGCTGGGGCGGAGGAACAAAGCGGCCAACACTTGATGGACGACCCGGCCTTTGCCCTAAAAATCGCCGCAGCCGAGATTAAGCAGCAGGCGGCCGAATTCACGGAACACCGCACCATTGCCGAGATCACCCAACAGGGCCGGCCGGGCCCAGCGTCATCTATCATGAAAGTATTGGGGTCAGAGGCAAACCAACAGATGACCGAGTTGATGGTGGAGGCTGTGCACTATTACGGGGCCCCCTATCAACCCGAAGCCCGCGTGCCCGGCAATAATACAGAGCCCGTGGGGCCAAACCATGCGGTGCCCGTGGTGCCGAAATTCCTGAACTTCCGCGCCTCAACCATCTATGGCGGCTCCAACGAAATTCAGCGGAACATCGTGGCGAAACAGGTGCTCGGCCTTTGATTGGGCCTCTAATTAGGTTGCTTTGATAGCGGTGGCCCGCCGCCCACAATTCATGCCATAGTAAATAAAAATATGGGGCCAAAGGGGCGGCATGAAACAAGACGTAAATTTTGATGAACAGTCACAGGCTGAACCGGAACCGGACCGGGTGCCGCCGTTGAGCGGCCACGTCACGGAGACGCCCGTGACAGATACCATTGTTCAGCAATTCTCCATGCCTGTGGAATACCCAGTGGTCTTTACCCACAGCTTGTTCGATCCTGATAATCCCGCCCTACGCGACGTAGTTTGCCGCCATGAGCCTGATAAGCGCCATCGTTTATTCGTGGTGCTGGATGATGGCGTGGCGCAGGCCATACCGGATTTGGTTGACCGGTTGGCAGCCTATGCCGTGGCCCATGAAAGCCATTTGGAATTGCTCACCGTGGAATTGGTCACGGGCGGCGAGGCGGTCAAGAACCAGGCCGATCACGTTGATAATCTGCTAAAGCGCATGCTGGCCCTGGCCGTGGACCGTCATTCCTATGTCATGGCCATTGGCGGCGGCGCGGTGTTGGATCTGGTCGGCTATGCTGCTGCGATCTGCCATCGGGGCATCCGGTTGTTGCGGGTGCCGACGACGGTGTTGGCGCAGAACGATTCCGGTGTCGGGGTGAAAAACGGCGTGAATGCCTTTGGTGTTAAAAATTTCGTCGGCACCTTTGCCCCCCCATTTGCCGTGTTGAACGATTTCGCCTTTATTGAAAGCCTGCAACGGCGCGACAAAATTGCCGGCATGGCAGAGGCCGTGAAAGTCGCCCTGATCCGCGATAACGATTTTTTTACCTGGCTGGAAACCAACGCACCGGCCTTGGCGGCGTTTGAGCCCGACGCCATGGCCTATATGATCCGCCGTTGTGCGGAGCTGCATTTGCGCCACATTGGTACGGGCGGCGATCCGTTTGAGCAGGGCAGCGCCCGGCCCCTGGACTATGGCCATTGGTCGGCACACAAGCTGGAAGGCTTAAGCAACCATGATCTGCGCCATGGGGAGGCGGTGGCCATCGGCATGGCCATGGACGCCCACTATGCCGTGCTGTCGGGTATGTTGAGCGAGATTGAAGGCCAGCGTATTTGCCGTTTGCTGGAAACCCTGGGCTTTCGTCTGTGGCATGACAGCCTGGAGATGCGAGCGGGCAATGGCCAAGTCGGCGAGTTTGCAGTCATGGACGGCCTACGGGAATTTCAAGAGCATCTAGGTGGGGAGCTGACCATTACGTTGATCGCAGCCATTGGCCGGGGCGTTGAGATCCACCATATTGATCACCCGAAAATGCTGGCGGCCAGGGATTGGTTGCGGGAAAGGGCCTCTACCCTATGAAGCTTGATAACGGGAATAACAGCACGCACCTTACCTATTGTACCAATATTCATCCTGGCGAAACTTGGGATGAAGTGGCCCATGCCCTGCGTGTGCATTTACCGGCGGTTAAGGCGCAGCTGTGTCCGGAGCAGGATTTCGGCGTTGGCCTGCGGCTATCCGCCGCCACTGCGCGTGATTTGCAGGACCCTGAGGCCTTTGCCGAACTGCAGGATATTCTGACCACCGCCGGGCTGTACGTTTTCACCATCAACGGTTTCCCCTACGGCACCTTTCATGGCGCGCGGGTTAAGGAGGGCGTCTACCAACCCGACTGGCGTACAAACGAACGGGTGGCCTATTCCAACCATTTGGCTGATCTGTTATCCCGGCTATTACCAGATGACGGCAGCATTGACGGTAGTATTTCCACCGTGCCTGGTGGCTTTAAGGCAGATGTGGAAGGGCCGGAAACGATCCGGGCCATGGTCGATAACATTCTGCGCCATGCGGCCTATCTGGTGCATATACGCCGAGTCACCGGACGATCGGTCGCCCTGGCGTTGGAGCCGGAACCTTGTTGCGTGCTGGAAACCACCGAAGAAGCGGTGAATGCCTTTAAGCGCCATCTGTTCAACAGCGCGGCCATATCACAATTGGCCATGTACACAGGTTCCTCCCGCGCCGGGGCGGAGGCTGATTTGCACCGCCATCTGGGCATCTGTCTGGACCTGTGCCATGCGGCTGTGGAATTTGAGGATCCGGACGAGGCTGTCGATACCTTGCAGGCCGCAGGCATCGCCATTCCGAAAGTTCAAATCAGTGCCGGTCTGCGTCTGCCACAGGTGACCAAGGCGGATATTGAACGTATCAAACCCTTTGATGATGAGGTCTATTTGCACCAGGTGGTCGCCAAGACCGATCGTGGGTTGGAGCGGTATATCGATTTGCAGGACGCTTTCGCGCGGTATAAGGAGGCGGAAAACCCGGAATGGCGGGTGCATTTTCATGTGCCGATATTTCTGGACGAGCTGGATGGTTTCGCCACGACCCGCCCGGCGGTGGAAAAATTCCTGGCCCGTCAGGCAAAAAACCCAGTAACCGACCATCTGGAGGTTGAGACCTATACCTGGGATGTGCTACCGGCGGAATTCCGCAAAGATGACGTGGTGACCAACATCGTCAAGGAAATGAGCTGGGCCCACAATCAGCTAATGGGCGACCAGTTGGTGGACGCATAGAGCTATGAACTGGCAAACCGCGTTGCGCCTGGGCCGGGTATCAAACCTGCCGACCGTCTGGTCCAACAGCCTGGCGGGCCTGGTCCTGGCGGGCAGCGGCGTGATGTTGGACGTGGGCCTCGCCCTCATGGCAATCATGTCGCTGTTTTATGTTGGCGGTATGTACCTGAACGACGCCTTTGACCAACATATCGATGCGGTTGAACGGCCGGAGCGGCCCATACCATCGGGTCAGATCAGCGCCACCGCCGTCTACGCATCCGGTTTCATCATGCTGGCCCTGGGCATTGCTGCTTTGTTCTGGTGGGGGCAAAGTATGGATCGGGGTATAGCACCCGGTCTGTGCGGCATCGGCCTGGCGGGTGCCATTGTCTATTACGATTGGCGACACAAATCAGACCCCGTGGGTCCGGCCTGGATGGGCCTGTGCCGGGTGTTGGTCTATTTGGCTGCCGCGTTCCTGGTTACCGCCCAACCGCCTGCTATTCTGTACTTGGGTGCTGTGGCATTGTTTTGTTATTTGATCGGCCTGACCTATATCGCCAAGCAGGAAAACCTGGGCAAGGTGGCCAATCTGTGGCCCCTGATATTCCTAGCGGTGCCGGCAATTGCCGCTGTTTGGATTGGTGCCACCTCCGGCACCATCGCCCTGGCCCTGGCCGTGGTTTTCATCCTGTGGATGATTAATGCCCTGCGTTATTTGTGGCGCCGGCAACCGGGCGATATTCCCCGTGCCGTGGTCAGCCTAATCGCAGGCATGTCCCTGTTGGATGCGGTCCTCATCGCCCATATGGGCGCACCGCAAATAGCCATGGCCGCAGCGGTTTGTTTCGTGCTGACCCTGGTCTTTCAACGTTTTATTCCTGGTACGTAGGTACGCGATCCCAAAAGCGTCTCTATGGCTCAATTAAAAATATGATCCAGCACGATCTGTTTCACCGCCGTCGCGGGAACCTCCCCATCGGGTAGTAATTCCGCTTCGGAGCTGATGATCAATGGGCCGTCTTCCGGCTTGTCCGTAATCCTGCCGTGGGACCCTTTGACAAGGGATGCATCCAGGGGGATCACGTCCATCAAAGTGCGGAAACCCAGGGCCTTTTTGATCAGCCGTCGGCCAATGGCCAGGGCTGGAATTTTGATGGCCGGGTCCATGAACAATTCCACCGGATCGTAACCGGGTTTGCGGTGGATCTCCACCGTGCGGGCGAAATCCGGCGCCTTATCATCGTCCAGGAAATAATAGTAGGTGAACCAACGGTCAGCCTTTGAAATTGCCACCAGATCGCCGGCCCTGGCGTGGCCCAGGCCGTAGTCTATCTTGCCCGCTTCATCCAACACAACCTCGACCCCATCCAGGGCCTCAATCAAGGCTTTCACCTCCCCCAGACGGGCGGGATTACGCACATGGATATGGGCAATTTGATGATCGGCAATCGCAAAAGCTTCCGACGCACCAGGGTCCAGCAACTCCCGGCCATGTTCTTCCTCCCGCACCTGGATCAGGCCCGCCTGGCGCAAGGCGCGGTTGATATGCACAGGCCCGGTCACATTGGTGATGCCATATTCCGACAGCACCACAATTCGGGTGCCGTCCTTGTCCGCCTGTTCGATCAACTGACCACACAGCGCATCCACGGCCCGCACTTCGGGCTCGACCTCCCTGGCGTCGGGGCCATATTTTTGCAGGCTGTAATCCAGGTGCGGCAAGTAGGCCATGGTCAGGGTCGGGTCCCGCGTCTCGCGCATATGTAGGGCAGAGCGTGTGATCCAATCAGACGCGATCAAATCCGCCGCCGGGCCCCAAAAGCGAAACAGGGGAAACTGCCCCAGCTTATCATTCAACTCACCCCGTAGATCTTCGGGTGCAGCATGGATATCGGGCAGCTTGCGGCCATCTGCTGGATACATGGGCCGGGGCGTGACGGCCCAATCCACGTCCGCATACATATTGTACCACCAGAACAATTTGGCACAGGTAAAATCAGGGTCCCGGGCCTTGGCCGCATCCCAGATTTTCTCACCATCCACCAGTTTGTTGGATTGCCTCCAGAACCAAATCTCGGACAGGTCCCGGAAATACCAACCATTCCCAACAATGCCCGTCTGCGCCGGGGCCAGGCCGGTAACAAATGTGGATTGCACAGCGCACGTGACCGCAGGGGTCACCGTGCGCAGGGGTTGCATCGCGCCACGTTTGGCCAGCTTGGAAAGGTTCGGGGTGTTGGGTCCCATCAGGGACGGTGTCAGACCAACGACGAGGACAACAATTGTACGCTGCACGAAGTTATTCCGCCGGCCCGGCAGCGTCTTCTACAGCAGCTTCAATTTTGGCTTCCTGGCCCCGCAGGACGGAATTGCCTTCCCACAATTCCGTCTGATCAACCCGTGGCCGCTCACCGTCCGGGCCCAGGTCCAAACGACCGCTTTGGCCGAAAAAGGCGATGGGGTTATGCCAGACAACGGTTTCAATATCGGCTTCTGATATCCCGGCTTCACGCATGGCATCTACCGTTTTTGGAACCTTCAATGGGTCAGACACGCCCCAGTCGGCGGCGCTGTTGATGGTGATCCGTTCTGTGCCAAATTGCTGTACCAGGGCGGCCATGCGGCCTTCATCCATTTTGGTGTTGGGATAGATGGAATGGCCGGCCCAGCAGCCGCTGTCCAATGTGGCGGCCAATGTTTCCTCATTATTGTGATCTATCAAGACCCGGCCCGGTTCAATGCCCGATGCCTTGACCAGATCGATGGTCCGTTCGGTGCCCGCTTTTTTGTCCCGGTGCGGAGTGTGGATCAACACCGGCAGATCAAAGTCGATGGCCAGTTGCATTTGCGCTTCGAAAATTTTTGTCTCCACCGCCGTCTGATCATCAAAGCCGATTTCGCCGACACCGACACAGCTTTCCTTTTCCAGATAGATGGGCAACAGCTCCATCACCCCATCGTTGACATCGGGGTTGTTGGCTTCTTTGGGGTTCAGGCCAATGGTGCAGAAATGATGGATGCCAAATTGCTTAGAGCGGAACCGCTCCCACCCCACCAGGGACAGAAAATAATCTTCGAACGCGCCCACATGGGTGCGCGGTTGCCCAACCCAGAATGCCGGTTCGATGATCGCGACGATTCCCGCGTCCGCCATCGCCTGATAATCATCCGTGGTGCGGGAGGTCATGTGGATGTGGTGGTCAAACATTTTTATGGGCATTTTCATGGGCTATTCCTAACGTAATTGTAACCAGCGCACTCAGGCAGCGTCCAGGTTCACGATTAAATCTACATCATCAGGTACGGTGCGGCCCGCCGCCTGGCGTTCCGAGGCGAAGGCTATGACCATACGCTTTAATTCAGGGGTCGCGCGCTGGCCCAGGCCGGCGATCCGGCCCACCAGCACGGCCATGAAGATCGCCTTTAAGACCATCTGATTAAAGGCAGCCTCGGGGAACATGGCTGCCGGATAGGCGTTCTCGCAGGCAATGGCCTCGAACACATCCAGCACATTGGTGCGGCAGGCTTCAATGGCCAGTTCTAAAAACCGCTCCGGCTGGGGCAGGAATGACAGGCTTTGCAGTACCGCGGCCTGTTCCCGGTAATCACCGCGCAAATAAACCTGGCGCACGATTTCCGCCTGTTCGCCTGACGGCAAAAGGGACAGGGCGCGCAGCAACAACGCTGTACGCGCCACGTTGTCCAGTTGCCAGTTAGCACCATCAAGGACACCGGCATCGCGTAATGACCGAATATCGTCGGCCTGTAACGTAAGGTCACGAAACCGCCGTGCACAGCCGGCAAAGGCAGCACGAAACTGCACACTTGTGGGCGAAGCGCCTGCCCCTTCAATGCCGCCCGGCCAGACCCGTTCCAGCCAGGTTTTCGCGGGGCCATCGGCGGCATTGACCCGGGCCCACAAAATTTCGGCGAAACATTCGGTCATGATGGAACTCTAGGCCTCCGGCTTCCAGGCGATGATTTCATCGCCAAAGTTATCCAGATAATCGCGGAACCAGGCGCTGTAACGATCCGGGTTAGCGGCAACTTCCATCTCCAACCCAATAGCATCCACCCAAACGTAGTCAGATGCCTCGCTGGGATTTAGGCTGACAGTGCCATCGAAGAGGCCAAAGAATACATGCACGAATTCATTTTCAATCAGACCATCACCCACATCGGCGCAATAGCTGTGTTGACGGCCCGGTACCAGGGCGCACGCAAAGCCCATCTCCTCACCCAGACGGCGGGCTGCGGCCTCTGCAATATCATCGCCCTCACCAGGATGGCCGCAGCAGGCATTGGCCCACAGGCCCGGCGAATGATATTTGCCCAAAGCCCGTTGTTGGAGGAGGATCTGCCCGGCAGCATTCTTAATAATGACGGAAAACGCCCGATGCAACAGCCCCTGGCGATGCGCTTCCATCTTCTCACACAGGCCGACCTGGTTGTCATGCTCATCCACTAGCACAATGATCGGCACGGGCAGGCCGTTTTCATCTATATGCCCCGGATCTGCGGTATCGTTGGTACTCACGATCGCCATGACTAATGTTTAAAACCCTTGCTCATGACATAGGCCGTCAGGCTTTTGCGTTGCTTCAAATTATAGCGCTTTTTCCAGGAGGGCATACCGCGAAAACCCTTGGTGATACGCCTGTAGACAAATTCCGGTTTGTACTTCTTTGGCTGCAGTTTCGGCGCTTTGCCGGGATAGGCCCGTGGCCCATGGCACCGGGCGCACCGTTTTCGAAACATTTTCTTGCCGGCCGCGATATTTTTTTTGTCCGATAAGAATTCCGCCTCCAATACAACCTCAGCAGCGACAGTGGAAGTCGCAGGCAACGTTACCGTCGAAACAGCGGCAATGGCTGCAAGAAACGTGATGATAACAATGCGTGACAATGCAGAAATCCTATAACAATAGTAAATCAGCCCTTTCCCCGCGCATTATGGTTCAGGGAAAGGGCTGGGAGTTATCAATTTAGTCCTTATCGACGGGAGTCGATCCGGCGATTAGGGAACAATCTTATAGATTTTGTCCAATCCACCTGCAGGGCCGCCTGGCACGGGGCCCGTCAGATCAGTGGCCATGACATAGATTTCACCTTTGCTGTCCTGTCCGAATGACAGAACATAAGAGTTCCAGCCAGGCATGTTAGTGACATTGACTTTCTCCATTGCCCATTTCATGCCCGTCATCTTGGCGACGAAAAGTTGACCATCCTTGAAGACAAAGTTCTTGGACCAATCACCAAAGAAATACATGCCGTCCCACGCCTTGTGGGTGCCGCGATAGACATAGCCGCCGGTGATGGAAATACCTTTGCAGCCATCGGGATTGCCTGAACAGTTGTTATATTCAACAACCGGGTCGATCATCCCTTTGGTTTCGCATGAGGCCGGCTCATCATTCGGCGCCTGATAATC
>JAPKBD010000130.1 GCA_028824965.1 Alphaproteobacteria bacterium | reverse complement strand
TCATTCATCGGTTCCGGGTGTGCCATACGCTCTCATCCTTCTTGTCAGCAAGATTCCATCGTATGTTGCAGCGACCCATTGAATCCACCACTAATGAATATGCCGCTAAAGGACGTGCGGTACATTTTCCATCGAAAATGCGCCATAGATGTCCAGATGCGTTGGCAGTGACACCTAGATATGGTATGCACTCGCTCTAAAATGGCAATGGTGTGCGGGTTCATATCATTTGCTTCGATTATTTGTTTGAAAAGGATCTTTGCATGTCATCAACCTCTGCTTTAGCGGGGCCTTCCGTTGAAAATGGGTTCTTTACCCAAGATGGCGTGGACCGGGATCCGGAGGTATTTGCCTCGTTAACGGATGAATTACACCGCCAACAGAGTCAGATAGAACTTATTGCCTCGGAGAATATCGTCTCGCGTGCGGTCCTACAGGCGCAGGGTTCTGTTCTGACCAACAAGTACGCTGAGGGTTATCCGGGCCGGCGCTATTACGGTGGCTGCGAATTTGTTGATGTGACGGAACAAATTGCCATAGACCGGGCGAAAAAGATCTTTGGTTGTGCATTCGCCAATGTGCAGCCGCATTCAGGTTCCCAGGCTAATCAGGCCGCTTTTATGGCGATTTTGAAACCCGGTGATACGGTCTTGGGGATGTCATTGGCTGCGGGCGGTCATTTGACCCATGGCGCGCCGCCAAACCAGTCCGGTAAATGGTTCGACGCCGTGCAATATGGTGTGCGCCTGCAAGATGCCCGGATCGATATGGATGAGGTTGCGCGCCTCGCCAAGGAACACCTTCCGAAATTGATTATTGCCGGTGGCTCTGCTTATCCACGGATCATAGATTTCGTCGCGTTCCGGAAAATAGCCGATGATGTCGGGGCGAAATTGATGGTCGATATGGCGCATTTTGCAGGCTTGGTCGCAGGTGGCAGCCATCCCAGCCCCATACCCCATGCTGATGTGGTCACCACGACGACCCACAAAACCATGCGTGGTGCCCGTGGCGGCATGGTTTTAACGAACGATGAAGCGTTGAGCAAAAAGATCAATTCCGCCATTTTTCCAGGTCTGCAAGGTGGCCCCTTGATGCACGCCATTGCGGGTAAGGCGGTTGCCTTTGGTGAAGTCTTGACGCCGGAATTCAAGCTTTATGCCCGCGCTGTGGTGGACAATGCCCGTGCCATGGCTGAAGTGTTGCAGGCCCGTGGCCTCGATATCGTTTCTGGCGGGACGGATACCCATTTGATGCTGGTGGATCTGCGCCCGAAATCACTGACCGGCGATATCGCTGAGGCGGCGATGGAGCGGGCTTCGATTACCTGCAACAAGAACGGTGTGCCATTTGATCCCGAAAAACCGACCGTGACCTCTGGTGTGCGTCTTGGCACGCCTGCGGGTACGACCAGGGGCTTTGGGGTAGCGGAGTTTCAGACGGTCGGTCATCTTATCGCTGATGTTCTGGATGGCCTGGCCGCGAACGGTGTCGAGGGGAATGCTGCGGTCGAGGCAGAGGTTCGTGGTAAGGTAGAGGCTCTGTGCGCGAACTTTCCCATCTACCCATAGGATTTATCAATAGTCGAATTATTATTGCGCCAATATAAACGAGGATAACCAGCTCTGATGCGTTGCCCATTTTGCGGTCATAACGATACCCAGGTGAAGGATTCACGCCCCACCGAAGATAATGCAGCCATTCGCCGCCGGCGCTTTTGTGCTGATTGCGGCTCCCGCTTTACCACTTTTGAACGGGTTCAGCTGCGGGATCTGATGATCTTGAAAAAGAACGGCCAGCGGGTCGCCTTTGATCGGGATAAGTTGATCCGTTCAATCCAGCTGGCCGTACGCAAACGGCCTGTGGATGAAGAGCGGGTGGAGCGCGTGGTCAACGGTATACAGCGCCGCCTGGAAAGTTCGGGTGAAAACGAAATCCGTTCTGAAGCAGTGGGTGAACTGGTGATGGAAGCTTTATCCAATTTGGACCCGGTCGCCTTTGTGCGTTTCGCCTCCGTCTATCGTAATTTCCGTGAGGCCCGTGATTTTGAAGATTTCGTTGGCCAGCTCGGCGGCGAGGAAGAGGAATACGAAGACCGTTGAGGCCCGCCCGCCAATGCAGAATTTCCAAAACACCGATGATGACTATCTAAATCTCGCCCTGGCTTTGGCAGGCCGCGCATTGGGTAATGTTTGGCCCAACCCTGCCGTGGGCTGTGTTCTTGTATCGGGCGATCATCTGGTGGGCCACATCGTTGGCCGCAACGTTGGCCACATTGTCGGTCGGGGTTGGACTCAGCCAGGCGGTCGACCTCATGCTGAAGCAAAAGCGTTGGAGCAGGCAGGCGCTGCTGCCAAAGGTG
The DNA here is from genome assembly GCA_028824965.1 of Alphaproteobacteria bacterium. Taxonomy (GTDB): domain Bacteria; phylum Pseudomonadota; class Alphaproteobacteria. Next base: position 8,827 of record JAPKBD010000130.1, on the reverse strand, counting down.
CCACCGCTTACGTCAGTTTGGAACCCTGCGCCCATCACGGCCAAACCCCACCCTGTGCGGGAGCCTTGATCGCAGCCGGCGTTGGCCGTGTGGTTATTGCGACGGGCGACCCGGACCCTCGGGTCAACGGCCGTGGTGCCAGGATGCTGGAGGATGCGGGTATCGATGTTACCTGGGCCGAACCTAAAATGGCGCGGGCGGCAGCTGCATTGAATGACGGCTTTATCAATAAGGTCAAAAATGACCGGCCCCTTGTGACTTTGAAGCTGGCCTCGACCCTGGATGGTCGTATCGCCACCCCTACGGGCGAAAGCCAGTGGATTACCGGCGCTGGGGCCCGTGCCAAGGGGCATCTGTTGCGCGCCGAACATGACGCCATATTGGTCGGGATTGGAACTGCCCTGGCCGATGATCCGGAATTGAGCTGTCGATTGCCGGGCATGGTGGATCGCTCCCCGGTACGGGTTGTCCTTGATCGTCGGCTGCGTCTGCCGTTGCATAGTCGTTTGGTTCAAGGCGTGCCGGATCTGCCGCTTTGGATTATGACCGGCCCGGATTGCGCCGACCCTAATAGTCAGCGGACTGAAATGGAAAGCAAGGGCGTTGTGGTAAATGGCGTTGCATTGGATGCTGAGGGACGGATCGACCTTGCCGCCATGCTGAGGGTGCTGGCAGGGCAGGGGATTACCCGGTTGTTGGTCGAGGGGGGGAGTGCCGTCGCGACCTCGTTTCTAAGCGCCAGGCTGGTGGATCATCTGGCGTGGTTTCGCGCGCCGGGGCTTATGGGCGGGGATGGATTGGCGGTTGTCGCGGCCTTAGGCGTAGAGGCATTGGCGCAAATGCCACGCTTCCATCGGCAATCAATTGAAGTTTTGGGAGATGATGTACTGGAAAGCTACGTCTTTCAGGCGTAAACAAGGGTATGTTTACAGGAATTATCACTGATATCGGCCACATCGACAGGGTCGAACCCGCCGGCGATACGAAATTCGTGATCGCCTCCAGCTACGATAGTGCCTCCATCGCCATCGGTGCCTCCATCTGTTGCTCGGGCATTTGCCTGACCGTGGTGGATAAGGCACCGGGTTGGTTTTCCGTCACCGCCTCGGCCGAGACCTTGGCTTGCACGAACCTTGGTGATTGGCGGGCTGAAACCCCTATCAATTTGGAACGGGCGTTAAAGGTCGGTGATGAATTGGGCGGGCATATCGTCTCGGGCCACGTTGATGGCGTCGTCGAAATCGCCAGCGTCACGGATGATGGAGATTCCATACGCTTTCGCTTTACCTTGCCCGATGATCTTGCGCCCTATATAGCGCCGAAAGGCTCTGTCTGTTTGAATGGTGCATCCCTGACTGTAAATGAGGTGGATGACAACGGATTTGGTATTAATATCATTCCACACACACAGGAGATGACCACATTCGGCACTGCGAAAACCGGTGATCGGGTCAACCTGGAAATCGACGTGCTGGCGCGCTATGTGGCGCGGCTGGCACAAAAGGAGAAGTTGTGAACGAAGTTAACGAAGTTAACCCAGTTATCCGGGAAGATGAGTCCTATCTCTCCAGCATAGAAGAGATATTGGAAGACGCCCGCGCGGGCAAAATGTTCATTCTGGTGGACGATGAAGGCCGGGAGAACGAGGGTGATCTGATCATCCCTGCATCAATGGCAACGCCCGAGGCGATCAATTTCATGGCCCGTTATGGCCGTGGCTTAATCTGTTTGTCCTTGAGTGGGGAGCGGGTGCAGAAACTGGGTCTGCCGCTTATGGCGCAGCGAAATGAGTCGCGTCACGGCACAGCCTTTACAGTTTCGATTGAGGCACGCCAGGGCATTTCCACCGGCATTTCCGCCGCTGATCGAGCGCGCACGGTTGCTGTAGCGATTGACCCTGACAGCGATGGTACGGATATCGCGACGCCGGGGCATATTTTTCCCCTGATGGCCCGGGATGGCGGCGTTCTGGTTCGTGCCGGCCATACGGAAGCGGCGGTCGATGTGGCCCGCCTGTCAGGCCTGTCGCCGGCTGGTGTGATCTGCGAGATCATGAATGATGACGGCACCATGGCGCGGATGCCGGATCTGGTGAAGTTTGCGCAATTCCACGGCCTGAAAATCGGCACTATCGCAGATCTAATCAAATATCGTCGAACAACTGAAACATACGTGGAGCGCCGTTCCGAAGCGGATATCGACAGCCAGTTCGGCGGCAAATTCCGTGCCGTGGTCTATGTGAACAAGATCGCTTATTCCGAACATATTGCCCTCATTAAAGGCGATGTCACTGCACCCGGTGCCGTGCCGGTGCGTATGCATGCATTGGATGTGTTAAGCGATGCCTTGGGCGATAAGGCGGGCAAGGCGGGCTTGTTGCAGTCGGCCATGCGTTTGATCGCCAATGAAGATCGTGGCGTTGTGGTCCTGATCCGCGAGGCGATGCCCACAGCCGTCTCTGATAAGATCCGCCGCAAGGCGGGGGAGCATGTGCCCCATCAGGTGGCGCTACGGGACTATGGTATCGGGGCGCAGATCCTGTTTGACCTCGGTGTTCGGGAGATGGAATTGTTGACCAATTCCGACTATGACGTTGTCGGCCTGGAAGGCTATGGCCTGACCATCAAGGGCACGCGCAGCATTCCGATTGAGGAATTGTAGACAAGATGAGTGATGCACCGCATCTTCTGATTATTGAGGCACCGTACTATCGGGCCATATCGGATGAACTGGCCAAGGGCGCTTTGGCGGCATTGGAGGCGGCTGGCGCCAGTTATGATCGTTTGGAAGTGCCGGGCGCGTTTGAAATTCCTGCTGCAATTCGGATGAACATCAAGGCTATGGAATTGGTCGGTGGGCGTCGCCGCTATGACGGCTATATCGCCCTGGGCTGCGTTATTCGGGGTGAGACCTCGCATTATGATTATGTCTGTGGTGAATGCGCCCGGGGGTTGATGGATCTGTCGTTAAATTTCTCTATCGCCATAGGTTTTGGCGTGTTGACGGTAGAGAATGAGGCGCAGGCCTGGGCCCGTGCGTCCGTCGATCAAGGGGACAAGGGTGGCTTTGTTGCTAACGCGGCCCTGCGGATGATCGAAGTAAAACGCGAATTTGGATATTTCCCGCGATGAGTGATAAATCTGACGAAAAAGGTGGCAAAAAGCCATCCAGCGGCGCCCTGCGACGGGGATCACGCCTGGCGGCTGTGCAGGCCCTGTATCAGTTAAGCCTGAGCGGCGAGGAGACGGACGATATCGCAGTAGAGGATGCGATCATCGAATTCCTGACCCATCGTCCCGGCGCTGAAATGCCGGAAGACGCCTATGCTGAGGTCGATGGGGATTTATTTTCCGATCTGGTGCGCGGGACCCGCCGCCATCAAAAGGGCTTGATTAAAATTCTTAATAAAGCCCTTCCGACCCGCTGGCGTTTTGAGCGTCTGGACCGGATCTTGGCCGAGGTCTTGGGCTGTGCTGCCTACGAGATGAAATATCGCCCCGATGTCCCCGTCGCCGTGATCATCAATGAATATGTGGAAATCACCAAAGCCTTCTATGAAGGCAAAGAAGGTGGTTTCATCAACGGCATCCTGCAGGAAGTCGCACAAAACCTGCGGGCGGATGAAGTCCTGGAACACAGGAATGAACGGGCCAAAAATACCTAAAAACACAGATCAATCCGGGTCGCCACGCCAGCAGCTGGCGCGACCGTCGGCGCAGCAACTCGTAGTGGGATCGGGGCGCGGCGAGTTCGATCTGATCGCGCAGTATTTTGCACCCCTTGCAGGTCCCGGCGCATTCGATCTGGGCGACGATGCAGCATTGCTAACGCCGGTGCCGGGGGAGCAGTTGGTTTTTACCGCTGATGCCATTATTGCCGGTGTCCATTTCCTCACTGACGATCCAGCGGACACTGTCGCCCTAAAGTTGCTCGGCGTGAACTTATCCGATTTGGCCGCGATGGGCGCACGCGGGGTCGGTTATTTGATCACCACCGCCTGGCCCCATGATTTGGATGAACGTTGGATTGCAGACTTTGCCCAAGGCCTGGGACGAGGGCAGGGCCGCTATAATGTCGAATTGTTGGGTGGCGACACGGTGGCGACGCATGGTCCCCTCAGCCTATCGCTTACGGCTGTTGGCGCGGTGCCGACAGGGCAGGCACTACGGCGTAATGGGGCCCAGCTTGGCGACAGAATCTATGTCTCAGGCCGGATCGGTGATGGGGGTGTGGGTCTACAGATTTTGCGTGATGGCTTACCGGGTGGGGCGGCAGCCGACAGGCAGGCAGCAATCGAACGCTACCGTGCGCCGGAACCGCGCCTGGCCCTGGGGACGGCATTGCGGGGTGTGGCCAGTGCCTGCATTGATGTTTCAGACGGTCTGGTTGCAGACCTTGGTCATTTGGCGGAACAATCGGGTGCCCGGATGGCCGTTGAATTGGCCCAGGTCCCTCTGACACCTCTCGCTGATTTGATTGGGGGTAGCGTGGCGGCAATCACGGCGGGCGATGATTATGAATTGCTGTTTACCGCGCCGGCCGATGCGGAAGAACAGGTGCGCGCCGCAGGGCGAAAGGCCGACACGGCGATAACTTGTATCGGCAGCGTCTCTGCGCGGCAGTCTGCGGGGCAGGGCGTAGAGTTGTATGACGAGCGGGGCCAGACCGTCGTGCTGGATCGTCCCGGCTACCGTCATTTTTAGGTACCTGAATAAGGCATCGCGACGACGGCACCAAATTGTAACCTTATCCTAACCATTTTTCGCCATGTTATAGGCTTAATCGGCTGTTTGGTGGCGTATTCCGACTGCCACGGGCAAATTATATGGGGCTGATATGAAAATAGTCATCATCGTAGTGGCGTTGATTATACTGCTGGGCGGTGCTGGTGCCGGTGCTTACTTCATGGGTTTGCTTGATGAGCCCCTTGGCTTGACGGAGCATGTTGAGGGCGAGGAAGAGGATACGGCCGGCGAGGGCAGTGGTGAAGGCAGTGATGCCGAACAGGTTGCCGAAGCCTTGTTTGTGCAGTTTGAGCCCATTTCGGCACCTGTTATCTCCAAGGGCCGCGTGGAATATCAGATCCTGGTAACCCTTAGCCTGCAAGTCTCGGACATTGGCGCAAAGAATGATGTCCAGGCCGTGCTGCCGCGCCTGCGTGATGCCATGCATACGGAGCTGTTTACCTCCCCCGTCAAGCGGGACGATGAAACCGGTGCCATCGACCTCTCAGACCTGAAAAGGCGGGTGTTGAGCTTAACCCTAAGTATGATCGACAACGATGGGATCGAGGATGTGTTGGTCCTGAAGATCTTCCGCATGGGCTGATAACGAGGCCCGCCCGAATTTTTAGCGCTCTTCGTTTAGCCTGCGACAATACATCGCTTGTTCTGGCGGTGACAAATCACTAAATTCCCCATCGTGTTTAGTCAAAACCTCCAATATCGCAATGTCACCTTGTTGGCCGTTTGTCAGTCGATTTTCGTCTGCGGGCAAACGACGCTGTTTTTTGTCGGCGGTCTGATCGGGCATAAGTTGGCTGTTGATAAGGCGCTGGCTACATTGCCGGTCAGTGCGGTGATCCTGGGCACCGCACTGATGACCATTCCCGCCTCTATGGTGATGCGCCGAGTCGGACGGCGGGCCGGTTTCATGGGGGCCGCCGTTGTTGGCTTTGCCGGGCTGCTGATTTGCGCCTTTTCTCTATATATATCTAATTTCTGGTTGTTGACGGCTGGTGCCCTGACGGTAGGTTTCTACAACGCCTTTTGCCAATATTACCGCTTTGCCGCCGCCGATGCTGCAACGCCTGCGTTCCGGCCCAAGGCAATTTCCCTGGTTATGGCGGGGGGCATTGTGGCCGGTGTGATTGGCCCCACAATAGCCATCCAAACACGGTATTTGATGGGTTATGAATATTTGGCGTCCTACCTGACTTTGGCGGTAATGGTTGTTTTTGTCTTCGGCTTGGTATCATTCGTGCGCATTCCAAGATTGTCCGAGGCCGAATTGAAGGAGACCGGCCGCCCGTTGCTGGAGATCATGCGCCAGCCAAAATTCATCACTGCCGCAGGATCATCGATGATTGGCTATGGCATCATGGCCTTTTTAATGACCGCCACGCCCCTGGCCATGATCGCCTGTGGTCATCCCGTGAATGATGCTGGCTTCGTTATTCAATGGCATGTGGTGGGGATGTTTGCGCCGTCGTTTTTCACTGGCCATCTGATTACCAAGTTTGGTTTGGTCAAGGTTATGTTGAGCGGTGCCATCGTTTTACTGCTCTCTGCCGGGACAGCGTTGCTGGGCATACATATCTATCATTTTATAATCTCCATGTTCCTGGTGGGATTGGGCTGGAACTTCCTGTTCATCGGCGGCTCCACCTTGTTGACGGAAGTCTATACGACTGCAGAGCGCGCCAAAACCCAGGCAGCCCATGACTTCATGGTCTTTGCCACCACGGCCGCAGGCTCCTTCCTGTCGGGACAGCTGCTGTATAATTATGGCTGGGAAATGGTCAACATCATCGCCCTACCGTTCATCGTGGCCGTCACTTTGTTGGTGATCCGCTTTGCCTTTATCCGCCGGGCGGAAGAACAAGCGGCGGCTGCAGCTGCCTAAGCCGCAGCCAGTACCACTTCCAACGCTGCGCCCAGATGGCTTAATTCACGCTCCGTCGTTATCGCATGCAGGCGCTTGATTTTATCCACCAACGCTGCATCCCGATCACCACGGCCCCAGGCGGCGAGGGCTCTGCCGTAGGCAATTACGAAGTCTGACCAGCCGAGACTTTGATCGTGAGAATAGTTTTCCAGCCGTGTCGCGAAATGCTCTGCTTCATCCCATGCGCCGATATCCAGAGCGCCTTCAATTGCCGTTCTGGCGAACCAATAATAATTGTGGGCCACGCAACCGTTATCCAGGACGCTTTCCGCTTCTGCCAGTATAGCTTTCCGTTGCGCCCTATCCTGCGTCGTTGCTGCTAATGCGCCTAGGACGGTAGGGCCGAAAAATGCCAATCCAACTTCGCGCACAATGGTGGCAGCTTGCAGGTTCTTGTCATGAGCTTCCGCCTCGCGGCCTCGGACCAAATCGATCTTGGCGAGGCCAACCAAGCTTTGGGCCTCGAAGTTGGAGGCGCTGATGGCGCGGGATTGCTCCAGGCTGCGGGAGAAACTTTCATATGCTGCGTCGTATAAACCTAACTCGACCTCCACTGTGCCGGCCAATAAATGGCCCAGGACCTCTGCCCTGTGATGGTTGACTTCCGCTGCCATGTTCACGACATCCAGGGCATCCTGGCGCGCCTCGATAAATTCCAATAAATGAAAGCGGGACCAACCAACCATATGACGGTTGGCCACTTCGATGCGGCCGTAGCCGTGTTCCCGGCACAACTGTATGCAGGCACCAAATTGCTCCGCCGCCTGTGCGAATTGACCGCTTAGGTAATAAGCATCACCAAGGCCGCCCAGGGCCAAAGCCTCACGCTCGGTGGAGCCGACCTGACGGGCAAATCCCAGTGACTTTTGATGTTCCGCCAAGCAGCCCTCAATATTGCCTAAGGGGAAATAGACATTGCCGCGTAGGTAGTGGATCTGTGCCTGCTCGGCGATCAACCCCTGTTGGGTCGCGGCAGCCTCCGCCTTGTCCAATGCCTCCAGCGCCGCTTCGTGCTGATCGGAAATCCGCAACCCCTCGGCCATCCCGGTCCAGGCATGACAGCCGGTGATATCGTCGTTGGACAATTTTAGCGCCGCCCGAAATGCGGCCAGGGATTGTTCAGTGGCCCCCGTATCGCGCAAGGTATCCCCGCGCAGGCAAATCAGGCTGCACTTGACGACTGGATCATCAGCCAATTCAATACCGCGGGCCGCCAAATTTAGCGCCGTTTCAAAGCGCAAAGCGGTGGATTGGTCCCGTGCCGCATCCAGGAAGGCTGCTGCGGCCTCTGGGTCATTGGCCCGGCCCAGATGCTCGGCGCGCAGGATGATATCCCGATCGCCGAACCAGGCTGCCGCGGCCCGGTGCAACTCTGCCCGCCGGGTGCCCAACAGCGAGTCATAGATGCCCTCGCGCACCAGGGCATGGGCGAATAGAAATTGCTCCCCCTCCGGTAAAACAAGATGACGCTCCACCAACCCAGCGCAGGTATATTGCTGGCTGCCGATCAGATGGCGCAGGGCATCGAGCGAGAAGCGCTGTCCCAGTATGGCCGCCGCCTGTACCGCTTGGCGATCAAGGTCATCTAATGCATCCATGCGGGCCTGCACCAAACTTTGCACCGATCCCGGAACCTGATCATCGGTGGAAGTTTCAGCACTGCGCAGCAATTGATCCAGGAACAGGGGGTTGCCCTCCGCCCGCTCCACACAATTCAGGGCTAGTTTGTTGGAGGCATCGAAATATTCCGCTGCCAGGGCCATAGCATCGTCCCGGCGCAAGGGGCGCAAATCAATGGTTGTCAGGGGCGTTGACCCGGTACTTGCCCGCCAGGCCTGATCCAACGGATCGCCCTCGATGCGGGAGGTCATGATCAGGATGGTCGATTGATCCTCTACCGTGCGGGTTAGCTCGGCCAAATATTCAAGAATGGTATTCTGTGCCCAATGTACATCTTCAATGACCACGAACAACGGCTGGCGATAACTTAACCCTCGCATCAAAGCGGCGACGGTACCCCGCTTACCCTGGTTGCGCCGGGCATTGTCCATGGCATCGTATAGAGAACGGGACTCTTTTGGTTGCGGCAGATCCAGCAGGTCATTGAGGTGCATCAGCTGACCCTTCTGCAGCAATCGATCCTGCAAGGCCTGTTCCGCGG
>JAPKBD010000461.1 GCA_028824965.1 Alphaproteobacteria bacterium | reverse complement strand
GGTTCTTGGCCCCGTTGGCATGGCTTTTTACCGAGATGGTGCCGATGGCTTTCTTGATCGTCTCCATATCAACGCCATGCTTTTCGGAATAGGCGGTGGCCAGCTGGGCGAAACCACCCGGTGCCGACCCGTTATTTCGGATCATGTCGTTTAGGGGGCCGGCACCACGTTGGGGCAGACCGCCGTAACCTGTGTCTTTCAGCTTTTCAACACCAAGGGCAAGGGCGATGTCAGCGGCGCCGGAGGCAACCGCATAGACCGCGCCGCGAAATGCTTCCGTGCCCGAGGCGCAGAAGTTTTCCACACGGGTCACCGGAATGTTCGGCAAACGAAGGGCAACGGAAAGTGGCACGCCGGACTTGCCTACATGCACTTCCTCAATCGCGGTGGCGAACCAGGCTGCGTCAATCTGGCTGGTTTCGATACCCGCATCCAGAATTGCTTCCTGATAGGCTTCAACAATCAAATCTTCGGCATCGCAGTCCCAACGTTCACCGAACTTGGAGCAACCCATGCCGAGAATAGCAACCTTATCTCTAATACCTGAGGCCATTTTAATATCTCCCAATTACGCCGAAACTTTTGGCGCTGCTTTCCAAAAATACTTGTTGAAATTACGTTTTTCGTCTGCGGCTTTTATACGAAATACCATGCGGAATTCATCGCCCACTGCGACGCCGCCTTCATCCACATCCGTGAAATCGGCCATCATGCGACCGCCTTCGCCAAATGAAACCATGCCGAAATGGTGGGGTGGGTCCGGCGCGTAGGTCAGATTATCGGCTGTCCAGGACTGGATCGTCGCAGACGTTTCCGCCATACGGTGATCGTCCTGGGTGTTGATGGCGCCACAATTGGGGTTCACACAAATCCGCGATTTCGGAAATTGTACAGTGCCGCATTGTGAACATTTACCACCGACAAAACCAATAACCATTTCCCGGTTCCGGTACAGCGTGGTCAGGGCTGTCTGCTTGTCCGTCTCTGACCGCAGGCCGCCGTCCTGTTGCACCAAGCCGTTAAAGGCCAGGAATTTGTTGTAGTTGGTTTCTTCTTTGCGATGGGCCAGATGACCTTTGATGCCCTTGCGGTTGGACATGGTGGACAATTTGTCCGTGGTCTTAAAGATCAGTGCGTCGCAGCCCTGACCCCAGCCGATAACCATGATGGTCTGTCCCGGCTTTGCGTCCTGCAGGCAATCCACCAGCATAACCAGCGAATGCGCTGTTCCTGCCTCACCCATTACATTGTGCAGATTGTCGCGGGATGCCTCCGCTGCGATGCCGCATTTTTTCGCGACCATGCTGCCAATATTCCGGATGGTGCCGGGCATGGCGAAATGATCGATGTCATCGGCACTAAGGCCTGTGTTGTCCAGGGCGGCCTGCACCGCCTCGGGCACGATCTTCATAAAGCCTTCATCGCGGATCCAGCGTTCTTCCCAGTTGTAGTCAAAGTCCGCGTTCTGGCCGCGATAGTGATCCACAAAATCGACTGCAATCTGACCGGCACCGACAAATTCGGCAACCACGTCTTCGTTGCTCAACAACAGGGCTGCGCCGCCGTCGCCGTACATCATTTCATTGGTCGTCGCGGTCTGGCTGCGCCGATGTTCGCCCGTGGCAAACAGGGCGCTGCCGCCCGTGCCCTTCACAACACTCAACGCATTCAACAGGCCTGAAGTCGCCGCCCGCTGGGATGAGGTGATGTCCATGGTCATCATGTTCTGGCCAAGGTTCAGGGCCGTGCCCAAAACGCCGGAATTCTGACGATCCGTAAATGGCAGCGTGGTAGAGGCGAGATAAACCGCCTTGATGTCGTCGGGCCGTTCCTGGGCCAGGCAATCACGACAAGCCTCGACAGCCATCGTCAGGGCATCTTCGTCCCAATTACACATGGACCGCTCGCCCTTGCTATATCCCTTGATGCCCGCATTGAACCAGCCATTGGCCTCGACAATGACACTGCGTGGCAACCTACGCCTGGGCACATAGCCACCGAACGCCTTAATACCTACCATTCGCTCTTCCCTTCACTAGGCCGGTTGTTCCAGCCCATACAAATATTCAAACTTTAACTCAGAGCCAATTTTACCAGAGCCTGCCTCAGCGTCAAGGAAACTGGTGACAGGGTTTAATTGGCCAGAGGCGTGCGCGGTGTTGGCTTAATGAAGATCGGCGAAAAAGGCGGCTCGGTTGAAGACTGAGGTGGTCCCGGAAAATTGGACGGTAGGTTAAGGTGTATTCCATCCCT
>JAPKBD010000460.1 GCA_028824965.1 Alphaproteobacteria bacterium | reverse complement strand
GAGTGCCGTCTTGACATGGCGGAGGTCCCTGGTTCGATTCCAGGCGCGCCCACCACCCACCTCCAAGTTATTGTTCCCTGAATATTTCCCGCACATCATCACGCCCCAATTGCGCAAGGTCCTACAGTGGTTATGCTGTTCCTTGCTTTAGGAAATGTTCGCGAAAGACCCAAGACCCATGGCCCGTATATTCAGTCTTACTTCGCATGTGGTTTATGGCCATGTCGGCGCCCAGGCCTCCGTGCCGGCCCTGCATCTGATGGGCCATCAAGTCTGGCATCTACCCACCGTGTTGTTCTCCAATCATCCAGGATATGGCGGCTTCAACGGCGGCCCAGTGGATTTGGACTTAACGAACCTATTGCTTGATGGCTTGTTGGCACGGGATTTTTTGGCCGATTGCGCGGCCCTGCATACGGGTTACATGGGACAGACGGGCAATGTTGATGTTGCTATCCGCGCCATAGATGCCGCCAAACCACCACTGATCCTGTGTGACCCCGTGCTGGGCGATGAGGGGGTGCTGTATGTGGCGCCTGATCTTGCCGCCGCCATCCGCGATCAGCTTTTGCCCCGGGCCGACATTATCACCCCCAACCGGTTTGAATTGGCCTGGTTGAGCGGGATGGAAATCGAAAGCCTGGATGATGCAGTCAGCGCCGCCCAAATTTTACAGCAACAAGGTCCCGAAACAGTGGTTTGCACAAGCGCTGCTGCAGCGGACGGCTGGCTGCACAATTTGTTGGTCTGCAAGGTGGGAACATTCCAGGTTCGCGTGCCCTTCGTTGACGATGCAACAGAGGTGCCGAAAGGCACAGGCGATGCCTTCGCCGCCATACTGCTGGGCCACTACTTAAATCATAACGACATCATCGCCGCCCTGGCCTGGGCCTCTGCCGCCCTGCACGGCCTTATTCAGGCGAGTATCGCCGCGCAATCAACCGAATTGGAAATCATCGAAGCCCGGGACCAGATCACGGCCCCAGGCCGGATGTTTAAAGTTGAGCGTCTGGATTAAAGGCCAATATTTACAAGGCCAATATTTATAAGGCCGCTGGGCTTGGGCCCACCCGTGGCCCAGTCCAGCAGTTCCACTGTGTGCACCACGGGGACGTCCAGGCCGCTACGCAACTGGATCATACAGCCAATATTGCCAGCCGCGACCACGTCGGGTTTCAGGCTATTGATATTGCCGGCCTTGCGTTCCAACAGGCGGCCGGCCAATTCCGGCTGCAGCAGATTATAGGTGCCGGCGGAACCACAACACAGGTGCCCTTCCGGCACCTCCATCACTTCGAACCCCGCTTTGGCCAGCAATTGCTTTGGCGGCGCCACAACCTTTTGGCCATGTTGCAAGGAACAGGCCGCGTGATAGGCAACCTTCAGACCTGACGCCTGGGTGCTTTCAGGTAGTTCCAGTCGTTGCAATAATTCTGTGATGTCGACAGCCAGGTCAGCAATCCGCTGCGCCGGCCCGGCCCATTTCGGATCATCCGCCAACATATGGCCATAATCCTTGACCGTTGTACCGCAGCCCGACGCGTTGATCACAACCGCATCCAGGCCTTCGCCCGACAGCTCCCGATCCCAGGCAGCGACATTGGCGCGGGCCGCCGCGTTCGCAACATCCACCTTGCCCATATGCTGGGTCAGGGCACCACAACAGCCAGCCCCCTTGGCAATCACCACATCACAGCCCAGGCGCTTCAGCAACCGGACAGTGGCGGCATTGATGGCAGGGTCCAGCACCCGCTGGGCACAGCCCGTTAACATGGCCACACGCATTTTCCGAGGCCCCTGGGCCTTGTGCACCTGAGGGCGATCAACATCCGACATGACAGGTAGTTTATCCGGCGCCATGGCCAGCAATCCGCGCAGCCGGCCCGGTGCCATGGCCGCAAACGGTTTCGCCAGACGCGCGCCTTGCAGGGCCAAACGAAACAAACCGGGGCGAGGTAGAACCAGGGCCAACAAACTGCGCAGCCATTTTTCCGGCATGGGCCGCTGATATTGATCTTCGATCTTGGCCCGGGCCTGATCCATCAGATGCATATAGTCCACGCCCGAGGGGCAGGTGGTGGTACACGACAGACACGACAGACAGCGATCAAGATGGCGCACGGTGCGGGCATCGGGTGCTTTGCCCCCCTCCAGCATATTTTTGATCAAATAGATCCGACCCCGGGGGCTGTCCAATTCATCCCCCAACAGGACATAGGTGGGGCAGGTGGCCGTGCAAAAACCACAATGAACG
>JAPKBD010000129.1 GCA_028824965.1 Alphaproteobacteria bacterium | reverse complement strand
TGATGTCGCTTTTGGTCCATTGCTGGCGGAACGGTTTGCCTTTCCCACGTCCATCGAAAATGATGCAAACATGGTCACTTTGGCCGAACATTGGTTTGGTGAAGGCAAGAACCTGTCGAACTTCGCCGTTGTTACGGTGGAACATGGCATCGGCATGGGTTTGGTGACCCACGACCGTTTGTATCGCGGCAACCACGGCATCGGCCCGGAATTTGGTCATGCCAAGATTGAATTCTCCGACAACGTTCACCGGGCCTGTCGTTGCGGCCAATTGGGCTGTGTGGAGGCCTATGCCGCCGACTATGCCATTCTGCGCCAGGTGCTGCCGCACTTTTCGTTGGACAGCTATAGCCAGGATCCGAAAGCCTATCATGTGGAGATTGAGCGGATCACAGCCGAGGCAAAGGCCGGCGACCCTGCGTTGCGGGCAGAATTCGCCAAGGCAGGGCGTATTTTGGGCCGTGCCATTGGCAATTTGATCGCAACCTTGAACCCACCGAAAGTGATCGTGACCGGCGAAGGTCTGAGGGCCGGCGAAATGTTGTTCGGACCTTTGGTCGAAGAGGCCAAAAAACTGCAGTTAGCCGGTAATCGTTTCGAGACCGAGATCGTTGCCCATACCTGGGGTGACGATGTCTGGGCCCGCGGTGCCGCAGCCCTTGTGCTGCAGCAAGTCTATATGGACCCTGAATTGCAATTTCGGAATATAGCCACCCCGATAGCCGCTTCAATAGATGGCCAGCTATCTACCTGAGCTCTCAGCTAAAACAATCGGCTCACACGGCGTACCTGGTAGGTCTTAAAATCCACGATAGGTGACGATTTCATCGTTCGGTGTGCGCACAGACTTCACGTCGTTGGCGACGAAGTCCTCATCCTGATAACCCATGGCGATGCAGGTCATGATGGTCTGCCATTCGGGGATCTGCGCATGCTCGCGCACCACGGATGACTGCATGATGCCCTGGCCGTTGATCACAGTGCCAAGGCCCCTCGTCCAGGCAGCCAGAACCAGGCCGTAAACCACGGCACCCAGATCAAAATGGCTGATTGTAGCCGGTTCCAGGCTGTTGTCGTAGGTCATGACAATGGATACCGGCGCATCAAATTGACGAAAGCCCCGCATCACCCAGTCCTGGCGGCGTTCCTTGTCATCGCGGGCGATGCCCATGGCCTTAAACAGCTGAATGGCGATGTCCACTTGCCGTTGGCGATGGATGCCTTGATAGCCGTCTTCGTGCACGGGAATTTCCCGGTCAACCTTGGCCCCAGCCAGCATGCGTTCCGTATTACCTTTGCGGATACGATCCAGCGGCTCACCGGTCAGGACATGGAAAAACCACGGCTGCGTGTTCATTGAAGATGGCGCGCCCTTGGCAATTTCAATGACCTCCTCAATCACCTCTTTCGGCACCGGGTCAGTTTTATAACCACGAATGCTTCGGCGTTCACGAACCAGGGTTTCGAAATCCATTACAGCTACCTCAAGACAAATTTACACGATGGCATTGAGCATATATTGAGCGCAATTTGAGCACATTGTTTTGCTGCAATCTAACCATAGACCCATTCGGCGCAAGAATTAATCGCAGGATCAAATTCATCGTTGTGCGACATCGCTGTTCCCCTTTGCCTGGGAAACACATCATAATGGCCCAATGGAAAACGAAAATACTGTTGTAAAACAGGCTAATCCACCGTCTGGCTTTATTCATTCGGGCCATCGCGGCCCGTATACAACCCATAATGGACCCTACTTTCACAAGATTGTAGATGACCAGTTCTGGCATGGGCTGCGTGTGCTGGACCGTCATTGCAACGCCCATGGCAGCCTGCATGGGGGAATGATGACATCCTTTGCCGATGGCCTGTTGGCCACCGCAATTTGGCACCACGCCAAATTGCGCGGGGTCACGGTGCGTATGGTCTGTGACCTTGTGGGCGCGGTTGATGCCGGTGCCTGGCTGGAAGGGACGGCGCGGATAACAGGGCAAAATGGCAACGTCGCCTTCACGGCAGCCGAGGCGTACGCCGATGGCAATCTGGTTTTCACCGCTACGGGCGTCTTCCGCACCTATATTAGATCCGAAGCGCATTTAAAGAAAATGCGCTCAGACTCCTAAAAGACAGAGCAATTGAAAATTGCTCTAAAGCTTCGTCACCTCCGCCACCACATAGCGGCTGATGTCCCGTTCCAGCGGCCTCAATGCGGCCACTGTTTCCCGGAAATTCGTAATATGCGCGGTTTGAAAATGGGCATCCAAATGCACCTGGCTTTCCCATTCCTTAAATATCCGAAAGCAATTTTCATCCTCAACATCGGCAAAAAAGCCATAGGTGATGCAGCCGTCCTCAACCCGTGTCTCCACCGCCAGGGCCATGGCCGCGGCAAGGGCTGCCGCACGGTTCTCTGGCGCAAAGCGAAAGCAGCCTGAAATCACGATCATTATCAATACCCTTCTGATTTGTTCAATAAATTGGGGACAGGTTCGCCCGCCTCAAAACGGCGGATATTGGCAACGACGGATTTGGCGCAGGACCGGGGCATCAGCTCGCCCGCCACATGGGGGGTCATCCAAACCTTTTCATGCAGCCAAAAAGGATGGTCGGGCGACAGCGGTTCCTCAGCGAATACATCCAGAAAAACGCCGCCCAGCTGGCCGCTGTCCAGGGCCGCCAGCAAATCCGCATCAACCTGATGGCCGCCACGGGCGATGTTGACGATATAACCCCCCTTGGGCATGACGTTTATCAGTTCGGCATTGATGATGCCCTGGGTCTGCGGTGTCAGAGGCAGGACACAAACCAGGTAGCGGCATTGCCCGGCCATTTCCACCAGACCGTCCGGGCCATGATGACAGGTAACGCCGGCGACAGATTTCGGGCTGCGCGACCAGCCGTGTAACTGAAATCCCATGGCACCAAGTTTACGGGCACAATCACCACCGATAGCGCCCAGGCCCAGAATGCCGACGGATGTTTCCGGCGTATAAAGCGGCCAGCCCCGGCTCCATCGACGGGCCAATTGTTCCTGGCGATAGGTATGCATGTCTCTGTGAAAGTGCAGCACACCGTAAACCGCATATTCCGCCATCATCGCGGCCAGGTAATCGTCAACCATCCGCACGATGGGGAGTTCGGCGGGCAATTCTGGGTCGGCCAGAATATGGTCGCAGCCAGCGGCAATGGACAGCACCGCCTTGACGTTCGGCAGGCTGGCAATCAGGCCATGGGGCGGCCAATAGACCAGGGCATAGTCGACTTCTGCCCGGTTGCCGATATCAGTTTCGTCGCGCACCTCCAACTCCGGCATTTCCGCTAACAGCGCGGCGCGCCAAAGGTCGATGGGATCTTGTTGCGATGAAATCAAAACCGTCGTCATATTTTCACTCCCCAAGTTCGTACAGTATCAGAATAACCAACCACCAAAACAATGGTAGCCCTTCACCTCGCATCGTTTTAACGGCAACATAGGGCCCATGAACACCCCATCCACCACATTGCCCCTGGAACTAAAGGATGTCTGGCTGTCCGCCGGGAACAAACAGGTCATTAAGGACCTGAATTGTTGTTTTTCGGCGCGGCCGGGCTGTTCGGTCATCATTGGCCCCAACGGTGCTGGTAAAAGCATGCTGTTGAAATTATGCCATGGTTTGATCCAGCCTGATCGGGGACGGATCACCTGGGCGGGCGACGGGGACCCTGGTTTGCGGGGCCAGCACCAGGCCATGGTTCTACAACGGCCCGTTCTATTGCGCCGATCGGTGCGGGCGAATGTGGATTTTGCCCTGAAGGTGAACAATGTGGCGGGCGATGAGCGGCACCGTCGGGTGGATGCGGCGTTAGAGCAGGCCGGGTTGACCCGCTATGCCCAGCAGCAGGCGCGGGAATTATCATTTGGTGAGCAACAACGACTGGCTTTGGCGAGGGCCTGGGCTGTACGGCCTGAACTCCTATTGTTGGATGAACCCAGTGCAAACCTGGATCCGGCAGCGACCCACCTGATTGAAGAGATAATTCGTGAGGCCACGGCCCAGGGTACAAAGGTCATTTTGACCACCCATGACCTGCACCAAGCCCGCCGTTTAGCGGATGAAATTCTATTTCTTCATCGTGGCCGCTTAAAGGAATTCTCAGGCGCGGATAAATTCTTTGCCGGTCCGGAAAACGACCTGGCCCAGGCGTTTCTGCGCGGCGAACTTTTGTGGTGGCGCCGCCGCTCTATCTATGCTCCTGGCGAAGACGGCGAGGACACCGGGAAAGACATCCTGAAAGAGACCGGGAAACGCAGGAGCAAAGACGGGCGCAAAGATAGATGAGTTGATTTCGAGACGGGCCAAAGTTGTCAGGAAAAATTGGGGAAACCGGCTTGACCCCGCGCCATACCGCATCTATAAACGCGCGTCCCGAAACGCGGGTAAAGCGGAAATAGAAAAGTCAGATATGGCCCATAGTAAACAAGCACTAAAACGTCATCGGCAGTCAGAACGACGCACCGTCATCAACCGTGGTCGGCGCAGCCGAATTCGCACCTTCGTGCGCCACGTAGAGGATGCCCTTGCCGCCGGTGATAAGGATGCTGCCGTAGCAGCCCTGAAAGTAGCTGAGCCCGTATTGGCACGCAGTGGCCAACAAGGCATTCTAAAGGCGAATACCGCTGACCGGAAAATTTCCAGGCTGACCCGCCGGGTTAATGCCATGGGCGCTGACGCATAATTATTTCCGTTTCTGCACCTTTGCGTCAAAAATCTTAAACGACGCGGAACCTGCGCGGAGACTGACGATCCGCCCCATCGGTACGTGATGGTTACATGATCGATACACGACATGCCGTGTGGCGGATGCTGATTTTTAGCTGTCGCCGTTCGATACAGTTTGGTGCATTAGGATTATTAAAACAGGCCGTGCCGTCCAGGCGCGGCCTAAATATTTTCTGCTTGATCGCAGCCTTTTTGCCGGGAAAATTTCGCCCTCGCTATATCTGGTAGGCCGGAGTGGTGGAGCTACATTTCGGGGCGAAAGAATCTGCGTTGTTCTCCATTTCCCCCCGTTGCGCCCCCGCCTTACGGCAAGTACCGTATAAAGACCTTGCAGGGATCAAGATGTGAAGTTAACATAACAGAGAATCTCGTTATTATTGTGCCTATGTTAAGTATTCAGTGTGTGTTATTTTTGCAATACTGAATAATTAAATAAAAAAATCGAAAATATTCATTTTTTAAAATATTTAGTTTCAATTATAAAGAAGATCCGGGCCTGGGCAGGGACACGCACAAATCAATGTGCGGGCAAAACTGTCTGGGTGAAACGGGGGGTGTGTTGGTGCAACGACATCGAGAGCGTGGTCGGGAACAAAGTTTGGGGCAGATGTCTCACACGAAGAGCCGGGTGACGCGGGCTGATCGTTCGAACATTCGGCCTGCTGCAGATACACCGACCGCCAAGGCACCGTCCGCAGAGTCTTGGTCTTCAGCCGACAACATCCAATTCCTACAATCCCGACTTCCGCTCCAACATCCATCCCATCATCTGTCGCTGGGTGCCGCATCAATTCGGGTTGGGCAATAACGTGCAAAAGGGCGAATACATGGACCAGGGCTATCTAGGTCAATGGCAACGGGTGTGTGCCCGATTGCGGTCCGAATTCGGCGACGCCGCCTATAATTCCTGGTTGCGCCCGTTGAAATTCGAACGCATTGACGATGGCATGGCCTATTTGCAGGCCCCGACCCGGTTTATGCGTGACTGGGTGTTGTCCCATTATGGTGAGCGTATTCGCACATTCTGGCAGGCCGAAGATAATTCGGTGCGCGAGATTGAGATTGCCGTCTACCGGGTTTCCCGCAGTGATGGGCTTGGTGATGGCGCTGCTGGCGGTACCAGCGCTGGCGCTGCTGCGCATGACGGGGCACCGGCATCCGGCATGGAAGGTTCCTTTGGTAATACCAGCCCAGGTGCAGCGCCGCACCCGATAGCGTCGGGGCCGGCCCATAGAACGACTAGAACATCCAGCTCTTTTGGCCGCTCGCCAATGGTTGCCCCGGCTGCAATACCGGCCTTGTCGTCGGACCCGCAGACTTTGCGTATGGGGTCGTCCTTGGACTCCCGTTATCAGTTCGACAGCTTCGTCGTTGGTAAATCGAACGAGCTGGCCTACGCCGCCGCACGGCGGGTGGCTGATACGGCCCAGATCAACTTTAACCCGTTGTTCCTTTATGGCGGCGTGGGCTTAGGTAAAACCCATTTGATGCATGCCATCGCCTGGCATATCCGGGAACGGGATCCCGGTCGGGAAGTCATCTACCTCTCCGCTGAACGTTTCATGTATCAGTTTGTCCGCGCCCTGCGTGACAAGGATACCATGGCCTTTAAGCAGATTTTCCGCTCAGCCGATGTTTTGATGATCGATGACGTGCAGTTCTTCTCCCGCAAAGATACGACCCAGGAAGAGTTTTTCCATACCTTCAACGAGCTGGTGGACCAGAACAAGCAGATCGTTATTTCTGCTGATCGCTCCCCCTCCGACTTGGAAGACGTCGAAGAACGGATCCGCTCCCGACTGGGCTGGGGCCTGGTGGTGGACATCCACCAAACGGATTTCGAACTGCGCCTTGGTATTTTAGAAGCTAAATTGGCCCGCGCCAATGTGGGGGATTTCCCGCCCAAAGTGCTGGAATTCCTGGCCCATCGCATCACCTCCAACATCCGGGAATTGGAAGGCGCGTTAAATCGTCTAATTGCCCATTCCCATCTGGTGGGCCGTCCCATCAATCTGGAAATGACCCAGGAAGCCTTGCAGGATCTTCTCCGCGCCAATGATCGGCGGGTAACGATTGAGGAAATCCAGAAAAAGGTCGCCCAGCATTTCAATATCCGCCTGGCTGATATGCATTCCGCCCGTCGCGCCCGCGCCGTGGCCCGGCCCCGTCAGGTGGCAATGTACCTGGCCAAGCAGTTGACCACGCGTTCTTTGCCCGAAATTGGGCGCAAGTTCGGCGGACGTGACCACACAACGGTCATGCACGCGGTCAAACGGATTGAGGAGCTGCGTCAAACGGATGCCGCCCTGGCGGAAGATATCGACCTGCTGCGACGCATGTTGGAAGGCTAGCGCCGACACTCTGGGAACGGGCATCGAATCGTAATGAATTTCTCCCGTGTCATGCTGTTTATCGCCGCGACGGTCATTGCCGTGGCCCTGGGCCTCATCGTCAATGCCCTGTTCCTGGATGATGGACGGCCGAAAATAACGTCCACAGGCGTGGTCTCCATTGGTGGGCCGTTCGATTTGGTGGACCACACGGGCAAGACGGTGCGGGCCAGCGATTTCCGCGACAAGTATATGCTGGTCCTGTTCGGCTATACTTCCTGCCCTGATGTCTGCCCGACGGAGCTGCAGGTAATCACAGAGGCGATGGATCGTTTGGGTGATGATGGGAAAGATGTCGTACCCATGATGATCAGCATCGATCCGGAGCGTGATACTGTGGCGGTTTTGGCGGATTACATGGGGCATTTCCACCCTCGCCTGCTGGGTTTGACCGGCAGCCTGGCCCAGGTCAAGGCGGCGGGAAAGGCCTATCGGGTCTATTTCGCGAAAACCAAACCGGATGAGGACGGGGACTATTTCATGGATCACTCCTCCTTCGTTTACGTCATGGGCCCGGACGGCAAATACCTGCATCACTTTGCCCCCAACGTCGGGGCTGAGGTTATGACGAGGAAAATTCGCCAGCTGATGTCCGACGGCTGATCGTTCGGTTGCGTGACATAATGTGAACACCCGACGCCGGGCCGCTTTTTGTTGCATTGCAGCATAAACGCTGTTTAGATGCCCTATCCGGCCCCGTCCGCCGGTGGAAATTATGGGTGCGCTTGAGTGTTATACCATTTACACGAACTGCAAAAGTCGGCCGTGATGCCGCTTCGTTTCGCCGCAGAAGCCGGCAAAATGATGTTGTCTCACCCCGCAAATCCCATCAGTTACACGCCTGTGGGCCGGGCGCTTTCCGCCTCGCTGGAGCTTGTTGAAGGCGCGACCCGGCACTATCAAAAACCTGCCTTCGGCCTGGATAGCACCGAAATTGACGGCGTCGAGGTCCCTGTGCATGAGGAGGTGGTGGCCCGCCTGCCATTTTGCCAGCTAAAGCGCTTTGTCCGTGCCGGCGATGAAAATGGCGAGATGGAGCATCCCCGGCTTTTGATCGTGGCACCCCTTAGTGGCCATTACGCAACGCTGTTGCGCGACACGGCCAGGGCCATGTTGCCGGACCACGATGTCTATATCACGGATTGGCGTAATGCCTCGCGCGTGCCCTTGCGGGACGGCGGCTTTGATCTGGATGATTATATTGATTATCTGATGGATTTCCTGGGTGTCATCGGACCCGGTTGCCATACCTTGGCAGTCTGCCAACCTTCGGTGCCACTATTGGCAGCTGTGTCGTTACTGTCGGTGGCGGATGACCCAAGGGTGCCCCTGACGATGACCCTCATGGGCGGGCCCATCGATACCCGCATTAATCCCACAACGCCGAATGATCTGGCGCAAGATCATACACTGGAATGGTTTGAACGCACCGTGATCCAACGGGTCCCCGCGCCGAACCCTGGTTACATGCGTCCGGTTTATCCAGGCTTTCTACAATTGAGCGGTTTCATGGCCATGAACCTGGACCGTCACGTGGGCGCACATATGCGCCTCTACCACAATTTGTTGAAGGGTGATGGGGACAGTGCCGATCAGCACCGGGCCTTTTATGATGAATATCTTGCCGTGATGGACCTATCCGCGGAATATTATCTGCAAACCATTGTGAAGGTTTTTCAAGAGCATCAGTTGGCGGTCGGAACCTTCCATTATCGGGATCAGCTCATCGATCCCAGCGCCATTACGAAATGCGCTTTGATGACGGTGGAGGGCGGCAAGGACGATATCTCCGGCGTCGGGCAGACGCGCGCAGCCCAGGACCTATGCAGTGCCTTGCCTGATACCATGCGGATGCACTACGAACAGCCCGATGTGGGCCATTACGGCGTCTTCAACGGTCGCCGCTGGCGTCAGGAAATTTCCCCCCGCATCAAGACCTTTATCGCCCAACACGGCGATTGATGGCCACTGATGGCGACGCGTGATGACCCCTCGGAACCTAACGCCCCGTATTGGGAGCGTAAGGCCCTGGACCAGATGTCAGTGGCGGAATGGGAGGGGTTGTGCGACGGCTGTGCCAAATGCTGCCTCCATAAACTCGAAGATATAGATACGGGTGAGCTGGCCTTTACCAATGTGGCCTGCCGCCTGTTGGATATTGGCGCCTGTAGCTGCGGCAACTATGAACGGCGCAATGCACTGGTGCCCGATTGCGTGGTGCTGAACCCCAATAATGTCGGCGAACTGGTGTGGATGCCTTCTACTTGCGCCTATCGGCTGTTGGCGGAGGGTAAACCCTTGGAACACTGGCACCCCCTGGTCAGCGGGGACCCCGATAGTGTACACCGTGCGGGTATTTCTGTCCGCGGCCGGTGCATTAGTGAACGTCATGCGGGACCATTGGAACATCACATCCTGGATAAAGAGCCTTAAGAGCCTAGCCTCTAAAACCTACCAATCGATGGAGCTGTACTATGAGCGAATCTCAGAAAGAGTCATTGGCTGGCGTTTGGAGCGCCGCCGTCACGCCTCTTCACAACGACCTGACGGTCAATCTCGATGCCATGGTCGCACACCATAAATGGCTGTTGGTTAACGGTTGCGACGGCGTTGCGGTGCTGGGCACAACGGGTGAAGGGAATTCGTTCTCGGTTAAGGAGCGGCTGGACGTGATTGCCGCCGCCGCATCGTCCGGCATCCCTAAGGGGCAATTGCTGATCGGCACCGGCTGCTGTGCGCCCACGGACACAATCGAATTGACGAAAGCCGCCCTGGATGCGGGCCTGAACCAAATCCTCATGCTGCCGCCGTTCTATTACAAAGGGCTCAGTGAGGAAGCTCTGTTTGGCAGTTTCGATCATATCATCCAGAAACTGGCCGATGATCGCTTGCGCATCGTGGTTTACGATTTCCCCCTGATGACCGGCCTGGATATCAGCGTTGATCTGCTGGTCCGTCTGAACAAGGCCTATCCCAATACGATTGTCGGCGTAAAAGATTCCTCCGGCAACTGGCCCGCCATGCAGGCGGTGATCAATGCCATTCCCGGTTTCCGCATGTTCGCCGGGACGGAGCAATATTTGCTGGCTAATTTGCAGGAAGGCGGGGCGGGCTGCATCACGGCCACCGGCAATGCCACCTCTCACCTGTGCCAATTGGTCTATGCCGCGCATGTGGCCGGCGATGCCCTGGGCGCAGAGGCGGCACAGGAAGTTGCAACGGCGGCCCGTTTGATGTTGCAAGCCCATGGCATGGTGCCCGGCATGAAGGAATTGATGGCCCAGAACACGGGTGACGCTGCCTGGCGCAACATGCGCCCGCCCATGCTGCCCCTTTCGGCGGATAGTATTGCTGCATTGGGACAGGCCTGTCAGGCGTTGAATTTCAAACTGGCAGAGGTGGCATAAACAACGCGGCAACTATGATAGGGATCCTGGGCGATCATATTGCAATCGCCTCCCTAAGTGCCGCTGCTATGGGCGTTGCCTGAAAGCCACGCAATGCGGTCATCATTTTAATGCCGTTGATGGCGTGGGGGCGATGCCAAAGATAGGACATCTCTGCCACCTCGCGCATTTGCGGCATGAATGTGCCAAGTATCCTGATGATCGACCATGGCAGCGCCTTCACCTTCATGGCCCGCCCGGTCACTTGTTCAATGACGGCCACCAGCTCCGACCCCGTCAAGGTGAAGCCTGGAAAGCCAATTGCTTCAAAGGTTGAAAAGGTCGCCCGCGCCTCTGCCAGGCCAACCATGGCTTGGGCCATGTCCGGCAGATAGGCCCAGGCATGGGCCTGATCCAGGGGGCCGGGATACATCAGCGTCCCTTTTGCTAAATTCTTGGTAATCTGACTGTCGAACCAATTGCCGGTTTTCTCCCGCTCAATAAAGTCACCGACGCGCAAAACTATTGCGGGTACCCCTGCTGTCTCAAAAGCCTGTTCCATCTCAGCCCGCAGGCGGCCTTTGCGTGTCGTCGGGACCATGGGCGTATTTTCAGACAGCTGCGGGGGCATGTCAGCACCATAGTTATAAATATTGCCTGGGATCATGACCGTGGCACCCGTCGCCTTGGCCGCTGCAATGACCGATGTCGTCAGGCGGGGCAGGTCCCGTGACCATTTGGGACAAGGGGGATTTAAAGCGTTCACGATGACATCACAATTGTCTGCGGCGTCTGTCA
>JAPKBD010000459.1 GCA_028824965.1 Alphaproteobacteria bacterium | reverse complement strand
CGAGCGCATGCAGGAAATTGCGGCTGCGGTACAAGAAGGTGCCAAGGCGTACCTGAACCGTCAGTACCTAACGATCGGCGCAGTTGGCGTGGTGATCTTCATCATTCTGATTTTGTTGTTCAATATATCTGTGGGTTTGTCCTTTCTGGTCGGCGCCGTGCTTTCGGGCGCAGCGGGCTATATCGGCATGAACGTTTCGGTTCGCGCCAATGTGCGCACGGCAGAAGGCGCTAGGCAAAGCCTGGCCAAGGGTTTGGAGATTGCATTTAAATCCGGTGCCATCACGGGCATGTTGGTCGCCGGCTTGGCCTTGTTGTCAGTGGCCGTGACCTACGCCGTGCTGTTGAAAATGGGCGTCTCAGGCCGTGAAATGATTGATCCCCTGGTTGGTCTCGGCTTCGGTGCCTCCCTAATCTCCATCTTCGCCCGTCTGGGCGGCGGCATCTTCACCAAGGGTGCGGATGTTGGCGGCGATCTGGTTGGTAAGGTAGAGGCCGGCATCCCCGAGGATGACCCCCGCAACCCTGCCACAATCGCTGATAACGTCGGCGACAATGTGGGCGATTGCGCCGGGATGGCGGCTGATCTGTTCGAGACCTATGCGGTGACAGTTGTGGCGACCATGGTTTTGGCCTCCATCTTCTTTGCGGGCGATGCCGCGTTGGCGAGTAAAATGATGCTCTATCCCCTGGTTATCGGCGGGGCCTGCATCATCACTTCGGTGATCGGCACGTTCTTCGTCAAGCTGGGTGCCTCCAACAACATCATGGGTGCCATGTACAAAGGCTTTCTCGTATCGGCAGTGTTGTCTGCGGTAGTCATGTACCCGGTGACCAGTTGGATCATTGGTATGGGCGAAATTGGTGACAAAGGCTTCACCGGCATGGATCTGTTCCTGTGTGGCTTGGTTGGCCTGGCCGTGACGGGTCTGTTGATCTGGGTGACGGAATACTACACCTCAACCGAATATCGTCCGGTACGTAGTGTGGCCAAGGCTTCAACCACGGGTCATGGCACCAACGTCATTCAAGGTTTGGCGATTGGCATGGAATCTACAGCGATCCCCGCCATTATCATCATCGCCGGTATCCTGAGCGCCTTTGGACTGGCGGGCCTGATGGGCATCGCCATTGCCGTGACCTCCATGTTGGCTCTGGCCGGTATGGTTGTGGCCCTGGACGCCTATGGCCCTGTGACCGATAACGCCGGTGGAATTGCCGAAATGGCGAAAATGGATGAAGAAGTCCGCAAAACAACGGATGCTCTGGATGCGGTTGGCAACACCACCAAGGCGGTGACCAAGGGTTATGCCATCGGCTCCGCCGGTCTGGGTGCCCTGGTGCTGTTCGCGGCCTATACGGAGGATCTGAAGTTCTTCGCGGCCAATTCGGACCAGTACACCTACTTCAAGGACGTAACGGTCGATTTCGCTCTGACCAACCCCTACGTCGTGGTCGGTTTGATCTTTGGCGGTCTGTTGCCCTTCCTCTTTGGTGCTATGTCCATGACGGCTGTTGGCCGCGCGGCGGGCACGGTTGTTGAGGAAGTGCGCAGCCAGTTCAAAAATGATCCAGGCATCATGGAAGGAACGTCAAAGCCTAATTATGGCCGATTGGTAGATCTGCTGACCAAGGCCGCGATCAAGGAAATGATCATCCCTTCCATGCTGCCGGTGCTGGCACCTATCGTGCTGTATTTTGCCATGGTCGGTATCGCGGGCAAGGGTGAAGCCTTCGCTGCCGTTGGTGCCATGCTGATGGGCGTGATTGTTACGGGCCTGTATCTTGCCATCTCCATGACGGTTGGTGGTGGTGCCTGGGATAACGCCAAGAAATATATCGAAGACGGTAATCTTGGCGGCAAGGGCTCTGAAACCCACAAGGCCGCGATTACCGGCGATACGGTTGGTGATCCCTATAAGGATACGGCCGGCCCGGCGATTAACCCGATGATCAAGATCACCAACATCATGGCGTTGTTGTTGTTGGGTGTCTTGTCGCACTGGAATTAATGCTGCGGACCTAACGTCGCGGTAACGATTGCTACGATATGAAAAAAAGCCCCGTCGGCGGTTGCCGGCGGGGTTTTTTTCTTATTCGCGATCTGTGTGAAGTTACCTGAGTTAGAGCAATTCCGATCAATTGTGAACCGCCCAAGACACTGGTGCGATTCTAAGTGATTGGAAAAATTTCTCTATTCCTGAGGGTCCCAGGCGTTTGAGCATTTCCTAGTCGGAAATGCTCTAGCAGGCTGCTGAAAA
>JAPKBD010000128.1 GCA_028824965.1 Alphaproteobacteria bacterium | reverse complement strand
TCTCCCCGTGTTTCTCTGGGCCATTTGCCGACGCCCCTTGAATATTTGCCGCGGTTGAGCGCGCATCTGGGCGGCCCGCGCATTCTGGTAAAGCGGGATGATTGTACCGGCCTGGCCCTGGGCGGCAACAAAACCCGCAAGCTGGAATTTCTAATGGCTGAGGCCCAGGCCCAGGGCGCGGACACGGTGCTGACAACGGGCGGTGTGCAGTCCAACCATGTGCGTCAAACTGCGGCGGCATGCGCCCGGATGGGATTGTCTTGTCATTTGGTCCTGGCCCGCGCGGTGCCCTGGGATGATCCAGCCTATGAAACTTCGGGCAATGTGCAGCTGGACCATTTGCTGGGCGCGCAGGTGCATCTGCTGCCCCATGGCACGGACCGGGATGGTGCCCTGGCGCGGATGGCGCGGACCATGCAAAAGAACGGCAAGGTCCCCTACGTCATACCCAGCGGCGGCTCCAACGCGACGGGCGCTTTGGGATATGTTGCCTGCGCAGAGGAGTTGGAGGCGCAGGCCAAGGCGGATGGAGAACATATTGACTATCTGATCCACGCCACCGGCAGCGGTGGCACACAGGCCGGTTTGATCGCCGGCTTTCAGACAATCGCCTCTCAAATCCAGGTGCTTGGTATCGATATCACGGCACATCCGGCGGACCTCGCCGGCAAAGTATCCGCCATTGCCAAAGATACGCTGAAACAACTGGGCAATGACGTAACGCTTTCCGATGATGCCCAACATATAATCGAAGGCTACGCCGGCAGCGCTTATGGCATGCCGACGGAAGAAATGCGTGCAGCGGTCCGCTTGGCTGCGCGGCTGGAAGGCTTGATCCTGGACCCTGTTTATAGCGGCAAGGCCATGGCCGGTCTGATCGACCTTGTGGCGCAAGGGCGCTTTAGGGACGACCAGACCATTGCCTTTTTACATACCGGCGGGATGCCGGGGCTGTTTGCCTACACTGACTATTTTCAGGAAGACTGAAAAGTCTAGCATGTGGCGGTGACGCCCCCGTCCACCACGACCTCTGATCCGGTCATGAAGCTGGAGGCTTCGGAGGCCAGGAATAATATGGCATTGGCGATATCTATGGGCTGTCCCATGCGGCCGATCGGATGGTGGTCGGCCATTTTGCCCAATGCCACCTGTCGCCCTTCCTCATCGTGACGGGCCACCATGCTACGCACCATGGGCGTATCAATGGCAGCGGGGTGAACGGAATTTACACGCACGTTGTAACCATAATGGGCAGCCTCTGTAGCGACGGCCTTGGTCATCAGGCGCACAGCGCCTTTGGACGCCACATAGGCGCTTTGCCGTAAGAAACCGCGCAACCCGGCAATGGAGGAAATATTGATGATGGACCCACCGCCCGAATATCGCATCACAGGCAGGGCGGTTTTCATGCCCAGAAAAACCCCATCCACATTTACAGACATGACCTTTTGAAAATCCGCCAGGCTGGTATCGGATATTTTGGCGACAAACTCGATGCCGGCGCAGTTCACCAGGATATGCAAGCCGCCGAAACGTTCTGAAACCGTAGCAAGTGCGGCATCCCACGACGCCTCCGACGCGACATCCAGAGAGATCGCGATCGCCTGGCCTCCCGCGGCCTCGATCACAGCGGCATTCGCAGCCGCACCTTCATAGTTGATATCAGCCACGGCGACCGCAGCGCCATTTGAGGCCAAAAGACGTGCTGTCTCTTCGCCGATCCCTGAGGCCCCACCCGTGACCAAGGCCACCTTTCCACTTACATCATAAACACTGTCCGTCATACGACCGCTCCATTTCCTCGTTGTAACAAAATCCGTCAATTCTTATAGCCAATTGCCCGTCACGTTGTCTCCATTGGAAAAGATGCAATCACGCGACAGTTGCCTTGCATGCCTCAGTCGATTACGGTTGTGGGGATTTATAATGAAATGGGAGGCTACAATGAAAAAATTCAACATGTTTAAGCCTGTCGTTGCAGGTGTGATCGCGGGGGCCATGGCCCTTGGTTTAGCGGCAGCACCGGCATCGGCTGATATGAAGAAGCGGGAGTTCAAGGTCGTTGGTACCTGGGGTTTCCTCGACCATTGGAAAGAGCGTGAAGGCCCGTTCTGGAATGATGTTTTGCCGAAAATATCCGGCGGCGCGTTAACGGCGAATGCAAAACCGCTGACCGAACTGGGTCTGTCTGGTTATGAAGTTATGCGCCTGTTGAAGCTTGGCGTTTATGATGCCGTCCACGGTGTGACCACCTATGTGGCCCAGGACAGCCCCGCCATTGAAGGCGCTGATCTGTCTGGTGTGATCCAGGATCTGCCGACTTACCGTAAGGCCAACGAGGCCTATCGTCACATTCTGGCCCGTGAGTTTGAAGAAAAGTACGGTGCCAAATTACTGATGATCTATGCTTGGCCCAGCCAGCAGCTGTTTTGCAACCTTGGTGACAAGAGCGTCACGGAATATGGACTGCATCAACTCAAAGGCAAAAAGATACGCACCTATTCCAAAACCTTGGGTGATTTCATCGAAGGCGTTGGCGGTACGGCTGTGACCATTGCCTTTAGTGAAGTTGTGCCTGCGCTGCAAAAAGGCGTCGCTGACTGTGGCTTGACCGGTACTCTGCCGGCCTATAACGCCAAATGGTATCAGGTTGTGACCCATAATATCCGTATTCGTCTCGGCTATGCGTCATCCTTTATGGCCATGAACCTGAAACTATGGAACAGCCTGGATGCCGATACAAAGGCATTGTTCAACAGGGAACTGCCGAAGTTGGAAGAGGCCATGTGGGTTGCCACGGCCACGAACGACCAACGCGGCATGGATTGCAACGCCTCCGGTCCTTGTGACGGACCGACGGGTGGCATGATCCCGATTGAGCCGACGGCTGCAGACAAAGTAATGCTGAAAAGCATTGTTGAAAACTTTGTTTTGAAGCGTTGGGCCAAACGTTGTGGCACACAAAAAGGCATCGACGAATGGAACTCGACGATCGGCAAAATTGCTGGTGTGAAAGCTGCCATGTAATCTGCTGTATGAAAACTTCGGATTGGCGCCGCGTGATTAAAGACGCGGCGCCAATTTCGTAAACCCTGTATTTTCTGAGTTCGGGGACTGGGAAGACAATTATGCTAGCGAAAATCCACGAACGCCTGGAGTACTACTCCCGTGTCGCCGTCTGGCTAGGTGGGGCAACATTGATGGCCGCAGCCGTCATGGTTGCCGTTGACGTATTGTTTCGAAAATTTGCCGGCATGACCATGAGTGGATCTGACGAATATACCGGTTATGTCTTTTCCGCGACCACCACCTGGGCCTATTCCTACTGTTTATTACATCGTTCCAACGTGCGGATTGATGCGCTTTACAGCCGGTTTCCAAAACAGGTAACAGGCGTGCTCGATGTAGTGGGCTGCTTTTTGTTTTTATATTACATGTCGTACATGACCTATTACGCCGGTTTCGCTTTTCATGATTCATATGTAAATAATTCCGTATCGATCACCACCCTTGGCACGCCCCAATGGATCCCGCAGTTATTCTGGTTTATGGGCCTGGCAATGTTTTTCGTGACGCTGATGTTTGTCACGCTGTATGCCAGCTTATCGCTGCTACAGGGAAACTGGGAATTGGTCGCGAAGCTTGTTGGCGTTCCCTCTATCGCTGAGGTGATGGAAGAAGAAACCCAAGGCCAGGACGTGGTTTTGGCAGCTGGCGACGGCGCAGAGGGGACGAGATAAGACGATGGTTACGGGAATAGTCGTAGGATTACTTGTACTTGTACTTTCCGCCGTGCCGGTCGCGGCCGTACTGGGTATTTTGAGTTTTGTGCTTGATGAAGTCGCCATGGATGGGCGATTGACCGCTGCTCTGGCAGAAATCTACTGGGAAAATAGTAAGAATTTCATTCTTGTTGCCGTGCCCATGTTCATCTTGTTGGGTGAGATTATGCTACGCGCCGGCATCGCCCGGCGTATGTACGGCGCGGTCATCCAATGGCTGTCTTGGTTGCCCGGTGGTTTGATGCACGCCAATATTGGTTCATGCACTATTTTTGCCGCCTCGTCCGGTTCCTCTGTTGCGACGGCTGCGACGGTGGGTACCGTGGCTTATCCGGAAATTAAAGCCAGAAAATATAACGAACGGCTGTTCCTTGGCTCCCTGGCAGC
The DNA here is from genome assembly GCA_028824965.1 of Alphaproteobacteria bacterium. Taxonomy (GTDB): domain Bacteria; phylum Pseudomonadota; class Alphaproteobacteria. Next base: position 7,177 of record JAPKBD010000128.1, on the reverse strand, counting down.
AGGTGGAACCTTGGGTATCCTGGTGCCGCCATCGATTAATCTCATCATCTACGGGCTGTTGACCGATACCTCTGTGCCGGAACTTTACCTTGCCGGGATTATTCCAGGCATCGTTTTATCCTGGCTGTTTATGTTGGTGATCATCGTTTCCTGCCTGCTCAAGCCCTCTTGGGGCGGCGATAAGATCGAGACGAACTGGGGCGACCGGATCAGAACGTTGCCCCATCTATTGCCTCCCATCGTGTTATTTTCCGCCGTTGTCGGTTCGATCTATGCCGGCATCGCCACCCCGACGGAGGCTGCTTCCATCGGGGTCGTCGTGGCCTTGATCATTGCCGCGTCGTTTAGAACCTTAAGCTTCTCTATGTTGCGGGATTGCTTTGAAGGCACCATGCGGACCACGGCCATGATCATGTTGATTGTGTTTGCGGCGATTTTCTTGAACTTTGTCCTGGGCTTTATGGGCATTACCCAGGCGATGTTGCAGTTTATCGCGGAAATGGGCCTAACGCCGGTGCAGACGATTTATCTGATCGTCGTCTTCTATTTGCTCCTCGGCATGTTCATGGAAACCCTCTCCATGATGTTGACCACCATTCCCGTTGTCTTTCCCATCGTGATGAAATTGGGCGTACCGGAATTTTCCGACGTCTGGTTTGGGATCCTGATCACATTGTTGATGGAGGCGGCGTTGATTACCCCGCCCATTGGTATCAATTTGTACGTGGTGCAAGGTATTCGGACCAGGGGCGGTAAGTTCAACGATGTAGCCATTGGCGCCATTCCCTTTGTTGTCGCCATGCTGGCCATGATCGTCATTTTAATCACCTGGCCGTCGGTCGCAACATGGTTGCCGACGCTGGTTTATCACTAGGACGATTGCCAGAAATCAGTCGCTGCTTTTAGCTTTTTGTCTTGATTTAGGTGGAGTGAACGATGGCCTGGATCATCGGCGTTGATGTCGGCGGAACTTTTACGGACTTTCACGTTTATGACGATGAAAGTGGCGAATTGCGTCTGCACAAAACCCCGTCAACACCGGACAACCCGGCCCGCGCAGTGCTGAACGGCATCAACGAGCTGTCGGATGATATGGATCTGGCCGATGTCAGCCGTCTATCTCACGGCACGACAGTGGCCACCAATGCCCTAATCCAGCGCCGTGGCGGCAAGGTTGCCTTGTTGGTCACCGAAGGGTTCCGTGATTTGCTGGAAATTGGCCGGCAGATCCGCCCTCATATGTTCAGCTTTCAACAAGACCACCCAACCCCTTTGGTGCCACGGGAAAGACGGTTGGAAGTCGCCGAACGCATACTGTTCGACGGCTCCGTCCATCGTCCGTTAAGCCAGGCGGCAATTGATGGTGCGGTCGCCGCCGTTCGGGAAAGCGGCGCCGAATGCCTGGCGATCTGTTTAATCTTTGGCTTCATCAATCCCGATCACGAACGAAGGCTGCGCGACGCTCTGCAAACCGCCCTGCCGGATCTGAAAATCTCCATTTCATCCGACGTTCAACCGGAATTTCGGGAGTACGAACGTCTGTCCACCACTGTTTTGAACGCCTTTCTACAGCCGGTCATGGGCAGCTACCTAACGGAGTTTGAGGATCAGCTGACCAAATTGATGCCCAATGCGGACCTTGGCATTAATCAATCCGCCGGTGGCTTGATGACACCAGCTAGGGCGCGACAGCTGCCCATTCGCACGGCCCTTTCAGGCCCGGCAGCAGGCGTCGTTGGTGCCATCGATGCTGCCCGCTCCGCCGAATTGGCGAACGTAATTACTCTGGATATGGGTGGTACATCCGCCGATGTCTGCCTGATCCGGGAATTGGAGGCGGATGTTGCCTATGATCGCTGGATCGAAGGCTATCCGGTCCGCCTGGCCAGTGTGGATGTGAACGCAGTTGGCGCAGGCGGTGGCTCCATCGCCTGGTTCGAGAGGGATGGCCTGATGAAGGTCGGCCCGCAAAGTGCCGGCGCTGTTCCAGGTCCTGCCTGTTATGGTCAGGGCGGTACGGAACCTACCGTGTCCGATGCCAATCTGGTGTTGGGCCGGCTGTCGCCAAAGGGTCTGTTAGGTGGCGGTATGGCGTTGGATGTTGATGCTGCGCGCGCGGCTTTGGCACCCGTAGCCGAACGCCTTGGTATGACCATTGAGCGCACGGCGCATGGCATTCTTGGCATTGTTGCCGCCAACATGGTGCGCGCGATCAGAACCATATCGGTTGAACGGGGCCATGACCCCCGGGATTTCGTCTTGCTGCCCTTTGGTGGTGCAGGGCCCCTACATGCGGTTGATGTGGCCCACGCCCTTGGTATCAACAATATGCTGGTACCCCTGGCACCGGGCATTCTGTGCGCCCGTGGGTTGGTGGTATCTGACCTGCGAGAAAGTTTTGTCATCAGCCGGGTGATGCCGTTAATGGCAGAGGCCATGGGCGATATCACCGCCAATCTTGTGGACCTGGGACACCAGGCCGCAGCGTGGTTTGAACAGGCGGGCATTGATTTGGATGCCCGGCAGACCATGTTTAGTCTTGATATGCGCTATATCGGACAGAATTACGAACTGCAGGTGGATTTGGACGACGCACAGGCCCAAGTGCCCCAGGCCCAAGAGCCTCTGCTACAAGATTTAGCGGATAAATTCTTCGCCGCCCATGAACGCAGCTATGGCTACCATAATCCGGAAGACGCGGTTGAGGTGGTGAACTTGCGGGTCACGGCCATTGGTCGCCTGGCGGGTCCGGGTGATGGTGGCGCGCAGGCAATGGCAGCGCCGGGCACAAGGGCGGTTGCGGATGCAACCCGTCAGGTCTGGTTCAGTGGTGATACTTCGGTGGAGACACCGGTTTATGATCGGGCCAAATTGCTGCCGGGTCAGGAATTGGACGGCCCTGCGGTGATAGAGCAATTGGATGCCACGACCATATTAGCGCCGGGGGATCACTGCCGTATCGATAAGGCGGGCAATCTTTATGTGGAGATGAGCCATGAATAGTACTGGGACGGATGACATCGCAGAGATCGATCCCATCACTCTGGAAATCCTACGCAATAGCCTGCGTTCCATCACCGATGAAAGCTATATCGCCCTGACCAAGGCAGCCTATTCCACTAATATTAAGGAACGCCGGGACCATTCGATCGCCATTACAGATGCCCAAGGGCGGCTGGTGGTGCAATCGGAAAATTCACTACCGATCCACCTCGCCTCCATGTTGGGGATGATGGAACGGTTGACGGAAAAATACAGCGCCGCTGATCTGAGCCCGGGCGATATTTTCGTGGCCAACGACCCGTATGTGGCGGGCGGCACACATCTGCCGGACGTTAATCTGGCTATGCCGGTTTTCATCGATGGCGAACTTTTAGGCTTTGTCTGCAACATTGCCCATCACGCTGATATCGGCGGTATGACGCCCGGCAGCATGGCCGGTGGTATGTCGGAAATTTACCAGGAAGGTTTGCGCATACCCCTGGTACGTCTGTTTGCAGCTGGGGAACTGGTTCAGGATATATTCGATCTGTTGTTGTTGAACGTACGAGTGCCCCACGAGAGGCGCGGTGATTATTTCGCCCAGGTAGCGGCCTGCCGCCTCGGCTCCCGCCGGATGGCGGAGATGGCAGAACGTTACGCGCCCGAAATGCTGATGCGATCATTTGATGCGATCATGGATCGGACAGAGGCGCGTTTGCGTGACGGTATTCGAACGATCCCAGATGGCGTCTATGAATTCTCCGACCTGCTGGACAACGATGGCATGGGCACGGTGGATATTCCCATTGCGGTGCGCGTCGAGGTGAAGGGCGCAGAAATTGCCTTTGATTTTTCTGGTACGGGCGACCAGATGAAGGGCAATTTCAACATGACCTTCAACGCCGCGCAATCGGCGGTGTTTTATGTTCTAAAGGCGATGTTGGATCCGGACCTGCCGAACAATTACGGCTTGATCCGGGCGGTGGAAATCTCCGCGCCCCTGGGCTGTCTCGTCAATGCTGTGCATCCAGCGGCAGTTGCCGGACGGGCGAATACGTCCCAACGGGTTGTCGATGTTTTGATCGGCGCCCTGGCGCAAGCGTTACCGGAACAGGCGGTGGGGGCGGCAAATGGTGCCAATGTCACAGCTGTATTCTTTGGCCACGATCCGCGCCATGATCGACCGTACGTTTATCTGGAAACTCTGGGCGGTGGTTTTGGCGGCCGTTTTACCAAAGACGGCAAGGACGGCGTGCAGGTTCATATTACAAATACTTCCAATCTGCCCGTAGAATCGATCGAGGCGGAATATCCCCTGCTGGTGGAAAGCTATGGCTTGATCGAGGATTCTGGTGGTGCGGGCAAGTATCGCGGTGGCCTGGGCATTCGGCGTGTGGTCCGCCCCCTGGGGCACGAGACCGTGTTTTCCGGCATGGGTGAACGATTTAAACATCAACCGTGGGGCATTTTCGGCGGTGGCCCGGGCGGCACGGGGCGTTTCTCCGTCCAGGGCCCCAACCATAATGACGAAACTTTGCCCGACAAACCCAACCGTGTGCCATTGGGTCCTGACGATGCTGTGATTATCGAGACGCCGGGCGCTGGTGGCTACGGTGAGCCAAGCGAACGGGATGCTGATGCGTTGGCGGCAGATTATCGCGGCGGAAAATTCAGCGCGGAATATCTGCGCAAAAATTACGGTTTTGAACCTGCGGAATAGGAGTATCCTGTCTGATGGACCAAAAAGCCGATATGGCACGCCCTGCATGGATTGAAATCGACCTCAGCGCGCTGCGCTATAACGTCGGCCTGCTGCATGAACGTGTCGGGGGGGAGGTTGAGGTTATGGCCGTCGTGAAAAGCGACGGATTCGGTTGCGGTGCCGCAGCCACGGCAAAGGCCGTCCTGGATGGCGGCGCGGAAAGCCTCGCCGTCGGCAATCCCGACGATGCCCAGGCCATTCGCGATGCCGGGATTGACGCGCCAATGTTGCTTTATGCCTCAACCCCACCAAGTGCCGCAGCGCAAGTCGCCGCCCTCAACGTCATTGCCACAGTGCATGACATGGAAAGCCTGGCGGCATTTGCCGACCTGGGAACCCCCATGGATGTGCAATTCAAGATCGAAGCCGGTTTGGGCCGCCTCGGCCTGAACCCCGATGATTGGCAAGCAGCCTATGCCGCAGTGCAAGCCGCCGACAATTTGCGTCTGGTCGGGCTCTACACCCATCTTAACGGCCCCGATGATCCCGCTTCGATTAAACGACAGATTGCTGAGTTTGAGCGTGCCTATCAGATGGGCCTGGACGCAGGTTTTAACAATCTCCGCCGTATGGTGGCGTCCTCAAACATCGTCTTGGGTTATCCTGAACTAAATTACGACGCCGTTAATGCAGGCCGGTTGATGTTCCATCTGTTGGATGGCAAGTGGGCCGATATGATAGATACCCGGCCGGTTATGTCGGCGGTAAAAAGCGCCATTATCCAGGTAAAGGAATTTCCAGCCGGTGCTGTTGTCGGGTTTTTGGGGCCGGAGCCGCTGGCGAAACCAACCCGCCTGGCGGTGATGCCCATTGGTTTTGGCGATGGTTTTAAGCATCGTCCACCATTGGGTGAAGTTCTGGTTCATGGTCAGCGCGCACCCGTTGTTGGACGCCGGGGTATTGAGCATACGGTGATCGATGTCACGGATATTGCCGCCGCATCGGTGGATGATGAGGTGGTGCTGTTGGGTCATCAGGGCGGGGCAGAGATTACCGGCACGGAACTTGGTGCCTGGCTGGACCTGCCCCTGATGGAAATCCTGCCACGCCTGGCCCGTACGCTACCAAAGGTCTATCTGGATTAACCATCGCCATCGATAGCTCTATTTCTTTTTTCCCTTCCCCAGCATGAATGCGGGGACCAAGGCGCAGACGAAGACTACTGCAGTGATCATAAAGCTGTCTTTAAAGCCCATGGTATAGGCTTGCGCCTCAATCACCCGGCCTAGAAAATGCAGTGATCCGGGCTGTAACAGTCCCTCGGACGCACCGCCCTGTGAGAGCAAACTTGAGATTTGGCTCAGGAGCTCTCTACTTTGCGGGTTGTCGGGGGTTTGGGTCGCTGTCAGGGCGGCAGAGTGGAATTCCGTCCGCGTTTCCAAATAAACAATCAACAAGTTAACGCCAAAGGCACCACCCATCAGTCGAATGAAATTGATCGTACCTGATCCGTTGTTGAGTTTTTCAGGCGGCAGCGCGTTGAGGGCGGAAACATTGATGGCGGGCAACATGATGCTTTGGCCGACGCGACCTATGATTACATAGATAACCAGGGTCAGAAAGGCGGTGTTCACGTCCGTCAAATGCAGCAAGACAGAACCAAGGGCGAAAAGCAGCAGGCCGATGATTGTTAGGTTGCGGGCTGGAAAAATATCCACCATGCGCCCCGCGATGGGAAAGAACAACATCACGATGAAACCGGCAGGCATTGTCACCAGGCCCGCATCTGTCGGCGTGAAATTCTGCACCGTTTGAACAAACACCGGTATTAGGTAGATGGTGGCAAAGTTTCCCGCGCCAAAGACGAGCCCGAGTGCTGCTGCGGCGGCGAACTGACGATGTCGGAAAACGGCAAAATCAAGGATTGGTGCCGAAGATCGTAGTTGCGATATGACGAAGGCGACAGACAGGCCAAGGCTCATAGCGCCTAATAAAAGAATTTTATCGGAGCTCCAGCCATCCCTAGTGCCATTGGCAATCGCGGTCATGGAGCAAACGATGGCGCCAACGACCAGGCCATAGCCGATCCAATTGAAGGGCAGGCGCGCGCTGCTTTCATCCCGGGTCGGCATGAACAGGGTGCCAAGAACGACCGCAAGGCCCGCGAACGGCAAAGGAATGAAAAACATATAACGCCAGCTGATGGCATCAATGGTAATGCCGCCGACGACCGGCCCCATGATGGGTGCTAGCATAATCCCCATGCCGTATAGACTGAGGGCCAGGCCCCGTTGCTGAATAGGAAAGGCGCGAAAAATCGTCACCATCACAATCGGCTGCACAACGCCGGCTGCGGCACCCTGCAAAACCCTTGCGAATATCAGAGTATCGATATTCGGTGCCACGGCACCCAGCAGAGAGCCAACAATAAACAATGCCAATGCACCAATATATCCCCCGCGCGGCCCGACGACCGATATGGCCCAGGCACCA
>JAPKBD010000458.1 GCA_028824965.1 Alphaproteobacteria bacterium | reverse complement strand
GAAGCCCTGGGCATGACCTTGACGGGTGGTGCCTCCATCCCCGGGCCATATCGGGAGCGGGGACAGAATGCCTACCGCACGGGCCTACGTATCGTTGATATGGTGCACGAGAACCTTCGCCCCTCCGACGTTATGACCCGCGATGCATTTCTCAATGCCATTGTGACCGCATCAGCCATTGGTGGTTCGTCCAACTGTCCGATTCATTTGGCTGCCATTTCCCGTCATATGGGAGTGGAATTAAGCCTGGATGACTGGCAGAACTATGGCCATGACATTCCTCTTTTGGTGAATATGCAGCCAGCTGGTGAGTATTTGGGTGAGGATTATCATAAGGCCGGCGGCGTGCCCCGTGTGATGCTGGAACTAAAAGGTGCGGGCAAGCTACGCAACGACGTCATGACCGTGACCGGCAAAACAATGGGCGAGAATTTGGAGGCGTCTGACATTGCCAATCCATACGTCAACCGTGACGTTATCAAATCGTATGATAAACCGATGATGCAGCATGCCGGTTATGTGGTGTTGTCAGGCAATCTATTCGACAGTGCGGTGATGAAGACATCCGTGATCGATGAAAGTTTCCGAGGTCGCTATCTGTCCGAGAAAGGCGACGAAAATGCCTTCGTCGCCCGCGCTATCGTTTTTGAGGGGCCGGAAGACTACCACGCCCGGATCAATGATCCATCATTGGAGATCGATGCACGAAGCATTCTGGTCATTCGCGGCAACGGCCCTGTGGGTTATCCCGGCTCAGCTGAGGTTGTGAACATGACACCCCCCGATGCCCTGGCGGCAGAGGGTATTGAGGATCTGGCCTGCATGGGAGATGGCCGTCAAAGCGGCACTTCCGGCAGCCCCTCCATCCTGAACGTATCGCCTGAAAGCGCGGTCGGTGGTGGTCTGGCAATTTTGGAAACAGGCGACAAGGTACGCGTTGATTTGAACTTGCGCACCGTCGATGTCTTGTTGCCGACCGAGGAACTTGATAAGCGCAAAGCCGCCTGGGTTGCTGATTATCCCGAATCCCAAACGCCGTGGGAGGAGATCTATCGCTCCATGGTCGGGCAGATGGATACAGGTGCGTGTTTGGAACCCGCTACCATGTTCGTCAATATTATAGAGGAACGGGGCGAAGCCCGGGATTCCCATTAACATGGGCAGTTGCGTACACGACCATAGCCGTTGGGGAGCGGGCGACCAGCTGGGTGCTGCCAACCAACTAACGCCGGAGATGACGTTGGCCGCCATGGCCATGGCCAAAAGCGGCGAGATCGTGGATCTAAGCTTTATCATCGAAAACGGTGCGCCGTTCATGGCCCCCAATCAGACACCTTATGTCATCACATCCGGTGCCACGGCCCGCAACAGCATGAAGATCCGCGCCGCCATGGGGGCCACGAACGAAGTTGGTGCCAACCTGGAACGGGTCGGCATGACCATGCATGTGGGCACTCATATTGATGCCTTGGGTCATTTCTCGATTGGGGAACATCTGTATGGCGATCATACCATTGATGAAAGCGTTGGCGATTTCGGTCTGATCAATCTTGGTATAGAGCACATACCACCAATGGTGACGCGCGGTTTGTGTCTTGATGTCTCCGGCCTGGATGGCGGTGATTGCTTGGCGGCGGGCCGGCCCGTTGGTGCGGATGATCTGCAACGGGTCTGCGAAGCAAGGGGTGTGATGCCCCAGCCAGGCGATGTGGTTTTGCTCAACACCGGGTGGGGCCGCTATTTCATGATCGATAATGCTACTTATCTGGAGGGGGAGCCGGGCCTGGATGAAAGTGGTGCACGATGGCTGACCGGCCAGGGTGTGGTCGCCATCGGGGCTGATAACATGGCGCTGGAAGTACTGCCCGGCACCAATCATCCGGAAGTGATGATGCCCGTGCATCAACATTGCCTCGTCGAGGCAGGTGTCCATATCATCGAGAACATGGCCCTGGCTGAACTTGTGCAAAAAGGCGTCGATGCATTCTGTTTTGTGGTCCTGCCCGTCAAGTTCAAGGGTGCAACGGGCTGCCCTGTTCGGCCTATCGCAATACTTTAGGCGCTATTTAATAGGCCCTATAATTTGGATTAGGACTTGTCCGGATAACCATGTTGCCAATGACTGCCGGGCAGGTGAGGCAGATCGTCGGCGAATTTTAACCACGGCAGCATTTCGTTGACCCAGATATGATCGTCGGGGGTTACCATTGTAGGATCGACCAGTATGGCGGCATCGCACCGATGGCTTCGCCTACACCATCATCCAATCACCA
>JAPKBD010000127.1 GCA_028824965.1 Alphaproteobacteria bacterium | reverse complement strand
GGGTGGCAGATAAATTCGGGCATTCGGGGCCAGGGACAGGCCCAGGTCTTTAGCGGGACACTCAACCGCGCCTTCCACCTGAAGCGGAAACGGCGACAGGCCCAGCGGCACTGGGTCAAGGCCAAGGTAGATATGATGCATGATGGGATTGCCGACGATGACGGCTTCATAGACGTCCCCCCGGTCCACACGGGCCTGATCCACCGCATCACCCACCAGTTCATCCAGCGCGGTGCGCACAGCGTCTGTCATAGCATCTGCCCCGCCATCGTTAGTCATGGCGTATGAGACCCGGCTCATCACATCTTCACCAAAACGGATTTGTGGGTTCATGGCAGAGGCGGTCGCGACCACCTCGCCGTTGCCAAGATCAACCAGGTGGGCTGCCAGGGTGGTGGAGCCAATGTCGATGGCCAGGCCATAGGCCCGTTCCAGAACGCCTGGGCGCATATCGATGACGACCCCGCCATCCCGCACCACCGCCGTTGCCGGTCCTACACAGGGATTGAGGCCAGGGTTGAGGGTCAGGCCGTCCATGCCCCCCATACCCCATTGTTCTGCCAGGGCGGCTAATGCGCCATCGGCACCTATCTCAATATCGTGCAGGGTCAGGACCGGGTCAATTTCGATGCACCGTGCCTCTGCCCGTTTGCGAATGATCTGTCGGTGCTGTTGGCTTTCCATGGGGACAACGATAACCAGATCGCCAACGATGCGCGCCTGACAACCAAGACGGTCGCCGTCGGCCATTTTTCGGCGGGCCGCGTAATCATGTTCGTCCACCGCAATTTCACTCAGGTGATGGCGGGCGGAGGTAAGACCATGCTTGGCAAAGGTGCCACTTTCCACGTGCACACGACAGCGTCCACAGCGCGCCCGGCCACCACAGATGGAGCCCAGATCGGCACCTATCTCACGGGCCGCATCCAATATAGTCGTGTTGTAGGCAACGAAGCCTTGCCGCCCCGACGGGGTAAAAATAATACGGGCGGTTTCTGATCCTTCAGGCACCACTGCCCGCCGCCCGAGCCTGATCACCGCCCCCACCACCCCGGCGGCCCCGAACATTGCGGCCACCGCGACGACTTTCCCGCTGGACCGTTGGGTCGCGATACCGGGCCATCCAGGCCTGGCAACTGGGATCAACCCCCATCATCACATCGGCTCCTTTGATGGCAGCCATTTCCTCCCCATGCAGAGGATTAAGAATGGCAGACGTCATACCCGCACCAATGGCCATGGACAGAAAGGCACCGTTCAAACCATGGCGATTGGGCAGGCCAAAACTGATGTTGGAGGCACCACCCGTGGTGTTGACCTTCAACTCCTCGCGCAGGCGGCGGATAATGCTTAAAGCCTGACGGCCGGCCCCATCGATAGCACCTGCGGGCATCAATAGAGGATCAACCACCACGTCCCGTGCGGCAATGCCGAAATCAGCCGCCCGTTCGACGATTTTTTTTGCCACCGCGAAACGAACGTCGGGGTCTTCGGATATCCCCGTCTCGTCATTGGCAATGGCGACAACGGCTGCATCGTGCTTCTTCACCAGGGGCAGCACGGCCTCCAGCACCTCCTCTTCCCCCGTGACGGAGTTTACCAGGGCGCGGCCATCATAGGCATCCAGACCGGCCTCCAACGCCGCGATTATGGAACTATCTATCGACAACGGCACATCCGTAATTGATTGCACCAGTCGGATGGTCGCGGCCAGGATGCTGGGTTCGTCCGCCATGGGGATACCTGCATTGATATCCAGCATCTGCGCACCGGCTGCCACCTGGGCCAGGGTATCGGCCTCCACCCGGCTGAAATCACCGGCGGCCATTTCATCGGCCAGCAATTTGCGGCCAGTTGGATTGATTCGTTCGCCGATAATGACAAAGGGGCGGTCGAAGCCAATGATAACTTCACGGTTGGCGGAACGAAGAACGGTGTCTGTCATGTTGATACTCTTTGATTGGCTGCTTGTTTGGCAGTTTGATTGGCATGGGTGGTAAATGCGGCCAGCCCCCCATAGCCCGTAAAGTGATATTCATAATCCAAGCCTAGGCGCACGGCGGCAGCCTTCGCCTGTGCTTCCAAATCTGGATTTTTAGTCTGGGCCAGATAGACTACCCGGCGATAGTTACCGAAATAGTCGTCCAGCAATTCGGGATAGCGGTCCAGGCCAAGGCCTGCATAAACCAGGCGATCAAAATGCCGGACCAAAAAATCCGTCAGATAAAAGGCCGCGGGTTCGGCATCAGACATGGCGGCAAAGGTCTCAGCACCTGCGAAAAATTCATAGCAATGGGCACCGGGAATGCGGGTCACGCCTTCCTCCGCACAGACCGCATCCAGGTCCCCGCCTGTGCCGCAGTCAGCATACAGGACAAAGACATTTTCGTGGCTTTGTTTGCCCAGGCGCACTTTGGCGCGCACCGCCTCGGCAATAAGTTGGGGCCGAATGTGCAGATGGGCCGGCAGGCAGGTGACATCCAGGCCATCCAGCCCACCCGCATCCAACACGGCCATAATTTCCCGCGCCAAGGCACCACAGGCGATCAACAAGCCGGGCCGCTTTTCAGCGCTACCGGCCAATGTCCCTGGCCCTATATTAGTCACGGTTCAGCCTTCAGCCGCCAAGGTCATGCGATCCACACCAGAACCTTGCCTCCGGGCCATAAGGTCCTTGGCAATTTCCACGGTCACGGCGGCATCGACGCAATAGGCATCCGCACCCACACTATCGGCAAAGGCCTGGTTCAACGGCGCGCCGCCCACCAGCACCACATAATCATCCCGCACGCCCTTGGCCTTTAAGGCATCGATCACCACCTTCATGTAGGGCATGGTGGTGGTCAAAAGAGCGGACATGCCCAATATGTCAGCGTTATGTTCTTCCAATGCGGCGATGTAGTTTTCCACCGGGTTATTGATGCCAATATCGATGACTTCAAAGCCGGCCCCCTCCATCATCATGGAGACAAGGTTCTTACCCACATCATGGATGTCGCCCTTAACAGTGCCGATGACCATTTTGCCCATTTGCGGCGCGCCGGATTCCGCTAACAACGGGCGCAATATGGCCATGCCCGCCTTCATGGCGTTGGCCGACATCAAGACCTCCGGCACGAACAGAATGCCGTCGCGGAAATCGATCCCGACAATCCGCATCCCCTCAACCAAAGCCTTCGTCAAAACTTCGTAAGGTTCCCAATCGCGAGAGAGCAGGATATTCACCCCCTCCGCAATCTCGGCCTTAAGACCATCGTAAAGATCGTCATGCATTTGGGCGACAAGATCTTCATCGTTCAACGATTTCAGATCCAGATCATCATCTTCATTGTCGTTTAGATTATTGTCTTCAGCCATTGCGTCCACTCCCAGCCAACTCAAAATTTGCCCATCGGGCACCGGAAACAGTATTTCGTAGCTTCATATTGGGGTTTTTTGAAAGATTATCGCTAGTTTACCAGCGACATATTTTTGCCCTTCCGCGACGTCGTTTTTGGGCTATAGTTTTGTAAATTCTGTGTCCATTTTGCGAAAGCAGCCGGCATGGTGCCAGTTACCAATGATGTAGAGCCTCGTCGGATCGGATTTTTTCTGGTTCCGGGATTTACGATGATCGCGCTGACGTCTGCGATAGAGCCTTTGCGCATTGCCAAGCATGTAACCGGCCGCCTCCTTTATGACTGGAACCTGATTTCAATGGATGGAAATCCGGTCGTCGCCTCCAACGGTCTCGAATTACCGACGGATTTGGCGGTATCCGCCGTAAAGGCCCATCCCTTGATTTTTGTCTGCGGCGGCCTTGGCAGTCATGACTATGACAATCGAACCGCATTTGCCTGGTTACGCCGGCTTGACGCTGGCGGCAGTACGCTTGGTGCCATCTGCACCGGCAGCTCCGTCCTCGCCAAGGCCGGTTTGTTGAAAGGCTATCGCTGCACGGCCCATTGGGAAAATCTGGCGGGATTGATCGAACGCTACCCGGACATTGACTTCACCACGGAATTATTCGAAATGGACCGCAACCGCCTGACATGTTCGGGCGGTACCGCCGCCTTGGATATGATGCTGACCCTCATCGCCCAGGACTATGGCGATGACCTGGCAGCGGAGGTCGCTGATCAACTGCTGCATGAGCGTATCCGCAACAGACATGATCAACAACGCCGTCCATTGCGCAACCGTTTGGGGGGTGGCCACCCAAAGTTGCTCTCCGTCGTTGCCTTGATGGAGGAAAACCTGGAAGAACCGTTGGGTTATGGGGAATTGGCGTCATCGGTAAATCTATCCACCCGGCATCTGGAGCGTCTATTTCGGCGGCATTTCTATAAAACACCCACCAGATATTATCTAGAGCTACGCCTGGTTCGGGCCCGACAGCTACTGACGCAAACCAGCATGTCGATTACGGCTGTTGCATTGGCCAGCGGCTTCGTATCTGCCTCCCACTTCACAAAAAGTTATCGGGGCTATTACGGCCATACACCACGTTCCGAACGATACGCACCGACGCCCAATACGGCGGATTTGCACAATTAGGTGTCGGATTTGATCTAGTTAGCCGCCCATGTGCAGCCCATATTGGTTCTCTGTGGACATAAATTTGGGGACACGGCTATGGATCAGGAACCTAAATCGAGCCGGCAGGGACGCCGTTCAGGCGGGCGGGCTGAAAAACGGGCGGCACGATCCGCAGCCCCTACAGCAACAGCACCCTACATTGTACGCGGCGTACCGACCGCAGATGTTCTTTCGCTGGAAGGCATTGAAATAATCGAGGCGAATGCCGAAACAATCTTGGCCGAAATTGGCATCGATTTCACGGGCGATGACGAAATTTTAGCGCTATGGCGTGACGCGGGCGCTGATGTCTCGGGCACCAGGGTCCGCTTGCCAAGGGGCATGGCCCGAAAACTGATCGCAACAGCGCCTGCTGAATTCACCCAACACGCACGAAACCCTGCCCGCAGCGTCCGGATCGGCGGCAACAACATGGTCATTGGCCCGGTCTATGGCCCGCCCTTTGTCCATGATATGGAGGGGGGACGCCGCTATGCCACCCTGCAAGACTTCGAAAACTTCGTGAAACTGGCCTATTTATCCCCCCACATCCATCATTCGGGCGGTACAGTTTGCGAACCCGTCGATGTACCCGTGCCGAAACGGCACCTGGACATGAACTATGCCCATATGCGTTGGTCGGATAAGGCTTTCATGGGTTCCGTCACGCACCCTGACCGGGCAGCGGACACGATCGCTATGGCCGATATTTTGTTTGGGGACGGCTATCTGAACGACAATACCGTGATCATGTCTTTGATCAATGTGAACTCTCCCATGACCTTCGATGCGACAATGCTGGGGGCTTTGAAGACCTATGTCGCAGCCAATCAGGCGGTCATTGTCACGCCCTTCATTATGTCCGGTGCCATGGCCCCGGTCTCTGTCGCGGGCACCTTGGCCCAGGCCATGGCAGAGGGTATGGCGGGCGCGGCCTTGACCCAGTTGATACGCCCTGGTGCACCTGTCGTCTTCGGCCTGTTCGCCGCCGCCCTTTCCATGCAGACCGGCGCGCCCACGTTCGGGATGCCGGAGCCGATCCAGGTTATGTTGGCGGCAAGCCAAATGGTCCGTCGCCTAGGCCTGCCGTTTAGATCCGGCGGCTCCCTCACCGCATCCAAGATCGCAGATGCCCAGGCGGCTTATGAAAGCGCCCATAGCCTGTGGCCCGCAGTTATGGGCGGGGTGAACTTTATTCTGCATGGTGCGGGCTGGCTGGAAGGTGGTTTGGTCTCCAGCTATGAAAAATTCATCATGGATGAAGATCAATGCGGCATGATGGCAGTCTTGGCCAAGGGTGTTGATCTATCAGAAGAAGCCCAGGCGATGGATGCGATTCGGGAAATCGGTCCTGGTAAACATTTTCTAGGCTCCGCCCATACGCAAAGGAATTTCGAAACGGCCTTTTTCCGCTCCACCGTGGCAGATAACAATTCGTTTGAACAATGGTCCGCAGATGGAGCAAGCGATGCCATGATACGGGCGAGTGGCCTGTGGAAGGAACGCCTGGCGGCCTATGAAGCCCCGATTATGGACCCTGCCATAGACGAGGCCTTGAAAGCGTTCATAGCAAAGCGCAGGGAGGAATTACCCGATAGCGAGTACTAATGCTCCATTGGTCATAACCTAACCGTGCCATTCTGCTAAATTGCAAAGTTTTATCAGAATTAATGTATTCCTTACGCATTCTTTGTTATACGCACGGGATGCATCTCAGAAATTGGCAACAAAAATTGATCGACAGTTTTCCGTCGATCATTCAGCAACACCATCGCTTCATCCTGAAGGCCCCAACGGGCGCGGGGAAGACCGTCCTTGCGAGTGAAATCGTCGAACGATTTTATAAGAACAAGAAGATCATTGTTCTTTGTCACCGCCTGGTCCTGCTGGAACAGCTGGAAAAAGCCCTCAGCAAAAAACACAGTGTTCGTAAGCTGACAGTCTCCGACAAGGGCCCGGCCTTCGAAGGCTATGATATCTTGCTGTCCACAAACATCCGCGCCAAGGACGTCCTGGCGGATGCGGTGCCCAAGGCGGACCTGATCATCGTGGACGAGGCCCATCGGGTTTCTCCCAATGGTACCGGCTACAAGCGGATCATCGATGACTTCAACGAGAACGGCAAGCCGGATGCCCAGTTCATCGGCCTGACCGCCTCACCCGAACGGCGCACCGGCGATCAGCGCGACCAGCTTAACCTTGCCTTTGACGCCATTATCGATTGCGCCAATATTGAGGACCTGATCGCCGAAGGAGTTCTGGTACAGCCGATCTATCGGCCCCATTTTGTCCATGACCTGAACCTTGAAGGCATCGACATCAGCTCCGGCGATTTTCCGGTCGCCAAATTGGCGCCGGCGATCATCAAATCATCCATGATCGACTATGCGATGTGGAGCTATCAAGAAGAGCGTGAGAAACTCGGTACGAAACCGGTCTCTGCCTGGTTCTGTGCCGATATCAGCGTCGCCGAGGCGACCTTGGAAAGCATCCAACATTTCGGCATCGAAGCCGCCATCGTAACAGCCAGTACGCCCATTAAGGAGCGTATGAAACTTTTAGCCCAGCATGAGAACGGCGAGATTGAGGCTATGGTCTCTGTTGGTGTTTTGGCAGAGGGTTGGGATAACCCCCATTGCAATATTATTGTTCACCTGCGCCCGACCCTATCCAAGGTGCTTTGGGGCCAGTCGGTGGGACGCGGCCTGCGATCGGCACCTGGTAAGGACAAATGTATTGTCATTGACGTCAGTTCTAACTGGAGCACGTTCGGGCCGGTGGAAAAGCTGCAATGGAGCCTGGTGACCCACCAACGTTCCTATATGCAGTTCATGAACCGTTTTAATTGGATCGGCCAGCAACAAGACGGCGAAGATAGCTCTGAAATCTATCTTTTGTGCAAAAGCGAGTTGGAGAACGGCACCCGCTGTTCACACATCTATAAAAAAGACGCGCACGAGGACGATACATGCCCGGTTTGCGGTACCTATGCAGCCATTGATATTTACAAGGAACGCAAACTCGAAAAATCATTGAACGAAAAGGGTCTTCACCGCTTGTTTTTCGAACGTGTACCCAAAGTTTTCGACGAAATGGACCTATCCGTCTGGAACCGGCTTGGCAGTACGGCCTGGAAATCCGCAAACGCCAAAGAGCAGGTATTTCTGGCCTTTTGCATGGCGTTCACGGAAGTTTCCGGCGATAAAACAGATGCGGAGTCAGAATATTGGGACGCCGCCCTGGCGACGGAGGCCTCCATTCGGGCATATCTGGTCGAAAAAGGCATCCAGATCGTAAAGCAGGAGAATTTCGACCTCTCCCTCATCGCGGACGGCATGTTGGCAGGCCGGATGATCCGAACATTGCAGGCCCACTATGGTATTTCCCTTTGTGGCACCGCGTTCCAATCTAACAGCCGTCCGGAAAACGAACGCAAATATCAAAAAGCCATCAGAATAGCAGAGAGATTAGCCATATTGGGCTGTTCCTCCCGCGATAATCTACCATATTTCAATGCCGCGCGACATTTGGCCGCGTAACAGCTAGCTCTGTTCTATTTACCAAATATGTGATATGATGCTGTAACTTCAGCAGATGTTATATTTTATAGAACGTATAGAAAGCGAACGATGACCGTTGAACTCAAGAACCCGGAGACGGAACAAGACACGAAACGCGAGGACGAGCGTAAGACGAGGCGCTGCCTGGTATGCACCGACTCTTTCTTGAGCGAATGGGCAGGCGAGCGTATTTGCCGCAAATGCAAGTCCAGCTCTGCTTGGCGCACCGGCTGATATCTCGACCAGCGGGGTCCTCGACGAAAATTAGATAATAGTTAGAGCAATTCCAATCTCTTGGAATTGCTCTAATCTAGAGGGTCTGGGCTTTTCCTATTCGGGAATGCTCTGGGGCAACCTAGTCCCGCAAGCATTCGTTTGTCGGATCATAAGGGCTTTCAGGCACAACCGTCACCCGGTGATCTGTGCCGAGGATATCCATGCGTAATTCGGTGCCCACCTCCGCCAAATCCGGTCGCACCATGGCCAGGGCCAGGGATTTTTCGACCCGAAATCCGTAATTGCCCCCTGTGGCGCGCCCAACCAATTCATTGCCTTGGTAAATTGGATTATTGCCCAGGGCGTCGGCATCTGTGACGTCATGCACCTCCATGGTGACAAGGCTGTTGGCGAAGCCTTTAGCTTGCCAGTCCAGCAGTGCCTGGCGTCCCATAAAGTCACCTTTATCGGGATGGATAAACCGATCCATACCAGATTCGTAGGCTGCATACTCAATGGACAATTCCGTGCCCACCATACGGTAGGATTTTTCATAGCGCAGGCTGTCCATGGCCCGGATGCCGAATGGCTTCAAACCCAAATCCTCCCCCGCTGCCATCAAGGCGTCAAAGATGTGGTTTTGGTACTCCAGATCATGGTGCAGCTCCCAGCCCAATTCGCCCACGTAATTCACCCGCATGGCATTTGCCCGGGCCTGACCTATGTTGATTTTCTGGGCCGATAGCCACGGAAAAGCGTTACTGGCAAAATTGGCATCGGAGATCCGGCTCATCAAGGTGCGGGCTTTCGGCCCTGCCACCACCAATACACCCATGGCATTGGTCAGATTGTCGAAACGAACGCTGCCATCGGTCGGCATTTGCCGCCACAGCCAATCATGGTCCAGGCGTTGATAGGCGCCTGCGGAAACCAGATAGAAGCTATCCATCGCTTCACGCTGGACCGTAAATTCGCTGTGTACCCCGCCAAATCGATTAAGCGCATGGCACAGTCCTATCCGGCCCACAGATTTCGGCAGACGATTGGCCAACACCCGGTTCAAAAAGCCCTCTGCCCCCGGGCCCGAGACCCGCGCCTTGGCAAAGGCGGTCATATCCAACAGCCCGACGTTTTCGGCCACATTGCGGCACTCATTGCCAATATGCTCAAACCAGGCGGAGCGGCGAAACGACCAATCATCCAACCGTGGTGTACCGGGCGGGGCAAACCAGTTGGGCCGTTCCCAGCCGAATTTTTGCCCGAAGACAGCGCCCAGATCCTTCATGCGGTCATAACAGGGGGCCTGGCGCAGGGGCCGGGCTGCGGGACGTTCTTCATCCGGGTAGTGAATGACAAAGACGTTGGCGTAGGCTTCTTCGTTCTTCGCTTTCAGATAAGCTGCATTGGCATAATCGCCAAACCGGCGGGGGTCGACGCCCAGCATATCAATGCTGGGTTCGCCGTTGATCATCCAATGGGCCAACTGCCACCCAGCCCCGCCAGCCGCCGTGACGCCAAAACTGTGACCCTCGTTTAACCAGAAGTTCCGCAAACCCCAGGCCGGGCCAATGATCGGGCTGCCATCAGGGGTATAGGCAATGGCACCGTTGTAGACCCGCTTTACGCCCACCTCGCCAAATGCCGGGACGCGATTGATGGCTGCCTCAATATGGGGGGCGATACGATCGAGATCTTCGGGAAACAGTTCATACTCCGCGCCCTCCCTGGGGCCGTTGGGATAACAGATCGGCGCGCCGGGTTCATACGGGCCCAATATAAAGCCACCGGCTTCCTCACGCAGATACCACGAACCATCGGATTCCCGCAGGACGCCCAATTCAGGCAGGCCAGCCGCGTGCCGTTTCACCACCTCCGGGTGGGCCTCAGTGACGATGTATTGATGTTCCACCGGGATCACGGGAATATCGAGGCCAACCATAGCACCGGTTTGGCGGGCGTAATTGCCGGTGGCAGAGACCACGTGCTCACAGGTAATATCGCCCTTATCCGTTTTCACCAGCCATTCGCCATTGGTCTGTTGTTCAATGGCAGAGACCTTTGTCTGCCGATAGATCTCCGCCCCAAGGTTACGGGCCCCCGTGGCCATGGCCTGGGTTAAATCCGCGGGCTGGATATAGCCGTCATCGGGATGTTGAATGGCACCCACCAGGCCATCGATATTGCACAGCGGCCAGATCTCGCCCACCTGTTCAGGGTTGAGAAACTTCACGTCCACCCCGATGGTTTTCGCGACACCTGCATATTGGTGATATTCGTCCATACGGTCCTGGTTCATGGCCAGGCGTATATTGCTGACCTGGCTGAAACCCACCGCCTGCCCGGTCTCCGCCTCCAGACCCTGGTATAGTGCTACAGAATGTTTATGAATTTGGCCGACGGAATAGCTCATATTGAATAATGGCAGCAAGCCAGCGGCATGCCAGGTGGAACCGGAGGTCAATTCGTTCCGTTCCACCAGAACAACATCTGACCAACCCTGGCGGGCTAATTGGTACAACGTCGCGACCCCAACGACACCGCCCCCGACAACGACAACACGCGCATGGCTCTTCATCAACACGCCTCCAGAATTTTTTGTCATTCCGTTATTCAAAAGATAGCTTAATTTCCCCAGAGAGAGACTATTTTTCATGATAGCATGTTTACAAAGCCCCCATTATGCCAGGACCGACACGGATATGAGTACAGCCGACTTTCCACAAAGCGAATTTGAGGCACGCCTCGAACGGGCGCAAAAGGCCATGGCCGGGCAAAACCTGGATGCTTTGTTTTTCACGACAGAAGCGGAAATGCGTTATTTCACGGGATATCGAACCTTGTTTTGGGAGAGCCCGACCAGACCCTGGTTTTTGATCGTTCCCAAAGCCGGCAAACCCATTGCTATCATTCCAGAGATCGGCGCAGCATTAATGGGCGAGACGTGGTTGGATGATATCCGCACTTGGCTGTCGCCGGCCGAAACCGATGACGGTGTTCAGCTATTGATAGACGCCCTGGGTGCATGCAGCAATGTCGGCATGTTGATGGGGTGGTTTTGGAATTATTTTTGTGTCAGTGCAATCTTCAACTATTTTTGCAACT
>JAPKBD010000457.1 GCA_028824965.1 Alphaproteobacteria bacterium | reverse complement strand
GGTTACTGATTGTGGGTGTAGCTTTGACACGTGACCTTTTGATGACGAACCGCCCCGAAAGCGCGGGTTGAGCGGACAGGATTTACTCAAATGGAATATTTTCTCCAACAAACTTTTAGCGGTATGGCCAATGGCGCGATTTACGCCTGTGTGGCACTGGCCGTGGTCATGATCTATCAGGCCATTGATCATTTTAACTTTGCACAAGGCGAGATGGCGATGTTTTCGACCTTTATCGCCTGGCAGCTGATGCAATGGGGCATGCCGTTCTGGCTGGTTTTCCCAGTTTGCATCGTAATCTCATTCGCCGGTGGCGTGGTGATCGAACGGGTTGTCTTCGGGCCTATTCACAACGCGCCGGTACTTAGCCATGTGATTGTGTTTATCGCCTTGTTCTCGATCTTTAATTCCCTGGCCGGCTTTATCTGGGAATTCACCATCAAGCCTTTCCCCTCTCCCTTCCCGGAAACGGATGTGCTCGGCACCACTTTGATTTCCATGCATGAATTGGGAATGATCGGGATCGTGCTGGTCATGCTGGTGATGATTTACCTGTTCTTCCGCTTTACGCCGATTGGTTTGGCGATGCGGGCGGCAGCGGCCAATCCGGAATCTGCCCGGTTGGTTGGCATCTCCGTTAAGTGGATGCTTTCGTTGGGCTGGGGCCTGGCAGCGGCAATCGGCGCGGTTGCCGGTATGTTGATTGCGCCCATGGTGTATCTGGAGCCGAATATGATGCTGGGCATTCTGCTATACGGCTTTGCCGGCGCGGTTGTGGGGGGCTTGACCTCACCGGGCGGTGCGGTTGTCGGTGGCTTCCTGGTTGGCGTGGCCGAGAACTTGGCTGGCGCGTATGTGATCGGCAGCGAGTTGAAGTTGACCTTCGCGCTGGTTCTGATAGTTGGTGTGTTGTTGTTGCGGCCGGCTGGCCTGTTTGGCCGGGTCGTCGTGAACAGGGTGTAGAGACATGGTAGCTGATGTAAATACGCGGTCCGCTGGCCGTCGGGCCATTCCGGAGAATCCTGCGAATAACCTTGCGATTGCCGGCATTCGCCTGCCGGTTTGGAACAAGATCCTCATCGCCGCAATGATGCTGGTCGCGGTTGTTATGCCCTTTATGGTGGAAGATTTTACCGTCTTTCAGATGACCTATGCTTTGGTCTTTGCCATGGCCATTTTGGGACTGAACCTGCTCACCGGCTTCAACGGACAATTCTCACTCGGGCACAGCGCGTTCTTCGGTATCGGTGCCTATACAACTGCCATGATGATGGCCCATTGGGACGTAGCCTTCTATTGGACGGTTATTCCTGCCGGCGTGGTTTGCCTGATCGCGGGTTTTTTGTTCGGCCTACCTGCGCTGCGCTTGGAAGGTTTGTACCTGGCATTGGCGACCTTTGCCTTGGCCACTGCGACGCCCCAGATCCTGAAATACCATGCGTGGGAGGATTTAACCGGCGGTGTGCAGGGTTTGGATCTGGATAAGCCGGAAACGCCTTTTCCAGACTTAATGAGTGACGATCAATATCTCTATTTCATTGTGCTCATTGTCGCGATCATATTATTTATCTGTGCCTGGAATCTTGTCCGTGGGCGTACGGGACGGGCGATGATTGCCATCCGGGATAATCCCATCGCGGCCCAGACCATGGGCATCAACAACGCAATATATAAATCCATGACCTTTGGTGTCAGCGCGCTGTACACCGGTATTGCGGGCTCTATGAGCGCTATTATCATTCAGTATGTTGCGCCTGATAGCTTTACATTCCTACTGGCGGTGACCTTTCTGGTCGGCTTGGTGGTGGGCGGTGTGGCATCTATTCCCGGGGCAATTTTTGGCGGCATCTTCGTACTGCTGATCCCTAATCTTTCGGAGTATGTCGCTGATTTGACCGGTCGTACGGATGCCAAGGGACTGTCCTGGGCAGTGTACGGGATGTTTCTGATCTTAACTGTTTATGTTATGCCGACAGGTGCCGCCGGCCTGCTTCGGGCGCTTGTCGGCAAATTGGCGCGTCGCATTTAAGTTCTATCTAACTATCGATTTCAGTTTATCAACAGCCCCAATGTGTACCATTAAGAGTACGGGGCAAAATTGCAGAGGAGGTTTGCAATGACTAAATTCCATCATATCGCGATTGCGGCTGCTGCTGCTGCGGCACTTGTCGCAGGAACAGCAACGGCAAAGAATGCGCCGGGGGTTACGGACACGGAAATTAAGATTGGTAACACCAATCCTTATTCCGGGCCCGCTTCGGTTTACGGCACAATTGGCAAGTCCAT
>JAPKBD010000456.1 GCA_028824965.1 Alphaproteobacteria bacterium | reverse complement strand
AAAACTCCCGCGCATACGCTGGAGACCGTGTTGCAGTGACCCGTTGAATCCACCAGCACCAAAATTAGATATAGTTCAGTCAACTGGGCAACCCAGTTATTGTTGAATCCGCCACTAAT
This sequence comes from Alphaproteobacteria bacterium, assembly GCA_028824965.1. Taxonomy (GTDB): domain Bacteria; phylum Pseudomonadota; class Alphaproteobacteria. Next base: position 2,171 of record JAPKBD010000456.1, on the reverse strand, counting down.
ACGAAAGACCAGTATCATGAGCCTGCAATTAAGTGATCATTTCAAATTCGGTGTTCAAACCATGCACCGACGCACGGAACCTGCTGTGGGCCTGTGGTTACCCAACGCAGAAGATGGCCGCGCCATGGTCGAGATGATCGACCGTTTGGGCTATGACAGCCTGTGGGTCGGCGATCATCTGTCTTTCGCCATTCCTATCCTGGATCCGTTTATCCAGCTGGCACAAGCTGCGACCTATAGCCCGCGGCTGGAGCTAGGCATCGGCGTCTACCTCCTCCCCCTTCGTCATCCGGGGCCCGTTGCCAAACAAGCCGCCACCTTGGACCATCTGTCCGGTGGGCGTTTGATCATGGGCCTGGGCGTGGGCGGTGAGTTCAAAACTGATTTTCAGGTCGCCGGTGTCGATCCGTCAGAGCGCGGCGCACGATTAAGTGAGGGCATCGAAGTTCTGCGCAAATTATGGAGCGGTGAGAGCGTCTCTCATGAAGGCAAACATTTCTCATTCCCGGAATTAAAGATGTCGCCGCCTGCCCGTCAGGTCGGTGGCCCGCCAATCTGGTGTGGCGGACGTTCGCCCGCCGCCCTGCGCCGGACCGGCGAGATTGCGGACGGCTGGCTGTCCTACGTGGTTTCCCCGCAAATGTACAAAGACTCCCTGGCCAGGATAGAGGACGCGGCAGAGGCTGCGGGCACCTCCAACCGGCCTTTTGCCACGGGGCATCTATTGTTTGCCACGGTCGATGATACCTATGAAGGCGCCCTGGATAAGGCGACCGAGACGTTGAGTGTCCGCTATGCCATGGATTTTCGCGAGGCGGCGAAAAAATACTGTGCCTTGGGCCGACCACAAGATGTAGCGGAACGATTGGTGGAATTCCACGAAGCCGGTGTGCGCCATGTGATCATGGATTTTGTCGGGCCCTACGAAGATCGGGAACGGCAATTCGTCCGTTTTTCAGAGGAAGTTCTGCCCTTGATGAAAGGTTTGCGCTGATCGGGCCTTAAGCAGTTATTGCTGGCCTATTGGGCCAATTGAGCCAAATCAGACTGTTCGACCCGCTCAATCAGGCCGGATAATTCATCCCGCAATTCTTGACCGATGGTACCGCCGTCACCTTTCAATGATTGGCTAAGGCAGGCACGGATTATGTCGATGTGCGACGCAATGACGTGCAAATCCTTGGCCGAAAGGGTATCGCGCTGTTCCAGATATTGGCATAGCGAGGCCCCCATATCAGAAGCCAGATTATAGCCGAAGCCGGCTGCCTGCCCGCGAATGTCATGGGCGACACGGAATAATTCCGCTTTGCGTTCGGGATCGTTTGAATTTTCGCGCAAGCCGTCCAGGGCCTTTATCAGGGCCTTTGAATCTGCTTGAAGCCATTTCGAATAGCCCTCCGCAATGGCGGCCATGACCTTATGCGCCTTGGACATCATCTGCGTGACGGTCAAATCCGACAGCCGCGCCTTGATGAATAATCTGTTTGCCGGCCGGATCACCCGATATTGATCAGGTGCGGTCATGCCATTGCCCCCAAATCCGACCCTGGCCCGGACCTTGGCCCCGCCCCGGACTGATGGCCGCCCGTGCGATTGCGCTTATCCCTACGGCGCAGAAAGGGACCCGAAAAATCCGGTTTTGCCCGGCGTCGACGGTCAGGGCCGAAAAAGGCCGATGCTTCAATATAAGGTCTCGGCTGTCGAACGACAGAGGTAAGGCGCCCATACAATGCTTCGGGCGATACCGGCTTGGCTAGGATCTCATTGACGCCAATGTCCCGCGCCACCTTAACCTTCGCGATATCGTTAAACCCGGTCAACAAAATGATCGGCAAATAGGGGTCTGGGCTGGTGGACCGGGCACGCATTTTCAGGGTGAAATCAATTCCGTTCATCTTTTCCATATGCCAATCGACAATGGCCAGATCGACCGGACGCTCTCGCAACTTATCCAGGGCAATTTGACCATTCGAGGCGTAATAAAATTCCTTGAAGCCAAATGATTTCAGCAATCTGGTCAGAATGCGGCACATATTCTCGCTGTCATCAACGATCAACACACTCATATTTTCGAAGGATAGCGCGTAATTTTCTTTCAACCTGCTCTTTGGCGCACGTCTCGCACCACCTCTTTTTTGAACTCGGAACATTATTAAAGAGTTATATATTTA
>JAPKBD010000126.1 GCA_028824965.1 Alphaproteobacteria bacterium | reverse complement strand
TAACCGCCGCTCACGAGGCCGGAGAGCTGCAGTTCTTCGCCGGCCTAACGTCGCTGAACGGCAGCAAGGCTTTCACTGCCCATCTCGGCCCACCGCGCAAAGTCAATTGGGTGGTTTACGCCAAGCGCCCCTTTGCCGGGCCGGAACAAGTACTCGCCTATCTCGCCCGCTATACCCATCGCGTCGCCATCGCCAACAGCCGCATTATATCCTGTAATGATAACGCCATCACCTTCAAATGGCGGGACTATCGCCATCGCCAGCGGCGGAAAACCATGAAATTGAAGCCCGACGAGTTCATCCGCCGCTTCCTGCTCCATGTTCTGCCCCCTGGTTGCCATCGTATCCGCCATTACGGCCTGCTCGCCAATGCTCGGCGTCGAGCCAATTTGGCACTGTGTCGCAAGTTACTTCAAGTTCAGCACGAAACCGACGTGCCGGAGCCAATCCCGGAACCCGCCCAGGAACCAGCGAATGACAATGTACGCACGCAATCCTGGACGGCGTGCCCCGGTTGCGGCGGCATGATGATCGTGACCGAAGTCCTCGCCAAGCCGGATCGACATCATCGCATCAAAAGGCTCGACAGCTCATGAGCACCGCCAGGCAGATCATTCCGGATAAATCACGCCGATCCCCAAATCCGGCGACAGCACGGCTTTGCCCCAAAGCCACGACGCCGACGTCAGCGTTGTTTGATGGCCGCGAGTGCTTCGCATGAGACCGGGAGCGAACCCATGGCGGTGGCAAACCAACCGCTCGCCGACGCCTCGCACAGCCAACTTCGTGCAACAAAAAGTGGCGGCCACAGATAAATCCCCATAGCACCGGGCCCGCCGCCCGCGCTTCAGTTCAATCCGGCTTCAATGAGGTCGCAGGAGAGATCGCGCCAAGCCAACCGTTCATGCCACGCGACCTCACAGAACCCTCCAGAATCGCACCAGTACTTTGGGTGATTCACAATTGATCGGAATTGCTCTAGACAACCGACGCGGCGGTAATTTTCACGACACGAATGCGAAGAAAATCGCTTAATCGCGGCATCTTTTACTATTACGGGAGGATGGATCAGCACGGCGCTAATCTCGCTTTCGGGTCGCAAACGGTCTGTTAGCCGTCCCTGATATTGCGTCCGAAGCTGAAGGCTATGCCGACATGATGTTGCTTGGCGCGATTTCCGAGGCGATCGCCTGCCTGGTGCACCGTCTAACGCTCGGCGTCGTCGCCGCTGAACCGGGCTTTGATTTTGCGGGCCAGGTCGTCGCGAGCCTGGCGGAAGGCGTCCAGCATGACTTCGCGGCTGCCATCAATGCCTGTGGGGTCCAGGCTGGGCCAGTATTCCAGGTCCACGGCCATGGTGCGGGTTAGTTCCACAGCCTTGTGTTGGGCCTCGGGCGTCAGGCTGATCACCAGATCGAACGAAGTGTCTTCCAGGTCATCAAAAGTCTTCGCCTCATGATAGGTGATGTCGATGTCCAGTTCGGCCATCACGGCAACGGCAAAGCCATCCACACTGCCCTGGCGCACGCCAACGGAGTCAATGTAGATGCTATCGCCGAACATTTGCTTGGCCAGGCCTTTTGCCATGGCGGAGCGTACGGAATTGAAATTGCAGGCGAACAGCACACTGTTGGGACGTGAAGTTCGCGACAAAGCGGGGGGTGGAGAACCGGGGGGCGGCGAACCGGGGGGCGGCGAACCGGGGGGCGAACCGGGGGGCGGCGAACCGGGGGGCGAACCGGGGGGCGAAATCATGGCCCTTAGTTCCGAATTTGCAGAATGCAGACCAGGGTGAACAGACGCCGGGCGGTTTCGTTGTCGACGATGATCTTGCCGTCCAGACGTTCCCGCAACAAATCAGAGCCGTCGTTGTGCAAACCCCGCCGGCCCATATCGATAGCCTCAATCTTTGACGGCGTGGCCGTTTTGATTGCCTGAAAATAGCTTTCACAAACCGTAAAATAATCTTTGGTAATGCGGCGAAACGGCGTCAGGGGCATCAGGACACGGGTTAGGTGCTTATCATCAAGGTCCCGGATATCCAGGGCCAGACGGTTTTCCTCCATCCCCATCAAAACATTATAGGGCCCGGTGAAATCGCCATCCGGCTGAAAGCTGTTTTGTTCCAACAGATCAAAGATCGCGACCCGGCGTTCATGCTCAATATCGGCGGAACGGCGAATGACCGTACGCTCGTCCAGGATAATCTGGGCAATGCGTTGGTTGGACACGGGCCTGCCCCTAATCCGTTTTCGTGTTGGGCTGGTTCAGACGCATCTTCAGGCGCATGGATATGGCGCGGGCATGGGCGGATAGCCCCTCAGCCTCGGCCAGGATCACCGCATCCGGGCCCAGATGGGCCAGGCCAGGCCCATCGCAGCGGATGATGGAGCTGCGCTTCATGAAATCCAGAACCGATAGGCCGGAGCTGAACCGCGCGCCCCGCGCCGTCGGCAACACATGGTTGGGGCCGGCAATGTAATCACCAATAGGTTCCGGCGTATGAGCACCCAAAAAGATAGAACCCGCATTGCGCACCCGGTCCAACATGGCCTCGGCATCGCCTAGTGCAATAGCCAGATGTTCCGGCGCGATGCGGTCGATCAACGCCACAGCCTCGTCCCAATTCTGCACCACGATAACGCTGCCATAACGGTCCCAGCTGGCGGCTGCTATATCGCCCTTTGGCAGACTGGGCAGCTGTTCGGCGACTGCGGCCACCACCTTGTCGGCGAAATCTTCGTTATCCGTAATCAGGATCGATTGCGCGGCGACGTCATGTTCCGCCTGTGACAGCAGATCCGCCGCGATCCAGGATGGGTTGTTGTCCTTGTCAGCCAGCACCAGTATTTCCGAGGGGCCGGCAATCATATCAATGCCCACCACGCCGAACACTTGCCGCTTGGCCGTTGCCACATAGGCATTGCCGGGGCCGACAATTTTGTCCACTGCCGGAATTGTAGCGGTGCCATAAGCCAAGGCGCCAATGGCCTGGGCCCCACCCATACGGTAAATTTCGTCCACCCCGGCGATGTTTGCTGCCGCCAGGACGAGCGGATTCAAGGTGCCATCGGGTGTCGGCACCGCCATGGCCAGGCGCGGCACGCCCGCCACCTTGGCCGGAACCGCGTTCATCAACACAGATGACGGATAGGCCGCCAGGCCGCCCGGCACATACAATCCCACTGCCGCCACAGCCGTCCAGCGATGGCCCAGCTCGATCCCCCACTCGTCCGTAAAGCGGTCGTCCTGGGGCAATTGCCGTTGATGATAGGCTGCGATGCGGTCATGGGCATGTTGCAGGGCGCGAATTTGCTCTGCAGGCACGACACCCATGGCGCGGTCAATTTCATCCCGCCCCAGCGCCAGGTCCGTAACGTCATAATCAACCCGGTCGAATTTCCGGGTGTATTCCAGCACCGCCCCGTCGCCCCGGCTTTGTACCTGGGCCAGGATATCGGCCACCAGGGCGCTGACGTCCACCGCCGTCTCCCGCTTATCCAGCAGGAAGGCTGTAAACCGCGCCTGAAAATCGGTGGCAGTGGTGTTCAGCCTAAGCACGGTCGAGGGCTTCTTGAAAGCGGTCGACCCAGCCGGCCAGATGCTCCGGCCTGGTCTTGGCAGCAGCCCGGTTGACGATCAGGCGGGAAGAAACATCGGCGATCCGCTCCACCTCCACCAGGCCATTGGCACGCAGGGTCTCACCACTGCTGACCAGATCCACGATGCGGCGGCACAGGCCAAGGCTGGGGGCCAACTCCATCGCGCCGTTCAAATGGATACATTCGGCCTGCACGCCACGGGCGGCAAAATGGCGGCGGGTAATCTCGGGGTATTTGGTGGCGACACGAATATGGCTCCATTGCCCCGGGTCATCGTCGGCCAGTAATTCCGCCGGCTCCGCCACCGCCATATAGCAACGGCCGATACCCAGATCCAAGGGTGCATAAATCTCCGGATACTGGAATTCCATCAAGACATCGTTGCCCGCAATGCCCATTTGCGCCGCGCCAAAGGCTACGAAGGTCGCCACATCAAAGCTGCGCACGCGGACGATTTCCAGGTCCGGGATATTGGTCTTAAACCGCAACAGGCGTGACGACGGATCATCAAAGGCTGCCTCGGGCTCTATCCCCGCACCACGCAACAGGGGCATCGCCTCTTTCAGGATGCGGCCCTTTGGCAGGGCGATGACAAGTTTTTGAGACATTTTGTATCGCGATCTTTCTACAGCTCTAATCCGTATCTATTCCGTATCTATTCTGGGCCTAGTCCGAATCTAGGCTGGGCCCAATCCGTGATCCGGCCGGCTTGGCGTCGGCCAACCTTGATCAATATCACTCATCCGGCAGGTCACCGTTTCCGCCTCCAACCGAATATCGCCACCGCCCGCAAATTGCAGGAGGATATTGACGCCATGGTCCGCCGGCTCAGAGGTGATCGCCAACAAGGGCAACAACCCATCCCGGTCCGTCATATCGAGGCCCTGGGCCTGCACCCGCAGGACATCATCAAAGTGCATACCGCACCTAACCCGAACACCGCCCTGGCTTCCCATTTCATCCGCCATTTCCCACCGAAAGCGGGTCAGGACAAGGGCGAAACGGCGCAGGCGATGTATATGGGTCATATCACCCACGCGGGCAATGGCGTCCTGCAGACAAGTGGAGATCACCTCCAGATCGGTGGCCTCATCCGCCTGCAGGCGTAGCAGTGAATTAATCATGAGCTCTGCCGCTCCAATTCCCTAAGCATCCCAAATACCATCTGTATTTTTTGCATCATTCAACTATACGAGCGATATCCGCGCCGCATCCCAATAGCTTTTCTTCCAGGCGTTCATAGCCGCGGTCCAGATGGTAGACCCGATTGATGGTGGTTTCCCCCTCCGCCGCCAAGCCGGCCAGGACCAACGAGACAGAGGCGCGCAAATCCGTCGCCATCACTGGTGCGCCATGCAGGCGATCACTATCGCCCCGCACCATGGCCGTGGCACCCTTGACCGTGATATCCGCGCCCATACGCATCAGCTCGGGCACGTGCTGAAAACGGTTCTCGAAGATCGTTTCCGTAATCATTGCGGCACCACTTGCAACCGTCATCAAGGTCATCATCTGCGCCTGCAAATCCGTGGGGAAACCAGGATACGGCGCCGTGGTCACGTCAATGCCTGTCAACGATGCCGCCCCGTCTGCGCACACCCGAATGCCACTGTCTGTGCGGTCCACGACTACATTGGCCTGTTGCAGGGCAGCGATTACCGCTTCCATTGTGTCGGGTTGGGCACCCAGCAATTCCACATCGCCGCCTGTAATCGCGGCAGCGATGGCGTAGGTCGCCGCTTCAATCCGATCGGGCAGCACCGTATAATCCGTGCCCGACAGCCGCGCCACACCTTGGATGCGCAAGGTATCACTACCGACGCCTTCGATCTTCGCACCCATCTGGTTCAGGCAATTGGCCAGGTCGGCGACCTCAGGCTCCCGCGCGGCGTTTTCCAACACCACCTCACCCTTGGCCAAAGTGGCCGCCATCAGCAAATTTTCCGTGGCACCAACGGAGACCCGGGGAAAGACCACCACGCCCCCCTGCAGGCCGTCCGGTGCGTGGGCAACGATATAGCCGTCATCCAGCTCTATCACCGCGCCCAGGGCCTCCAGCCCGCGAATATGCATATCCACGGGGCGGGTGCCAATGGCACAGCCGCCGGGCAAAGATACCCGCGCCTGACCGCAACGCGCCAGCAACGGCCCCAGCACCAGGACGGAAGCGCGCATTTTGCGAACGATATCATAGGGCGCCTCCGTGGAGGCGATATGGGCGGCGGATAGTTTGAGCACATGGCCCATATGTCCACCGCCGGGATGTTCCCCCGCCATGGACAGTTCCGTACCATGCTGGGCCAAGAGGTGCGTCATGGTGGCAATATCCGCCAGATGGGGCAGATTGCGCAGGATCAAAGTTTCATCCGTCAACAGACACGCCGCCAATAAGGGCAGGGCGGCATTCTTGGCACCGCTAATCGGGATCTGACCCTGCAGGCGCTTTCCGCCACGTATGCGTATTTTGTCCATAGTTATCGTTCGTTCCAAATTTGCCCCATGTGCATATTCAGCAACTTTTGGGGCATTTTTATGATCTGCGTTTTACACGTTTTACTGGCTGGGGTTTTATCCCATTGAGAGCGGCCTGGAAACCGGCAGATTAGCGAAAATATCCGTATTCCGCGTCGGCTGTCAGGAAGGCGCGCCGACGTTCACAGTTGCAGGTTTAAATATGGCTCTTTTAAGGCGCATCAAGGCGTGTTTTACCCATCGCCTGGCCTAGTCTCGCCGGATGGTGCAGAATTTTCCAGGTCATTGCCCGAACTCTTTTTTGGCACCTGTTGCTGTTTGCGCCGACGCAAGTTTTCCCGCAAAGCCTTGGCCAGGCGTTCCTGGCGCTGCTCAGCCGGTGATTTTTGCGCAGTTTTAGATTGTTTTTTCGATTTTTCTTCCGTCATAGGCCCTTCGGTCTCATATCTCGCTTGCTCTGGCAAGGGGCCTGTGGCAGTTTGCCGACCGCTGCACCAGCAGCACGCCGAATTTACAGGTATCCGGCACCCCGCCCACATAGCTCAGGGGTAGAGCACTCCCTTGGTAAGGGAGAGGTCGAGTGTTCGAATCACTCTGTGGGCACCATTTCCCCCCGTCCGACGCTGAAATCTATCAGTTCGCGCAAAAGTCGCGCGGCGAAGCTTATGCACAGCATCAAAATCAAATACGGCATCCCGGCCAACTTCGGGGCTTCTTCTATTGCACGTGCGATGGCAAAATAAATCATGAAATGCCCAATCGTTCGATAAATTGAAAAGTGCGTAAGAGACAATATGGCTACATCTGAACCGGATGCAGGAAAAGTGGCGTCACGCGAGCTTGAGGCGCGGATCCATCAGGTGACACGCCTCATCCCAGCGGGCCAGGTGGGGACCTATGGCCAGATCGCCCTGGTCGCAGGCGCCAATTCCGCGCGGCGGGTGGGACGCGCTATGGCCACGTTGCCCATGGGTTCTGATGTGCCCTGGCATCGGGTGATCAACAGCCAGGGCAAGATCGCCACCCGACGCGATGGCGGCCCAGACCCGGAGCAGAAGCGACGCCTTCGGGGTGAGGGCGTACGCCTGGACCGCCAGGGACGGGTTGATTTAAAGGCTGTCGCCTGGCCCGGTCCGTCGTTGCAATGGCTGGCGGCCAACAACTACGAAATCGAAGACTTGATCCTGCGCAGCCAAAGAAAGGGCCGCAAAGGCGCCTGGGTGAACTGGAAGCTTTGAATAGAAGCATCGCGTGCCCGAACCAATCTGTCTGCACCGCTTCCCCTTCCCTGTTATTCACGGCACAATATGGGCCGACAATTCAAGAAACGGCGCGCGTTGAAATAAAGTGGGGATGGGCATGGTAATCAGTCGTTGCGGTTTGATCGCAGGCGCAGCTTCGCTGGCCCTAATGCTGAGTGCATCCATATCCAGTTACGCCGATGATGCCGCCAATTATATTGGCAAGGATGCAGCACACCTACCCCTGTTCGATGCCCATATTCATTATAAGAAACCAGCCTGGGGTCCCTATCCGCCTGGAACCGTGATCGAGCTGATGGACAAGACCGGCGTGGCAATGGCGTTGGTGTCATCAACGCCGGACGAGGGCACCATCAAGCTGTGGCAATATGCGCCGAACCGCATTGTCCCTGAACTACGCCCCTTTCATGGCAAGGCCGGGTCCGGGAATTGGACCAAGGCGGCGGGCATGTTCGACTATCTTGTGCAGCGCCTGAACCAGTATCCCCACGAAGGCATCGGCGAATTCCATCTGCATGGCGTCGACCTGAACAATGCGCCCTTGTTGCGAAAAATTGCCGCCCTGGCGAAATCGAAAAATATCTACATCCATGTTCATTCGGGCAAAGCGCCGGTGGATATGCTTTTTTCTTTTGAGCCAGGTCTAAAGATTATCTGGGCCCATGCGGGCATGTCGGAACCGGCCCAAACCGTGGAAAAGATGATGGCGACCTACAAAACGCTTTATGCCGACACATCCTTTCGCGAATGGGATATCCTGACCCAGACGGGCACGATCGATCCTGCCTGGCGCAGGGTGCTTGAGCGATTTTCCGATCGTTTCATGGTGGGGTCCGATACCTGGGTCAATGGACAGTGGGACAGTTATGCCGCGATCATCGCAACCAACAGGAAATGGTTGAGCCAGTTTTCCCGCTCGACGGCGGAGAAAATTGCCTACAAAAATGCCGAACGCTTATTTGGCCGGACGGTTGGAAAAAACCTGATCGGCAAAAGATAATTGTGAGATGTAATAAATGACCGTGTACCAAGCACTTGATTATGCCCTGACGGACGGCGTTGCGACCGTTACCATGAACCAACCCAAGGCGCGTAATCCGCTGTCGGTGGCGCTCAAGGAAGATTTTTCGCGTTTGTTTCCCATCCTCAAGAGCGATGGCGATGTGCGGGTGGTGATCCTGCGGGGGCAGGACGGCGTGTTTTGTGGCGGTGGTGATCTGAAATTCCTCGACGGCACGGACCGCACGACGGTCGAAGATCGTGATCGCATCTGGGAACTACACGATTGGTTCCAAATCCTGGTAAATATGGAGAAACCGGTAATCGCCGCCGTTGACGGCGCGGCCTATGGCGGTGGCTTCGGCCTTGCCCTGGGTACAGATTTTATTTTGCTGTCCGATCGGGCCCGGCTTTGCAGTGTGTTCTCCAGAATTGGCCTGGTCCCCGATGTAGGCGTCATATTCTCCCTGCCCCGGGTTGTCGGCCTGCAGCGGGCCAAGGAAATCGCCATGACCGGACGCCCTGTTTTTGCGGAGGAAGCAAAACAACTGGGCATCGCCATGGAGGTTTATCCCGCCGACAGTCTATATGCCGAAGCTGATAAACTGGCGCGGCGTCTGGCCCTGTCATCAACCAAGGCCCAGGGCATGACAAAGCGTGCCATGAACCAGTCATTTACAATGGATGCGGCAGCCGCCGTTGAAGTAGAGGCATTGATGCAATCGGTCCTGTTTCAAAGCGATTATCACAAAGATGCCATCAATCGCTTCGTCAACAAAAAGCCGTTAAAGTTTAATTGGGAAGACATGACCAACGACTGATGAGGTTTGACCATGAGCGAAATAATACCGCCAATTCCAGTCCCCGTTCCGTCTTTGGTTCCGTCTCCGGTTCGGGGCGCACCCACATGGGATATTGATCCCTATTCCAGGGATGTCCTGCTCAACCTCGAGGCTTGGTATGACGGCCTACGCGAACGGGGACCCATTGTATGGCTGTCCCACTATGGCTGTTGGGCCATTGGGCATTTCGAAGTGGTGCGGGAAGTATTCGCCGATTGGCAACGTTTCGGTTCCGCCCGCGGTGTGGGCCTTGCCGATTTCGCGCGGGAACAACCATGGCGTCCGCCATCGATCCTGCTGGAAGTCGATCCACCGGATCATGACAGAACCCGCAAGGTGATGATGCGGACCATGACGCCCCGTGCCCTTGCGGGCCTTGAGGCACCCATGCGCCGGGAGGCGGAAGCATTGGTGGAGCGTTTATTACAGCGGGATACATTCGATGCGGTGAAGGACCTTGCCGAAGCCTACCCGCTTAAGGTCTTCCCCGATGCGGTTGGCCTGAACGCTGATGATCGCGAGAAGCTGTTGATCTACGGCGCGATGGTGTTTAACGCCATTGGCCCTGACAACGAGGTGCGCCGCGAATCCCTGGCCAATGCAGCGGCAGTCGTGCCCTGGATCACGGCCAAATGCGCCCGCGATGCCCTCATCGAAACAGATCTGCCTGGTTCCGGCTTGGGCGAGCTTATATATCAAGCCGTAGACGACGATGAGATCACGGAGGCGGAGGCAGGCCTGCTTGTACGCTCGTTATTATCCGCAGGTATCGACACAACGGTCGCCAGCCTGGGCGCGGCATTAAAGTATTTTTCCGAGAACCCGAGCGAATGGGACATCGTCAGAGACGACCCGACCCAGGTGCGCAAGGCCATTGAGGAGGTGTTGCGCCTGTCATCGCCGGTGCATGCGTTTTTCCGTACGGCCTCCGTCGATACGGAGATTTCAGGTATCACCGTTTCCGAAGGCGACAAAATTATGTGTGTCCTGGGCGCGGCCAACACAGACCCGGAAAAATGGCCGGACGCCGCCCGTTTCGACGTCACCCGCAAAGCTGCCGGCCACATCGCATTCGGCACGGGTATTCATGTCTGCGTCGGCATGGCTGTCGCGCGATTGGAAATGGATGCGATGCTGACAGCCCTGGCTGAGCGGGTGGAGCGGATAGAAGCGTTAGAGGTGGCGACTTGGCGGCCAGGCAATTCGTTGCGGACACTGGATCATGGGCGTATGCGATTGATCGCGAAAAAATAGACCGCCGCGATCAAGACAAAACTGGAACGAACGGACGACACACATGAACCGCAATACGCTCGAATTCTGGCACTTCGGTCGGCCGACGCCTTCGGGCATTGAAGCGCTGGCACAACGCTGCGAGGCACTTGGCTATGATGGCTTGTCATTAACAGACTCGCAGAATTTATCTGCCGACATCTATGTTTCCCTCGCACTTGCCGCCCGTGCGACGTCCAGGCTTTTGCTGGGACCAGGGGTGACAAATCCCTTGACCCGCCATGCTGCCGTGACCGCCGGCGCCATTGCCAGCATTCAGGAGGCATCGAGCGGCCGGGCCATGTTGGGCATTGGGCGTGGCGATAGTTCATTGTTTAATATCGGGCATAAGCCGGTGTCTCCAACCATATTTGAACGCTATGTCACTGACGTGCAAACCTATTTGCGCGGGGATGCCTTCGATACAGGCGGCTATTCAAGCCAGCTCCGTTGGCTGGCCGGTTCGCAAATGGCCAAAGTGCCCGTCGATGTCGCAGCGACGGGACCAAAGGTCATAGCGATGGGCGCTAGGTTGGCGGAACGGGTCAGCTTCTCATTGGGTTCGGACATCGATCGGGTTACCTGGGGCATTGAGAGAGTACGTGAGGCAGTGGGTCCTGACAGCAAAATGCCCTCACTTGGCGTTTATCTGAACGTTTGTGTTCATGATGACGTTGAGCGGGCTGCGGAAATGGTCCGGCCGGGCGTGGGTATATTCGCCCACTTCACCGGCATGCCCGGCGCGGGCCGAATAGGCGTTAAAGAAAATGACAGGGCGGTGTTTGACCGCCTCGGCGACTATGACAAGGCACGGCATGGACGCGGCGATGCGGCACATGCCCAGGCGCTGCCGCTGGATTTCATCCAACGCTTCGCCGTCATCGGATCGGCTGAAAGCTGTATCCAGAAACTCTCCGCACTGCGCGGTCTGGGCATAGAACGCATGTTCATAATCGGGCCACGGCAAGATCACTTTGGCGAAGAGGCGGACCGGGCACAGGAACGGTTCGCAAAGGAAATCATTCCGGCACTGCGCGGGTGAAGAGACCTAGCAGGTTGCTGAAAAACTCCCCCATCATCTCTCATTCTATGATTCAATCAA
>JAPKBD010000455.1 GCA_028824965.1 Alphaproteobacteria bacterium | reverse complement strand
CAACCAAGGCCGTAATAGACCGACATGCCCAACAAGGCCATGCCGATGAAACCACCGAGGAAGCTGATGACCTTCAATTTCAAGGTCATGGAAGATGGCGGCCGGGGCAAACCTTGCAGGTCGAGCTTCATCGCTTCCAGATGCACAATGTAGACCAACGCGATATACGAGACCAAAGCAGGCAACAACGCATGCACGATCAGGTCTTGATAGCTGACACCCGTAAATTCGGAAATCAGAAAGGCGGCTGCCCCCATTACAGGCGGCGTTAATTGCCCGTTGGTGGAGGACGCGACTTCAATCGCGCCGGCCTTTTCCGCTGACAGACCCGTACGTTTCATCAGGGGAATGGTAAATGTTCCCTTGGTCACCGTATTAGCGATGGAAGAGCCGGAATATAACCCGCTCATGGCAGATGCGATCACAGCGGCCTTCGCAGGCCCGCCACGCAGATGTCCTAATAAGGCAAAGGCGATCTTGATGAAAAAATTACCAGCACCCGCTTTTTCCAGGATCGAACCAAAGACGACGAACAAAAATATCAACGAGGCGGAGACATTCAGGGCAACGCCGAACACGCCTTCAGTCTGCATCCAGAAATGCCACATGGCTTTATTGAACGACGCGCCTTTCCATTGCACCGCCTCCGGCAGCAGGGGGGAGGAGCCGAAAAAGACATAGGCCACAAAGACGGATGCGACGATGACCAAGGGCAAACCCAAAGCCCGGTATACGGAAACAGCCAGGATCATCATGCCAATCGCCGAAATGGTCAGATCCGCTGTCGTGGGTAAGCCCGCGCGTTCAGCAATCCCGACGTTGAAAACCAGCAAGTACAGGCAACAACCAGCACCCACCAGGCCCAAAGCCCAGTCATACCAGGGAATATAACTGCGCGGGCTGTTCTTAAACAAGGGAAAGGCCATAGCCGCCAAAAAGATGGCAAAGGCCAAATACACGAACCGCGCCTCTGATTTGATGATAATAAAAAAGTTGGAGCCGGTTAAAATGCCCAGCGTAAATGGCAGATTGGAGGCGATGAAAACTTGATAGGCGGCCCAGACGAAACACATGATGGGGATGAACTTGCCCTGCCAATTGGTCGGGCGGCGGGCACCGGTATCAACTTGGGCTACCAGATCTTCAGCCTGGTTCGTCACGACGCTACTATCCGACATTCAATACCCCCCGGAGATGGCAGAGCACATCCCCGTAATCAAAACTCCAGACAGAAATACTCTCGATAGTCTTTGTGGCGGGGCGACAGATGCCGCCCCGCCCAAAGATTAGGTTGGACTACATCCAGCCGCGTTCCTTGTAATATTTGACGGCACCTGCATGCAGGGGGGCCGACAGACTATCGGTGATCATCTCCGCCGGCTTCAAGTTGGCGAAAGCGGGATGCAATTTCTTGAACTGATCAAAGTTGTCAAACACCGCCTTGACCAGGGTGTAAACCACGTCATCAGGAACCTTAGCGGATGAAATAAAGGTGGCACCAACACCAAAGGTGGTGACGTCCGCTTTGTTGTTATGCATCCCCGCCGGAATGGTCGCCTTGCGGTAATAGGAATTGTCGGCCACCAGCTTGTCGATGGCAGGTCCCGTTGCATCGACCAAATGAGCATCGCAAGAGGCAAGGCTTTCCTGGGTCAGGGCAGAGGGATGACCAACCAACCAGAAATAGGCATCCAGCTTGTCATCACAGACAGCTGCACCTGTTTCAGCAGATTTCATCCCGGCGGCCAATTTCAGATCACTCCGTTCCCAGCCCAACGCTTTTTCAAGAACTTCCCAAGTGCCCCGGGTGCCGGAGCCGGGATTACCGATGTTCAGGCGCATGCCCTTCAGGTCGGTAATATTCTTAATGCCGGATCTGTCAGAGGCGATGATGGTCACAGGTTCTGCATGAACAGAGAAGACCGCCCGTAGATCCTTGTACGCGCCCTGTTTCTTAAATTTGGAGGAGCCGTGATAGGCGTGATATTGCCAATCGGACTGGGCCACGCCAAATTCCAATTCGCCCGCACGAACAGTGTTGATGTTGTAGATGGAACCGCCCGTGGATTCTGCCGAACAGCGGATCCCATGTTTTTTCCGTCCCTTATTGACCAAACGGCAAATGGCACCGCCTGTAGGATAGTACACGCCGGTCACACCGCCCGTACCGATGGATACGAACTTTTGCGCTGCCTGTGCCGATTGCATGCCGGCCATGGCGCCGGCGACGACGCCGGCGGCAGCCAATGTTGTAAGTGCTAGCCCGCATTATTCATGGCGGCCATGAGGTTTGCATGGGGCGCGTGATAT
>JAPKBD010000125.1 GCA_028824965.1 Alphaproteobacteria bacterium | reverse complement strand
CTTCAGGATTGGCAAAACAATCAGAACAACCACGCCCATCAAGGCTAACTGCCTGCCGTGATCTACCCAGAATGTCGCCCGATCAGCGGACGCCAGCCAATCCACCATACGACCGAGGAAGGCGAATAAACTGACTTCCAATATAGCGATAACGGTCGAAAACAGGGCAGACGCCAGCAACAGCCGCCAAAACGGCTTGGCGTAATGCAGGGCAAAGGGGACCAGGGAAGCGGGAGGCATTTCCGGTTGGGCGCTGGGCAGGGGATCGGTTCGCTGTTCCAGCCACCCGAAGAACCGGTTAATCAAGACTAATCCTCAGCCCCTGCAGCAAGGCCGGCCTGGAAACGAGTGTCCGCCTGGCGGAAAACGTTACGGGTATTCTCCATATCCCATGGTTCCTCCACCAGGGTTTCATGGTTCCATTGGGCACGAGGGGTTGGCGGGTTAAAAAAGTCACCGGCATAGACATGAATAGCAGGGGTTAATTTGCGGATCGGGTTGGCGACGGAATGAATGATATCCGGCCCCAAGGTCGCCACTTGCCCCACACCTAGGGAATCCGCACCCGCCGCCTCCAACGCCGGACGGTCAGGATCGTTCAACCGGCGCCAAAAGACATTGTCCTCCCGTCCGCCATAGATGCCGATCACCGCCGCCATATTATGATTATGCGGCAGCAACGTCATGTAAGGGGCCCAAACAAAATTAATCACGGTCAAGTTTTCAGATTGATACATTGGAAAGACGCCAGCCTGTGTTGGCTCTCCCAAATCCGCAATAATGCCCGCAGGATCGGACACTGCCTCCAACACAACCTCGCGTATAGCTTTTTGACCATCACCGATGGCGTCTTTGCAGGCTTCTATGAAGCGGCCTTGTTCAAACATGGGGGTGTCTCCTCCTAATATCGAAACTGGATCATTGCAAAAGAGCATACCGGAGGGGCAGGCCATTCCACACAAAATATTTGGATTATTCTACATTGATAGGCCAAAATTTCTGCAACAAGCGAAACAAACCAACGAGCAAAATTACCATCATCAACATGACCGCCGCCATGATCAAGGGAGCATCGACGCTGCCTGTTATATCCAAGGTCCAGCCCGCCAATATGGGCGCAAGGGTCATACCAAGATAATACCAGGTGAAAAATATACCCAAACCCGGCCCACGGTTTGCCGCGTTGACAGCCTCGGACGACAACGACATCAATGCACCAATGGGAATGCTGAGGAATAACCCCAATGCCAGGAAAGAGATTTCCGGCATGTCAGCATAAATTATGGAAACCAACGCGGCGGCACCGACTGCGGTCATGACCATAATGGTCGAAGTGATATGGCCCAGAACCTCCATCACCCGTCCACCCAGGGGTCCTGCGACAAGGGCAGCCCACATAAAAAGTGAAGTGACAGAAAGCGCTTCGAACGCAGTATATCCTTTTTCGATCAGGATAGCGGGCGCGAAACTGATGACGAGAATGGTGCTGGCGTTATGGAGTGCCCACGCAATACCAACCGTCGACATATGTACGAACTGACGCTTGGGCAACCCTATGCGAAAAGACACCGCACCGTGCCCATCCGGCACCGGCGCCTCGCGATAGAAGAGCGCGAGCAGAACCAGTCCGAACAGTGCGAATGCTGCCATGGCATACATAACCACGACGAAGCCATAGGTTTCAGCCATCAAACCTTGGCTGACCAGACCCATGGCGAGGCCCATGGGCCAGGCGCTCAACATGATCGCCAGGGCGGTCACAATCTCTTTCTCAAAAAACCATTCGGTTACCATTTTGGTCAGAATGACATTGAAAATGGCACCGCCAATGCCTGTGATCAGCCGACCGGTGTATAGGCTAGAGTGGGAGCCGGCGAGGGCCATGACAATGGCGCCAGTTACCATGGCCGCAGCGCCAAGCATTAACAGGTATTTGTCTGAAACGGCGCGGGTCATCAAGCCTGAGGGGATAGCAATAATGATCCCTGGCAAAAGAAACAAACCGATCAAGGTACCGACCTGAGCATAAGAAAATCCAAATTCAGAGACCAGGGTAGACGACACCGAGGCGACGGATTGGAACTGATAACCCATGGACAGGCGGACGATGAACAAGACGCCCAACATGATCCAACGCATCTGCATCGCACAGCCCCCTCCCATGGGGTGATATTAGTCGCGCAACAACGACGCCAAGCCGGCGCGGTAATTTGGATATTGTAGCTCGACTTTTAATTCCCCGGTGATGCGCTTATTGCTGACCCGTTTGTTGTCGGCATAGAAACTGGCGGCCATGGGGCTGAGGTTCGCGTTATCAAACGACAGCGCCTCTGGCGGGGTCAGGCCCAGCAATCCCGCCGCATAAGTGATGACATCCTGGGGCGGTGCGGGCTCATCATCGCAGACGTTATAGATGGCACCGGCATTTGGCTTTGCCATGGATGCCTGTAATACACTTGCCAGATCGTCCACATGAATACGGGAGAACACATGCCCCGGTTTGACAATGCGCCGGGCCTTGCCTTGGGCTAGGTTTTCCAAGGCATTGCGCCCGGGACCATAAATGCCGGCCAGGCGAAATATCTGCACCGCCACATCATGCCGTCGGCCCCAGTCCAGCCAGGTCTGTTCTGCCGCAACCCGCCATTCGCTGCGTTTATTAATGGGTGCCGTCGCCGTCGTCTCATCAACCCAGCCGCCCCCATGATCACCGTATACCCCGGTGGTGGAAAGATAACCGAGCCAGGAAAGCTGTTCCAATTTGGCGATATCATCCCCATGACAAGCCAGCACCGGGTCGCCCGCCGCATCGGGGGGAATGGAAACCAGGACATGACGTGCCCCTTCCATCTGCCGGGCGGGATCATCCAGGGACCGGGTCCGATCAAAGGGGAGGGTATCCCCCTCGCCGTCCCGGCTGGTGCCCGTGACCGACCAGCCAGCAGCCAGCAGACGACGGGCCAGAACCTGGGCGCTATAGCCCAAACCGAAACAAAATAATTTTTCCACAGTCATTCCCACATCATTCCCACGCCATTCCCACGCCATTCCCACCCCATTCCTATGTGGCACCTTGCTGTCACTACGGTTAGAGGGGATAAGTAATGGTATGCACCCGACCAGACAATACAGCCTTTTGATCCTGTGTCTTTTCCTCCTCCCCCTATCCGGTGAGGTATTGGGCGCGGCGGGGAAAAGCACGGGCGTGGATCACGAACGCCAGTACCGATCCTGCATCGCCCTGACCTATCGGGAACCTTGGGACGCATTTGAACGGGCAGAGGCCTGGGCCGCCCTGGACGGTGGCGCACCAGCCCGCCATTGCGCCGCCATGGCGTTGTTGGAGGCAAAGCAATATGACCGCGCCGCACAACGGCTGGAGGCCCTGGCCGCCGCCCTGCCCAGCGATCATTACCCTTCCGCCGGTGATGTTCTGGCCCAGGCTGCCAATGTCTGGCTGTTGGGCGGGCGGGTCGATCTGGCCCTGCAGGCGATTGAGCTGGCCCTGCAATATGATCCGGACAAAGCCGGATATCTGGTGGATCGGGGACGCATCCGGGCCGAACAAGGCCAACATGCCGCCGCTCTGCTTGATCTGGACCGGGCCATTGCATTTGATAACACGGATGATGACGCCATCGCATTTCGGGCCGCCGCCCTGCGCCATTTGGGCCGGAGAGACGAGGCCATGGCCGCGATTGAACGCGCCCTGCTATTGAACCCGAACAATCCCTCCGCCCGTCTGGAACGCGGCATCCTGCGGTTTGATGTTGGCGATAAAAAGGGTGCCCGTGCGGATTGGCTGCAAACTATTCAGGAATATCGCGGCACGCCCGCTGGCGATGCAGCACAAGCGCGCCTGGAAAAAATGGATGTCAGGACGGAGTAGCCGCCGACCATTCCCCTTGTACGTCCGGGTCAATCTCCGATGGTCGATATTTGGCGGCGACGGCGGCCATGCCCGCCTCGTCATGCAATTGGGATAGGGCCCAAACCGCCATGGCGCGTACCAGGGGCGATGGCTCTGACAACAAAGCCTCAATCAAAGGCAACAGCCGTATCTGCTCTGAATTGCCCGCAGCGATCAGCACATTGCGCACAAACCGATCCCGCCCGAGGCGCTTAACCGGCGTACCGGCGTACAAACTACGAAACGCAGCGTCATCCAATTGCAATAAATCTCCAAGGTCCACCATGCTCAACCCAGGGCGGGGTGCCATTGTGGCCTCATGAGACATGACCGCGAATTTGTTCCAGGGGCAGACCGCCAGGCAATCATCACAGCCGAAAATCCGATTGCCCATGGGTTGGCGGAATTCCACATCGATGTGGCCCTGATGTTCGATGGAGAGATAGGAAAGACAACGGCGGGCGTCCAGCTGATAGGGCGCGGGGAAAGCTGCCGTGGGGCAAATATCAAGGCACTTTCGACAGGCCCCGCAATGGTCCGCGCTTGGTTCGTCAGGGGTCAAATCCAAAGTTGTGAAAATACTGCCCAGGAATAGCCAGGAGCCGAATTCACGGCTGACCAAATTCGTATGCTTGCCTTGCCAGCCAAGGCCGGCGGCCTGGGCAATAGGTTTTTCCAATACGGGTGCCGTATCAACGAAGACCTTAAGCGCACCACCCCCCCGCCCCTGTAACCAGCGCGCCAACGCTTTCAGGCGTTTTTTGACGACCACGTGATAGTCCTTACGCCCGGCATAGACGGATACGTTGCCTTGGGCTTTTTCCGCCAGTCGATGCAGTGGATTTTCATCCCCGCCGTAATTCAAGCCCAGCATGATGATGGACCGCGCGTCCGGCCATAGAGCATGGGGGTGATGACGGCGATCAGCCTTTTCCTCCAGCCAGGCCATATCCCCCTGACGGCCGATTGCCAGGAATTGATCCAGCCGATCGCCCGCACTGGCAATGGCGGGATCATCCGCTGCCATAATACCCACAGCGTCAAAGCCCAATGCCAACGCCTCGCGCTGCAAGGCATCCGCCAAGTTTTCGTGTTCAGAAATCGAGGTCGGCATAATGTCGGGGTGGCGGCAGGCCGGGCATATGATCGGCCAGGATAGCCCGGAACGACGGTCGGGATTTTACCCGGGCGTACCATTCCTTGGCACCGGGATAATGTTCCCACGGCACATCGCCCAAATAGTCCAGGCAGGACAAATGTGCAGCCGCCGTAATGTCGGCAAGGGAGAAGGTTTCGCCAGCGATATAATTTCGCCGTTCCACCAAATACCCAATGTAGTCCAGGTGATAGCCGATATTCTCCCGCCCCGCGCGGATCAGGTCGGATCGCGGCTCCCCCATCCCCATGAACCGTTTCAACAACTTTTCACGCAGTAGGAGTTCCGAGACCTCGCCATAGAATTTTTCATCAAACCAGGCGATCAGCCGCCGGCATTCGGCCCGATCCAAAGGGTCATCGCCCATCAGATTGGGTTCGGGGTGGCATTCTTCCAGATACTCTACAATGGCCTGGCTATCCGACAGCACCACACCATCAGGCTCCGTCAACACGGGCACCTGACCGGACGGGTTCATGGCAAGAAAGTCCTGGCGGCGGTCCCAGTACTTTTCCACCACCAATTCGACCTCCAGGCCCTTTTCATACAAGGCTATCCGCACCTTGCGGGAAAACGGCGACAGCCAGAAATGGTACAGAATGCGCATATTGGGACTTTGCAGCTTTTGTTAGCGTTGACACCACATAGCATGGCCCAGAGATTTTCCGAATTGGAAATGCTTTGTTACTAAATAATAGCGCTAAGCCATAGTCAAAACGACTTTGCCAATGACTTTGCGGTTCATTAACAGGTGCATGCCCTCAATCGCGCTCTCAAACGGCAGAACGTGGGAGACATAGGGGTTCAACTTCCCTGCATTGGCCAGGGCCAGGACGTCCACCAGCTCCTGATCGCCCTTTACACGATCATTGCGCCGCGCCTCACCGGCCCGGCAGCCAATGATGGACAGGCCTTTGATCAAGGCATAATTCATCGACATCTCTGGTATGCGCCCGGAGGTGAAGCCGACCACAACCAAGCGGCCATGCCAGGCCATACAGCGCAGGGATTGGTCGAACACATCGCCGCCCACGGGATCGTAGACCAGGTTCACGCCGTTACCCCCCGTGATCTCTTTTACCTGATCGCGGAAAGGTCCATTCTGATAATTGATTACATGGTCTGCGCCGTATTTGCGCACCACCTCCAGCTTGCCATCATCACCGCCCGTGGCAATAATTTTTGCGCCGTGAATTTTAGCGACTTCCACTGCCGCCAAGCCAACGCCCCCCGTGGCGCCATTGATCAGCACCCATTCCCCGGCCTGCAAACCGCCCCGCTGCAACAGGCAATGATAGGCTGTAATATAGGTGACCCTGAAGGCCGCTGCGGTGACATCATCGAAAGGTTCGGGTGTCGGCAGCAACGTATCGGCATCGACCACCGCCTGTTCGGCAAAGCCGCCCGGCCGGGTCCCCGACATAACCCGGTCACCGGGTTTGACGTTGGTTACATTGTCGGCCGTTTCCAACACCACGCCTGCCGCCTCAAACCCGGCAATAAAAGGCAAAGGCGGTCGATGTTGATAGACGCCTTCTACAGTCAGAATATCGGGAAAATTAATACCGGCAGCGTTGATTTTAATCCGCGCCTGGCCCGGGCCCATGGGTGGGTCCGGCAATTCCTCCAACCGCAGCACCGATGGCGGCCCTAATTCCCGACATACAATCGCTCTCATGCTTCACCGTCCCCATTTACACGCGCCAGAGTGGCCGTTTTTACAGGCTCAGGGGCAATTCGACCAGGGGGGTTTGACCGCCCGCGTAAGAGCCAGGGCCCATAGCCTCCACCGCATCGATCAGGTTGCCGTCACATTTCAGCAATTGATCCGCAATCGCAATCATGCGCAGGTTTGGTTTGGCATGGGGGGCGGCCCAGCGCAAAGCAAGGGCTGCCTCCATCTCACGGCCTGGATTGTATTGGCATAATATGATCAAAGCCGCGGCGGTGGAGCGACTGACCCCTGCATAACAATGGACGAGCATGGGCCCCTGACGATCCCAAGCGGTGGCAAAGTCCAGCAATTCAGTCACATGTTCCATAGTCGGGACAATATCGCCCGCAAAAGAGGCAGGGTAATCATCAACCTCAATATGAAGGTGGCGGGCCGGATCTATACCCAGTGGTGTGTCAGGCGCACCTTCAATGCCCAAAAGGGACAATATATGGGTCACGCCAAGCTCCACCGCCCGATCTTGCATAGTGCGCCAGGAGGATATGTAAATCACGCAGGCCGCCTTTCTAGATACAGCACAATTTTCGTCCAAAATTTCGCCCCTTGCTTAGAGTTTATTAATCATGCGCCGCTATTTTCAACATTCGTAATCGTACGCGTAGGGAGTATAGCGATGTCTGAGTTGGTCGAACATTACCAAGGGTTAGCACAGAACCTGATTGAGACGTTGGGCGTCGAACAAGCGTTGTATGTGGCACAGCAATATGCCTGGTACGGCGTTGTCGAAGAGATCCATCGCATGAACGGGGACGCCGGGCACACCGTGCATTAGACCGCCTCGCCCCTAATCCACTGACACACCCGAAATTCCGGCGTTAGCCGAGGCCCAGTTTCTCAGCCAATCCGATACGCTGTAATTTGCCTGTGGCACCTTTTGGAATTTCATCGAGAAACAACAGCTTCCGTGGCACTTTGAAATCCGCCAGACGTTGGCTGACAAAATCCCGCAATTCCCGCTCCGTCGCCTCCATTCCCTCTGCCAGAACGACAGCAGCA
The DNA here is from genome assembly GCA_028824965.1 of Alphaproteobacteria bacterium. Taxonomy (GTDB): domain Bacteria; phylum Pseudomonadota; class Alphaproteobacteria. The sequence goes on along the minus strand of JAPKBD010000125.1, from coordinate 3,815 downwards.
GCAACATCTTCGCCCAACTTGTCATGGGGCATAGCGAACGTGACCACCTGTGCCACGGCGGGGTGGTCCAGCAAAATCTCATCGACTTCACGCGGGCTGATCTTTTCACCACCACGATTGATGATTTCCTTCAGACGCCCTGTCAGGGTCAAGTAGCCGCCCGCATCCAGGGTGCCTTGATCACCGGTGCGGAACCAGCCATCGGTAAATGCGGTGGCGTTGGCACTGGGGTTTTCGATATAGCCATCCGTGACGTTCGGGCCCCGGATGACAATCTCGCCCACGTCACCAACGGCCAGCATTTCGCTGCTTTCCTCCGACATGATGCCGATCTCAGGCCCCGCGGCCAACCCGACGCAACCGGGCCGGCGTTCGGCAGGCGGCAGGGGGTTGGAGGCCATTTGATGGGCCGCCTCCGTCATGCCATAGGATTCGATGACCGGACATGCAAACGTTTCCTCCAACGCCGCCATAACTTGCGGCGGCAGGGAAGAGGAGGAGGAGCGGATCAAACGCAGCTGTGATTTTGCCAAACTGTCCGCATTGCGTTTCGCCCGGCTCAAAATTGCCTGATGCATGGTGGGCACAGCCGTATACCAGGTTGGTGCGACGTCATCCATCCATTGAAAATAGCGCAAGGCGTTGAAGCCGGGTGCGCAATGCACGGCGGCCCCTGCGGCCAGACTGGACAGCACGGCGGCGATCAGGCCGTGGATATGAAACAACGGCATGATATTGAGGCAACGGTCATCCGGGCTTAACTCCAGGCTGGCACCAATATGACGGGCCGAGGCACAGATATTGCCCTGGCTGAGGGGTACCATCTTGGGCCGTGATGTGGTGCCCGATGTATGCAGGATCAAGGCCGGATCTTCCGTCGTTGCCATACCGCCGTTTATGGCAGGTGTTGCATTCGCCGCATCAGACGCATCAGCGGCTGGGCCTTGCAGCGTAAAGCCACCCGCGGGACCATCCGGGTCTGGGATCAACTCCAACACAGCAACGCCACGCCGTAGGGCAACCGTACGGGCGGGGGTATCGTCACCTTGCTGGACGATCAGGGCGCGGGCCTTTAGGTCATCAAGATAGAAATCAAACTCATCTTCCCTGTAGGCAGGGTTCAACGGTGCCGTGACAGCACCAGCAGCAACAGTCATAAATGCCACCGCCATTTCCGGGCCATTCGGCAGCACAATCGCCACCCGGTCGCCACGGCCAATGCCATTTTTGTTCAAACTATCCACGACTTCGCCCGCCAGGCTGCGTAGGACGGCAAAAGTCATGGGTGATTGGGCCGGCGTCCGTCCGGGCGCCCCGATTGCAATGGCGTCATCCGCGCCAACAGCAAGAAGGTCTGCAATGCAGGTAAAATTATTCATGGACGGATCATACAACAACGCCGGGGTTTATAGCCACCATGAACCATTGCCTGAGGCCGCTGTAAGCAGGGTATTTAAGGGCGTTGATTAGACAACAATTTCCTTTGGCCGCACGGGGCCAAGAATTTTTGCGGCATCGTCACTGGCCAAAATATAAGCATCCGTCACGGCCTCATGCTTATTGCGCCGGGCGGTAGAAGATGCGTTTTCCGGCAGACCCTCTTGCGCAATTTGCTGCGCCAGGAAGGGCACAAAAGGTTGCGGTTGCCTGGTGTTGGGTTGCGGTGCAGAGGGTTGTTCACGTTTAACCACCGGCAGCTCAACAACATTAGCCGGTGCGACACGCAGGCGTTGGGTTGGGGCGTAGCGTTGGCCACCTAAACCTTTGCCAGCGGTTTGCGTGCCCCGTTGCCGGGCAGCATCCTCACCCTCATGCGAGGGACGTTGGATCGGGCGCACAGGTGTGACGTCGCCTGGCCCCAAGACCATACGTGCATAGACCGCTGCTGTTGGCCCTATGCTTGTCAAAACGTCCCCTTAAAAATGCCGCACGGATCTGCGTGGAGTTTCCTCCAACAACTTACGATCTACTTATTTACATTTTCTTAACGGATTAACAACCCTTTTGGGACTTAAATTGTTACATAAGGTCGATTTAGTAATCCCAGACCCACATTTTCAAGCCGCTTGGACGCCCCGCCGATGATCCCATTCCCGCAATAACCAGATCACTGGAATGGCAAGCAATACGACCCATGCTTTACCAATTATTTGCCCGGTCAGAAAATCAAGGCTACCAAATGCTAATTGCAGGAACAACACACTATCTATGACCAATCCGACAAGACCAGACGCAACCACGGCTAATACCAGGCGACGCCGCTGCAAAGGGGTATAAACGGCAAAATCGGCCAATAAAAATGCAGCGCCAGAGGCAAACACAAGGGCGGGCGGGGCCAAAAATGCCGATAGGGCCGCACCAAAAACAATGGCACCAATGGCCCACAGGGCACCAAGGCGCCGCTGCACCAGGTCCCGCAGCACCAGTGCCAGGCCGATCATCAACACACCACTGGGTGCCATAATGCCGAAACCGACGGGGATCAAGCAGGGAGAGTTTGGCGGACAGACCGTGCCCACATGACCCAACATCCAATTAGCCATAGGAATGCAAAGGGCAAACGCCGCCAGATAAATGAAACCTTCTATTCTTGTGCTCTGCATGATCTATCAATCAAAAAATGACTGTTCAAAACTCCGTTGGCGATGCCTACCCGATTAGCCGGCAAAAGAAAAGGGCCGCCGGGGTGACCGGCGGCCCAAAGCGATGGATCGTTTCTTATTCAGTTTCAGCGCTGATCAACGGACCAAAACGAACTGATCGGCTACCATCAAAACGGGTCATCTGCATTTGCTCAACCGGATAGAAATCCGTCGGAGAAGTGTCAGCATACATGCCTGGCAACAACATCGGGATATGCACCTTTTTCAGGCTAGAAGCCTGCTTCATGATGTTTTCCCGACTGAGGTCATTACCAGCGTTTTTCAACACCTCAATCATGGTGTGGCAAACTGCATAGCCATAGGCATTCATCTTGTTGTCTTTGTCGCCACCAGGATAGTATTTGTCCATCCAGGCACGCCAAGCATTGGTCTCTGGATCGTCTTTCCATTCAGGATCATTGGGATCCTTATAAAAGTCCACCGAGATAATGCCCTTGGCTTTTTCCAGACCAGCAGGTTTGTAGGTCGAGGAGATGGAGGCGGCAACATCGTTCAGGATGTGGGCCGGCTTCCATTTGATTGCATACATTTTCTTGATTGCCTGGGCTGCAAACTTCGGAATGGAAATGTTCACGAACACATCCGCGCCGCTGTTCTTCAGGCTAACGATCTGGCTATCAATCGTCGGGTCGGTGACTTCGTATGTCTCTTCCTTGACCACCTGGACAGCATATTTGTCCCCCATAGCCCGCTTCATACCAATGACATAGTCTTTGCCGTAGTCATCATTTTGATACATGACCGCGACTTTGCCGTTCGGGTAGTTCTGCAGGATGTAGTTGCCAAAAATAGCACCCACCGTCTGATAGTTTGGTTGCCAGCCCATGGTCCATGGAAATTTCTTCGGTTGACCCCATTTGGTCGCACCGGTTGCGACAAACAGATGCGGCACCTTTTTCTTGTTTATATATTTGTGCACGGCGGAATTGGTCGGCGTACCCAGGGTCTGGAAAAGGAAGGCAACCTTCTCACGCTCGACCAATTTGCGGATCTGTTCCTTCGTCTTGGGCGGGGAATAACCGTCATCCAGGCTCAACCATTTGATCTTACGTCCGTTGATACCACCGGTATCGTTGACCCAGTCCCAGCAGGCACTAATGGACTTGCCAATTGTGCCGTAAACCGAAGCGGGCCCGGAATAAGGATTGGTGT
>JAPKBD010000124.1 GCA_028824965.1 Alphaproteobacteria bacterium | reverse complement strand
CGACGCGCCCCCTGTTACCAATGCTACTTTGTCTGCGACCCGGCCCATTCGTTCCTCCCCAAAAAATATCTCATAAAGTTTCTCCCCACAGAATGGGGCAGAGCGCTGGTCAGATCAATTGCCCTGCGGGTAAGATACGGCAGATATTTTGCACACAGACCAAGAAACGGGGCGATTATGGATAAGGACCTATACGAAAAAGGCTTGCGCATCAGGAAAGAGGTTCTGGGCGAAGATTACGTGAACCGCAACGTCAACAACGTCACGGACTTCAATCGTCACTTCCAGGAGATGGTGACGGAGTACGCCTGGGGCGGCGTTTGGGGCGATGATGCGTTGGAGAAAAAGACACGCTCGTTCATCAATCTTGCCATGTTGGCCGCATTGGGCCGGGGCACGGAGTTCGAGTTGCATTTTCGCGGTGCCATTAACAACGGCTGCACCCAGGACGAACTGCGTGCGGTGTTGGAGCAGGTCACCATCTATTGCGGCATGCCGGCGGGGGTGGAAGCCTTTCGTATCGCCCGAAGGGTACTGGACGAACTTAAAGACCAGGCGGACAAATAGACATGGCCACAGAACGCAAACTTGAACAGAAACCAACTGTCGGCTTTATCGGCCTCGGTGCCATGGGGAACCGCATGGCAGCCAACGTCGCCGCTGCGGGCTTTCCCATGATTTGTTTTGATGTGGCGGGCACCAAAGATCGCGCGCCAAAAGGGGCTGCCATTGCCGCCTCTGTCGGGGCCGTGGCGGCGGAGGCTGAGGTCATTATTCTCAGCCTGCCAAACGGGGCCATCTCCGCCTCTGTTGCAGAAGAGATTATCGAGACCAACCAGCGCGAGGTTTCCACCATTATCGATACCTCCACCATCGGTGTCGCAGCGGCAAAGGCGGTGCACGCCCGCCTGGCAGGCTCTGACCTGGCATATATGGATGCGCCTGTTTCAGGCGGCATCGCGGGCGCTGCGGCAGGCACCATTGCCCTGATGTTCGCAGGCCCGAAGGAAGAATTTGAAGCACTTTCCCCTGTCCTGCAGGCCATGTCGAAAAAGCCATTTCATGTGGGCGAGGCACCGGGTCAGGCCCAGGCCATGAAGTTGCTGAACAACTACCTCTCGGGCCTGGCCCTGACGGCGACGTCGGAGGCCATAGCCTTTGGCCTGACGCAGGGGTTGGAAATGTCCACCATGTTGGATGTCTTGAATGTGTCTTCGGGGCAGAACACCGCCACATCAGACAAATTCCCTAACCGTGTTTTGACCGAAACCTACGACGCTGAATTCCTCAACACCCTGTACCTAAAGGACATCAGCCTGTACGTAGAAAACGTTACTGCCGCAGGCACCGCAGATACCATAAGCACCAACCTACTGCCCATATGGCAACGCTTCACAGCTGCCGAACCGGGCGCAGACTTCACCGAAATTTTCCCCTTCGTACGCGACAAGCGTTGAAGTTTTAGGAGCAAACTATGAACACGATCGATTTAGACGGTCGCATGGCCATCGTTACAGGCGGCGCGGACGGCATAGGCCAGGCCATCACCGAACGCTTCCTCGCCTCCGGCGCCTCTGTCATGATGTGGGACATCAGCCAAGAGAACCTGGATAAGATGTTCGCCGCCCATGATGTAGGCGACCGCCTGCAAGGTGCATTGGTTGATGTCACCAACCCCGAGCAAGTTGCCACCGCACGGGACGGTGTATTAGCGGCCTTTGGAAAAGTTGATATCCTGGTCTGCAATGCGGGCATCACCGGACCGGCCAAAAAAAGCTGGGAATATAGCTTTGAGGAATGGCGTTCGGTGATCAACCTGGATTTGGATGCTGTCTTTTTGTGCTGCACAAGCGTTATGGAGCACATGATGGGCAACGGCTATGGCCGCATTATCAATATCGCCTCCATCGCCGGCAAGGAAGGCAACCCCAACGCCTGCGCCTATTCCGCAGCCAAGGCTGGTGTCATCGGCCTAACCAAATCACTGGCCAAGGAAACAGCAGAGGCTGGCGTGTTGATTAATTGCATTACGCCAGCGGCCATTCGCACCGCGATCTTTGACCAGATGTCCCCGGAACATGTGAACTATATGCTATCCAAAATTCCCATGGGGCGTTTGGGCAAAACGGCGGAAGCGGCATCTTTGGTGGCATGGTTGGCCTCGGAAGATTGCAGCTTTTCCACGGGTGGCGTCTTTGATCTGTCAGGCGGCAGGGCGACTTACTAAAGAGTCGTCTTCGCCTTATAGCTACAGACGTCGTTGACCGGACAGGTCGGGCAATCGGGCTTTCGGGCCTTACAGATATAACGGCCATGCAGGATGAGCCAGTGGTGAGCGTGCAAAAGGTAGTGTTTGGGGATCCGTTTTTCAAATTTACGTTCCACCTCCAGCGGAGTTTTGCCCGGTGCGATGCCCGTACGATTGCCCAGGCGGAACAGGTGTGTGTCCACGGCGATGGTCGGCTGGCCAAAAGCCATATTGCAGACCACATTGGCGGTCTTGCGCCCTACACCGGGCAGGGTTTCCAGCTCTTCCCGTGTTTCAGGCACTTCGCCATCATAGACGTCCAGCAATCGTCGGCTCAACGCGATAACATTCTTGGCCTTGGTGTTGAACAGACCGATCGTGCGGACGTGCTGTTTTAACTTCGCCTCTCCCAGGGCCAGCATATCGGTGGGATTATCCACCGCCTCAAACAGCGCCTTGGTGGCCTTATTCACGCCTATATCAGTGGCCTGGGCCGACAGCACCACGGCGACCAACATGGTATAGATGTTGGAATAATTCAGCTCTCCTTTCGGTTCCGGGTCGGCGGCCTGGAGGCGGGCAAAGAAGATCTCGATATTAGCCTTTTTCATGGGTTAGACTGCTCTGTATGGGGATTGATAGCGCACATGGTGGTCTTAGTGAGGGCGGGGGCGAGCGCGAAGACAGCCTGCTGTTCGATGCTGAACTGCGGCCCAATCGTAGTTTGAGCCCACGGGGCTTTCGCATTCTGATGCTTTGCGTTGGTTTGTTTTCCCTGGTCGTCGGCGTAGGATTTTTCCTGCAGGGAGCATGGCCTGTACTGGGCTTTTTGGGCCTGGATGTTGCCGCCGTTTATCTGGCGTTTCGCCTTAGTTATCGTTCCGCCCGTTTGAAAGAAACGGTAACCCTGTCTGAGGACGAGCTGTCCATCAACCGCGTCCAACCCAGCGGCCGCACCAAACGCTGGACCTTTCAGCCCTACTGGGTCCGCATCAAGGTGGAGGTTGAGGAGACGGAGGACGTGGGCAGCCATGGCCACGTGATGGTCACCTCCCACGGCCGCAATGTCCGCCTGGGCCGTTTCCTGGCGCCTGACGAACGACAATCCTTTGCCGCCGCGCTGAACCGAGCCCTCGGAAAATTGGGGCAATTGGGAAACTTGGGACGTTCCCGGCAACCCTAAGCTACAGCCCCAAAACATCGGCCATTCCGTACAGTCCATTTTCCTTGCCCGCCAGCCAGCGCGCCGCACGGACGCCACCACGGGCGAATATGGCCCGATCTGTAGCCTTATGGGTCAGCTCTAACCGCTCATCGTCGGCGGCAAAGACTACCGTATGTTCGCCTGCGACATTGCCGCCCCGTAACGAGGCATAACCGATATCGCCCCGGCGTCGCTCTCCCGTAATGCCATCGCGGCCACCTATGGCAACAGCATCATGATCCACACCCCGGCCGGATGCTGCCGCCCGGCCCAGTAACAAAGCGGTGCCCGATGGTGCATCAACTTTATAACGGTGATGCATCTCCACCACTTCGATATCAAAATCATCGTCCAGCATCGCGGCCATTTGCTTCGTCAGCAGGGCCAGGACATTGACGCCCAGGCTCATATTCCCTTCGCGCATAATGGCAATTTGTTCTGCCGCCCTAGCGATGACTGCATCGTCATCCGCCGTCATGCCCGTGGTGCCGATGACCAAATTGGTTTTGGTTTCGATTGCGAGCGCTGCATGCGCCAGGGTCGCTGCAGGTGCGGTGAAATCCAACACCACAGATGACCGCTCAAACATCGCGCGGGGATCATCTTCCACCGCCAACCCCAGATGTTCCAGGCCGGCCAGTTCACCCAAATCCCGGCCCAGATCCCCGTGCCCCGGACGCTCACTGCCGCCCGCAATGGCACAGCCGTCCGTGGCCGCGATCTGCCGCAGCAGATTAATACCCATGCGCCCCGCACAGCCGACCACGCCAAATTGTAGATCCGACATTTTTCGCTCTCCCACCATTTTAGTTTTACGGTGCCCCGTTTTGGCGATTTTATACCATTGTTTCCATCCATGGGCTGGATATCTCGCGCCCAGGCTTTATAAGAAGATAAGGACCGTCTGTATTGGATAGATCGTAACAATGCTGATCACGTTGAATGCCACACAACGCATCTGGGCCGTGCCTGCCATTCTGGGTCAGGCAGAGGCACTGTGCGCCCTGCATGGGAAACTGGCGGAGAAGCTGACCCCTGGCGACTGCCTGGTCTACCTTGGTAATTATATGGGCTATGGCGACAAGGTCGTCGAGACCATGGACGAGCTTCTGCGGTTTCGCGGAGAGCTATCGGGTGTGCAAGTGGCCCACCTGCGTGGCGCACAAGAAGAAATGTGGGTCAAGCTGTTGGAAATCCAGTGGGCCATGCGCCCGATTGAAACGTTCCAGTGGATGATGTCACATGGGGTTGAGGCAACCTTGCGGGCCTATGGCGGTGATACGAATGAGGCATCATCGAAATTTCGTGCCGGCGTCGTCGTCACCACACGCTGGACCACGGAAGTCCGGGAAAACTTCCAGGATCATCCGGGCCATTATGAATTCCTGCACGGCCTGGCGTCTGCCGCGCCAACCTCGGACGGCACCCTATTGTTTGTCAGCGCCGGGATTGATCCAGCCAAATCATTGGAAGACCAAAACGACGCCTTTTGGTGGAACGCCGCCGGGTTTGAGGCCATGGCCGCCCCGTTTGAGGCATTCTCCTTTGTCATCCGCGGATACGACGCTGCCCACAACGGCATGCAAATAAATCCCCACAGCGTCAACATAGATGCGGGAAACAGCGTTGATGGTCCCTTACAAGCAACCTGCTTCGATCCCAATGGCACTATATTGGAACATCTGACCATTTGATTTTTTGTGTGTAGAGAGAGAGTTCGTCATGACGAAAGGTATGGTTTCGGCACCGCAGCCTGAGGCGGTGGAAGCCGGCTTGGATATCCTGCAGGACGGCGGCAATGTCATTGATGCTGCAATAGGTGCAGCCCTGGTGCAAACGGCAGTCGATCCACAGATGTGCGGCATTGCAGGCTTCGGCTCCATGCATATCTATCTGGCCGATAAGAATATCCATACCTGCATCGATTTTCATGGCCGCGCGCCAAAGTCCACCACGCCTGATATGTGGGAAAAGTTGATCGTGCGCGAATGCGACGACGGTTTCGGCTTTCTATTGGAGGGGCAGGTGAACGAGGTCGGTTATCAATCCATGACCACGCCCCTTACTATCAAGGCATTTGACGAGGCGTTGAAGCGGTTCGGCACGCGGACATTGGCGCAAATGCTGACGCCTGCTATTCAATATTGCGAGGATGGATTTGAGGTCCGCCCGGCGGTGCATGGTTTTTGGACCCGGGGGGCCGAGGCTGGGCGCATCGCCCGCATTCGTGGCCTGACCGACGATCCAGCAACCGCCAAAATCTATACCAAAGCCGACGGCTCCATTTATGGCGTGGGCGAGAAGCTGTGCAATCCGGACATGGCGAAAACCTACCGCCAGATCGCTGAACGGGGTATGGAGGATTTTTATACGGGCGATATCGCCCAACAGATCGATGCGGACATGCGCGCCAACGGCGGCCTGATCACGCTGGAGGATCTGGCCGACTGCGCCACGGAAAGCGTTGATCCTTTGTGGACGGACTATCGCGGCTATCAGGTTGCAACGAACCAACCACCAGGCGGTGGTCTGATGATCATCGTGATGCTGAATATATTGGAGAATTTCGACCTGGCCACCATGGGCCACAATTCGCCTGATTATATCGCCACAGTGGCGGAGGCCATGAAAATCGCCACCGTGGATAAAGACGCGCGTATGGGCGATCCGAAGTTTTTCGATATTCCGTTCGACGAGCTAATGTCGAAAGACTACGCCAAGGCCATGGCGGATCGTATCAAGCGGGGGGAAAAGACATCCGTGCCGCGGATGAACATGGGCGCACCCGAAAGTAAGGAGACCACCCACATCTGTGTCGCCGATACGAAAGGCAATTGCGTTTCCCTGACCCATTCATTGGGCTCCTCCTCCGGTGTAGTGACCGACGGCCTTGGCTTTATGTACAACAATTGCATGATGGTGTTTGACCCCCGCCCCGGTCAAACCGGCTCATTAGCGCCAGGCAAGGCGCGCTTTTCCGCCCTATCGCCGACCATCGTTTTAAAAGACGGCAAACCGTTCTTCCTGGTCGGCGCCCCCGGCGGGACGACCATCACCATGGGTAATCTGCAGGCGATCCTGAACGTCATCGATTTTGGCATGAACGCCCAAGACGCGGTTTATGCGCCGCGCTTCATGGCGACATCGGATACCATTGAAGTTACCAACCGGATCTTTCGCGCAACTGAGCGGGAGCTGCAAGCCCGTGGCTATCCCACACATCGCCATGGCCAAAGCTATCTGATGCCCAGTGTCCATGGCATCCGCATCATGGACGGCAAGCTGGACGGCGGCGCGGATCCATCAACTGATGGCATGGCCGCGCAGGTATGATGAGTGCGCTTAGCTAACTGGCGCGACGCGGCTGAGGAAATCGATCACGCTGTCTGCAAATATGTCGTTGCGGTCGCCTGCTACCATGTGGGCGGCGTTCTCGACTGAGACGTATTCTGCGTGGGGACACTGCGCCAGAAAGCTTTGTGCGCCTTCTTCGCTCAACACATCTGACAGACCGCCCCGCACCAACAACGTCGGCAGGGTCAACGTATCAGCGCATTCGTGCAGACGGTCCCGATAGGCGGGCATGCCGGCCCGGCTGCCGAGACGCTTCGGGTCCCAATGCCAACGGTATTTCCCGTTCGCTGCCAACCGGACGTTCTTGGCCAAACCATCCAGATTGCGCGGGCGTTTGCGTTGCGGTTGATAGCTGGAAATCGCCTCCGCCACCTCTTCCAAGGTATCGAAGCCGTCTGGTTTCTGGCGCATGAAATCCTGAATGCGTTGGGAGCCTGCGGCCTCAATCTTCGGGGCCATATCGACCAGGACCAACGCCTTGGCATCTACCTTGTCGGTGCCGATGGACAACAGGGAGGTGCCCCCGCCCATTGAGGCACCGACCAGGATCGGATTTTCAGAACCTAATGCCTTTGCGACACAGGCCAAATCCTCAACCATCAGGTCCGCGCCATACTCACCGTCGGGTTCCCAATCGCTGTCACCGTGGCCGCGGGCATCAAAGGCCACAGCATGATAGCCGGACGCGCCCAAGGTTTCCCCCGCACCCTTCCAGGCATGTCGGGTCTGCCCACCACCATGTAACAGAGCCACCAAGGGCCCGTTCGGATCACCCCAGGTATCGCCCGCAATCATCAAACCACCGGCCCCTGGCCATTTGTGCATGGGCACGGGTGTTCCAGGCAAACGTTCTCCTGCACTCATCGTTACTCTATCCCCTATGTTCTTTGAATTTGCTGTGGCGGGCGGGTCTTCGGATCCTACATTACAACGCCGCCATCGACCGTGTAAATCTGGCCGGTGCAAAATGCGCTTTCGTCCGAGGCCAGGAACAACACCAGATTGGCGACTTCCTGAGCCGTGCCTAAACGTCCCATGGGTTGGCGGGCGATGAAATCCTTGCGCTGTCGCACGGGATCATCCGCTGCGTTGATCCGATCACCCAACGATGGCGTATCGACAGTGCCAGGTGCTATGGCGTTACAGCGCACACCCTGGCCCACATAGTCGGCGGCGATGGATTTCGTCAAACCCGTCACGGCTGCCTTTGATGCGCTATAGACGCAACGGCTGACAATGCCCTTCATGGCTGATGCGACGGAGGATGTGTTGACGATAGAGCCGCCGCCATTTTCCAGCATGGCCGGCAAAAAGGCCCGGCAGACCCGATACATGGACTTCACATTCAGATCAAAGGCGAAGTCCCATTCATCCTCAGTCGCCTCCAACAAGGTGCCGTTATGCACAAAGCCGGCGCAGTTGAACAAAATGTCCACGGCCCCGTGACGTTCGGCGGCAGCCATGATCGCCGCATTATCGCGGGCGTCTAAATGTTCCACCACCACATTGTCATGCTGCAAATCAGACAGCGCGTCCATGTTGATATCCGTCGCGATGACGTGGGCCCCTTCGCGCAGAAAGGTTTCCGCTGTGGCCCGGCCAATGCCCATGCCCGCCGCTGTGATAAAGGCCCGCTTACCGGCCAGACGTCCACTCATGATAACTTCCTCTAATCCAATTCGTCTTCAATATAGGCGGCGATCACGTCCTCGATATTGCTATCGCAGGGAAAACCTAACGACCCGGCCTTGTCAGAAAATGTTGTTTTGGGCCAACCATCGACGATGGCCTGGGTTGCGGGGTCTACCTTAAAGGTAATCTCACCGCGCGCCCGGTTGGTCTCCACCGCAGCTACCGCCACTGCCGCATCGCCCATGGAGACGGAAAAGCCTGACAGCAAAATCGCCCGCGATGGGCCCAACTTTTGGGCATCCAGTTCATGCATATGCATAAAGCATTCAACAACGGTGCGGGGCGACATAATGGCCATACGGCTTTCCGGCGTCACCGGACAAACCATATCGACGCCATTCAATGGCTCCCGCACGATGCCCGATGCGAAGCCTGAGGCCGCCGCATTCGGCTTTCCCGGTCGCACCACAATGGTGGGCAGGCGCATGGCACGGCCATCAAGATAACCCTTGCGGCTGTAATCCGTGATCAGGAATTCACCCATGACCTTTTGTGCGCCATAGGATGTCTCTGGCGTGATGGGGGTCAGATCACCGACCGTATCGGGCACCTCACCGCCATAGACAGCGAGCGAGGATGCAAACACCACGCGGGGGACACCATTTGCGGCGCGCGCTGCCTCAAACACATTGCGGGTGCCGTCCAGATTGACCTGATAGCCCAGGTCAAAATCAGCCTCCGCCCCTGCACTGACCACGGCGGCCAAGTGAAAGACGCTGTTGGTATCTGCATCGATGACGCTGGCCACCAGGCCCGCATCCGTAATATCGCCCACAACCGCACGCACGCGATCATCGGTAAACTCCCCCTCAGGCGGTGCGACCGCATCAAACAGGACAACCTCCCTGACCGTTTCCGGTTGCCCGGATGGCCCCGTCAGCGTGCCCCGTTCCAAAATCTTATGGGCCAGCTTCCGGCCTATGAAGCCACCGCCGCCGGTGATCACAACTTTCATCAAACGTCTCCTAATCCTACGTGAATGTAGCTTTTAGCTAAAATATGGTTCCAACCGGTCCATGGCATTATCCAGACGATCCAGGGTAGAGGCAAAACACAGGCGAATAAAGCCTTCGCCTTTGGACCCGAAGGCTGCACCCGGCGCCAGGCCCACATGTGTCTCCGCCAGAATTTCTTTGCACGTTGCCAGGGAGTCCGTCATGCCATCGACAGCAAAGAAGGCATAAAAGGCCCCGTCCGGGCGATGCACCCGTACCTTTGGCATGGCCTGGAGGCGATCAATAACCAAGTCGCGCGCCTGTTTATAGCGGGCGACGGTCTCGATCACGAAATCCTCCCCCTCCCGCACAGCCGTAATGCCCGCGACCTGGCTGAAATGCGCCGGGCAGGAATAGTGGAATTCGATCATTTTTTCCAACGTGGGCATCAATGCCGGTGGCGCTGTCAACCAGCCCAGACGCCAGCCCGTCATGCACCAGGATTTGGAAAAGCTGTTGACGACAACCAGGCGGTCATCAGGTTCGGCAATCTCCAAAAACGATGGTGCGACGGGGCGGTCAAAGGCCATACGGGCATAAACTTCGTCGCTGAGCACCCAGATCCCCCGGGCCCGGCAGAAATCCAGCACCTCGCGCATTTCATCCAGGCTCATCACCCAGCCGGTGGGGTTGGAGGGGGAGTTGATCAGAATGGCACGGGTGCGGTCATCGACCTGTGCGAACATCTGTTCCAGATCCAGCTTCCAGCCCTGATTTCCGAATTGCAGCCAGGCGAAGCGCGGCTCACCCCCCATGACGCGGATGGTTTCTATCAAATTCGGCCATACCGGTGCCGTAACAACCACATTGTCGCCTGGGTTCGTCAGCACCTGCTGCATCAGATTGGTCGCACTCATCCCCGATGCGGTGACGGCGACGCGGTCCCGATGAATGGGGCGCTGATACAGATCGCTCATATAATCGCCTAAGACGTCGCGCAGTTCATCGATGCCGAAGTTGGGTGTGTAAAAGGTCTCTCCCCGGGCGAGGGAGGCGGTTGCCGCCTGGCATATGAAATCCGGTGTCGGCAGGTCCGGCTCGCCATACCACAGGGCGACCACGTCATCCATGCCCATCCCCGCATTGGCCACATCCCGGATCAGGGAGGTACCCAGGCGCTCCACACTGTCGCGCGCGCCAACTGGGCCGCTTTCCAGATTATTAGAAAATTTCTCGCTCATAATACTCCCCAATGCGGCTTCCTGCTGGTATAGCATGGCCGCATGGCAAGTGGTTCTTCGAAAATGGCCGTTTATGCGGCGCTGGCAGGCAATCTGGCAATTGCTGTGAACAAATTCGCGGCGGCGACCTTCACGGGATCGTCCGCCATGCTGTCAGAGGCTATTCATAGCATGGTCGACACGGGCAATCAGTGTTTGTTGCTGTACGGCATGCACCGGGCGGCTAAGGAGCCGGACGAACAACACCCCTTTGGTTACGGCAAGGAGCTGTATTTTTGGAGCTTCGTCGTCGCCATCCTGATATTTGGTCTAGGTGCCGGCTTTTCAATTTATGAAGGCGTGCATGGCATCTTGCACCCCACCCCGGTGAAAAACGCCATGATCAGCTATTTGGTCCTGGGCGTGTCGTTGATCTTTGAAGGTGCTGCAGGATTTTTCGCTTTGCGTCAATTTTTGGCCCAAAAAGGCGATCTGGGCTTTTTTGCCGCCGTACGCCGGGGCAAAGACCCGGTTTTGTTTACCGTGCTATTCGAAGACAGTGCCGCCATTCTGGGCCTGACCATCGCTATGGCCGGCATCTTTTTAGGCCAGCACTTGAATATGCCCTGGATCGATGGTGCTGCAGCCGTCGCCATTGGTGTCGTCCTGGCCAGTGTCGCCATGTTCCTGGCCTATGAATGTAAGGCGTTGTTGATTGGGGAGGCTGCGGAGCCGCACATTGTGGAAGGCTGCCGCGCGTTGATAAACGGTGACCGCCGGGTCGTAAAGGTGGCGGACATCCGCACCATGCATCTGGGCCCACGGGAAATCCTGTTGGCGGCAGACCTAGATTTTGCCGACGGCATGACCTCGACCGAGGTTGAGGCTGCGACGGCCGAGTTGGAAACCAAGCTGCGGGAGAACTATCCCGATGTGCGGCGCATCTACCTCGAATCCCGCGAC
>JAPKBD010000123.1 GCA_028824965.1 Alphaproteobacteria bacterium | reverse complement strand
GGACATCCATATGATGCCGCCGGTTATGCTGGTGCGAGGATGGACAAAATTTCGAAATGGGCGATGGGCATCAAGGTCGGCAAGATGTTGCTGCCATGCGTCATCATCAACATTGGGAATGCCTGTTTCCTGCCTGGTTTTACCCAGCAGTCTATTTTGCAGCACACCGGTGACTTCGCTGAAGCGGTCTGAGAAATATGAAAACCGCAGGTTTTCGTCCATTTCCCAGAACCAATCAGACGCAGAGGTGGCAAAATCCTTAAACCGCCCCTCGCTCCGCAACAGGGCATCTTCCGTCCGTTTCAACCGGGTGATATCGGCCCGAACACCGACTGTACCGCCATCCCGGGTTCGCCGTTCCGAATATTGCAGCCATCGACCGTCGGCAAATTGATGCTCGCGCGTTTCACCTGGATTACGAAACTGTTCCAGCCTGTTGGCGATCCAATCGTCTAATTGACCACGCGCCGCCGGGTGCTGGCCATCCTCTGCTGCTATCGAGATGATATCTTCGAATTTGACCCCCGGCAGCATTAGATCGGCAACGACAGGATGCAAATCGCGATAGATTGCGTTGCACATCACCAAACGTTCGTCTGCATCATAAAGCACGAAGCCTTCTGAAATAGACTCCATCGCATCTTCCAATTGCCGCTTGGCCCGGGACAGCTCCCGCTCCACCTGCCCTTGTTCGGCCAGACTTTCCTGAAGGCGCGTATTCAATCGCATGACAGTGCGATATCGCCACCAGGCCAGAAATCCGATGGCCGCGACGATCAGGCCAGAGACGGCAATCAGGACCGGCGCAATAGATTGTACGGGCTCAGAGGTCGAAGCTGTCATCGCCGACGCCGAAGAAACAGAGGCGGCCGCGATGCTAAAAAGCATCACGGCACCAGTGTTGCGTGGGTGCATTATCCCCACCAACACCGCCCCGTTCTGGCGATGACGGTCATCATACGTTCATCCGACTCTGTATTTTGCCACATTTAACGTTCAGATAATTATGCCAAGATTACCTACATAGTCTTAACAATCGGTTCTATCTGTTGATAACTTATGGAATACAGTTGAACCGTTACGCGGCATGTGGCCACTATGGCTGCATTCACCAAGTTGGGGGAGGCGTCATGGGTATTGATGACGGCGAACAAGACGGTTGTACGTATTCGGGCTGCAAATTGCCCGCTATAGTTTCTGAGCCCGCCGGCCTGTGCCTGTGGCATGACCCTGATTGTGACAAAAGCGGGCCGAATATCTGTCAGGAACTGGAAGATGTCGCGCGATCTGGTGCGTCACTATCCGGTTTTAAATTGGCGCGGGCAGATCTACGCGACATCAATCTAAATCGTGGGGGCAGCAAGGATGGCTATGATCTGTCGAATGCTGACCTTTACCGGGCCGATTTGCGGGGCGCCCATTTGTTTCAGGCTAATCTGACCGATGCTTCGTTGATGAAGGCGCATCTGGAAGATGCGAACCTGAACCATTCAATTTTGCGCGGGGCCAATTTACTGGGCGTAGTTTTTGGCAATGCCAAGATCGAGAACGTGGCCTGGGGAAAAAAAATCCTGCAGCATCGCAAGGCGGAGACAGCGCGGGCGGCGGGCGACCGGGCGGCGGAAATATCCTGCTGTGCGGAAGCGGAGGAGATCTATCGCAATCTGCGAAAACAGACGGAGAACACCGGGCATTTCGAAACTGCAGGCGCGTTTTTTGTTCTGGAAATGACCATGCGGCGCTATCAGATGCGTCGCTGGAGCATCGGCCGGCTGTTCTCCAAAATCGTCGATCTGTTTTGCGGCTATGGCGAGCGGCCTTTTCGGGTCGTATTGGTATCGATCATGGTTATTTTAAGCTGCGCCCTGCTCTATTTCGCCTTTGGCATTAACGATCGCGCCGGGATGGTAATATTCGACCCGGCCTTAAGCCTGTTAGAGAACAGCTTGAATTTTCTGAATGTGTTGTATTTCAGCGTCGTAACTTTCACGACCCTTGGCTATGGCGATATGTCGCCCATTGGCATCACGCGGCTGATTGCCGCCAGCGAAGCTTTTTTGGGCGCGTTCGTCCTGGCATTGATCGTTGTCGTCTTTGTCAAAAAGATGACACGCTGATAAATTTAGCCCCATTGAACTGGGTTGGGCAGGGTTATGAAAGGTATGGGGCGTGAGTGATATTTCAATTGCTGAGGCGGAAATACATCTGAAGGCCCATCTACCACCATGGGTCCTGGACCTGGCGATAATCATTGACCGTATTGATAATGAAGTTGCAATTTTACGGGCACCGTTCTCGCCACGCCTGAACCGCCACGGCGGCACAATTTGTGGTCAAGCCATTATGACCTTGGCGGATACCGCCATGATCTTTGCCATCGCTGGCTGTTTGGGAGAATTTAAGCCGATGACTACAGTCAGCCAAACCTCGTCATTCCTGCGCCCGGCGGCTGAGGCGGATTTGGTGGCGAAAGCGCACATTATCAAGCCGGGGCGCACGATCATGTATGGTGAGGTTAATCTTTTTGCCGGCGATATGAACAAACCCATAGCGCACGCCACATCCAGCTACATGATGTTATGAGCCTCCTGAGCATTTCCAAAGAGGAAATGCTCCTACTCTTTAGAGAAGAGCAATTTTTCCAATCACTTAGTCTAGCCCAAGGTCGTTGGGCTAGACACATTGGATCGGAATTGCTCTATAAGCTCTACTACCAAATGATTGACCTCTTCAGGGTATTCCCAGGCAGGAAAGCCGCCCGCCCCAGGGATTATCGCCCGTTGGGCGCTGGGTAATAAGTCGCCCAGAAAATCAGCGGCAGCTGAAAATTCTGCTAAATCATGTTCGCCATTATAGAAAAGCACCGGTTGGTCCAGGGCTGAAATAGCATCGTCAATTGGTTCGATCACTCGACCCGGTGGCCCATCGTGTAACCACGGCGCGCCGGCAAATCCGTCGATTATGGCCTGATGGTCATTTGCCCGGCAGGGACCAGGATTGGCGCGCATCACATCAAACCAGGCGGCTTGCGCAAACCATTGCCGGGTTGCCGCTGCCAAGCCCGAACGCCTTGCCATCTCGCAAGCCCGCTGTAGTTCTTCATTAACGCCGGGCATAACATGGCCCGGCAAAACCACGCCCTCCAGGATAAATGCAAGAAAGCGCCGCGGGTCTCTGCGGGCTAGAAGCAGGCCAATGGCCGTACCCGTATGGGTCCCCCAATAGATGCACTGCTCAATACCGGCAGCATCGATAGCATCGTAAACATGCGCCGCCATCTCGCCATGCCCGAAGGGTCCGGGCACATCAGCGGACAGGCCATGGCCAGGTAAATCGATTAGACATATAGGATGGCGCTGCCTGAAAAATTCGACCTGGCGTCCAAAAACCCGATGGTCCTGGGACATGCCATGCACCATGACCAGCCAGGGGCCCGAAACGTCAGGATCCTTAATAGAGATATATTTCGCAGTCATAGAACGGGAAGATAAAGCAAAAGCCTGGAAAAGGCGCTATTGTCGGCAAAATATATGGAGAGTATGGACATGCATGACTTGGTAATTCGTGGCGCAACCGTCATTGATGGCACGGGCGCTGAGCGCAAAGTGGCTGATGTGGCCGTGGATAATGGCACGATTTCGGTCGTGGCAAGTGGTGCGACCGTTGGCCCGGGGCGGCGCGAGATCGATGCAGAAGGCCTGTTGCTAACGCCGGGCTGGGTCGATATCCACACCCATTATGACGGCCAGGCAACCTGGGACCCTTATTTGACGCCGTCATCGTGGCATGGGGTCACGACAGCCGTGTTCGGCAATTGCAGCGTTGGCTTTGCGCCTGTGAAACCGGGCAGTGAACCCTATCTGATCAATCTGATGGAGGGGGTGGAAGACATTCCCGAAACCGTGTTGGCAGAGGGTATAGATTTCCGCTGGGAAAGTTTCCCCGAATATATGGACGTTCTCGCCTCGACACCCAGGATCATGGATATCGGCGCCCAGGTCCCCCATGCGGCCCTACGCTACTATGTTATGGGAAATCGCGGGGCCGATTTCGCGGAACACCCAAACGACAGTGAAATCGCCGAGATGGGAGCATTATTGGAAGCCGCCCTGAACGCCGGCGCTTTGGGCTTTACCACATCGCGCACTGTTAAGCATCGCGCCGCTGATGGCCGCCTTGTTCCCAGCTATGGCGCGGAGGAAGCGGAGCTGAACGGCCTGGCCCAGGCCATGCGGCGGGCCAACGCGGGCGTGATGGAGGTTAATTCGGATTTTGGCGACGGCGACTTCGCCCGTCTGCGCACCGCAGCGGAAATCGCGGGCCGCCCCTTGTCGGTGCTGTTGGTGCAAGTGGACAAGACACCAAATTTATGGCGCGAGACCCTGGATCAAGTGGGAGCCGCCTGTGCCGATGGCATGGACGTCACCGCACAGGTTGGCAGCCGCGCCATCGGTGTGATGATGGGGCTGGAGGCGACCATGCATCCTTTCACCGCCCACCCCGTATGGTTGGAAATGGCGGATTTGTCCCCGCAGGAACGCTATGCCCGCCTGCGCGACGATGAAGATTTGCGTCGCCGCCTTGTCGCCGAACACGCGGACGAGAAAGTCATGCGCTACAAGGAGATTGAGCTGCAAAGAACGTTCGAATTGGACGCAGCCATGAATTACGAACCCGCGCCCGATCAATCCATCAGCGCCCGCGCCCAGGCCCAGGGCCGGGACCCGTTTGATCTGGCGCTGGAATTGATGATGCAAAATGACGGCCAAGCGCTGTTGATGCATCCGTTTGAGAACTATCACGCCGGCGATCTCGAAGTGGTGAAAGAGATGCTGGAAGATCCCAACACCGTCTGTGGCGTGGCTGACGCAGGTGCCCATGTGGGCATAATTTGTGATGCATCCGCGCCCACGTCTTTGTTGACCCATTGGGGCCGGGACAGGACCCGGGGCGATAAGCTGCCCTTGGAATTCCTGGTGCGTAAACAGACCCACGACACAGCGCGCACATACGGCCTGCTGGATCGGGGCGTCATTGCGCCGGGCTACAAGGCGGATATCAACCTCATCGACTTTGACGCCCTGGCGCTGCAGCGTCCCCACATCGTCTATGATCTGCCTGCAGGGGGGCGTCGGATCATTCAAAAGGCAGATGGCTATCGACACACCTTTGTGGCCGGGGTTGAGGTGATGCGCAATGGAGAGGCAACAGGTGCATTGCCCGGTCAATTGCTGCGTGGTGCCCAAGCCGTGCCCAGCTAAATTAAAGTGAGGGCCACGCCTGAAGCATTACGCAAACCGCGTACATCTTTTTTCATAATAACCGGCTTGAATTAAGACTATGGCAATGAATTTTGCGCACATTGTCATGGTTGGAGGCGGCGATCAGTTTTCGTGCACGTCACGAGGGGACAGACGTTGCAAAATGAAAACTAATGCCGGGGTATTTCGTTCATGGACCGCAGAACCTCAAGGACCGCATTTGTAGGGTACTTGCCCGTCCATCCCCAGCGTTCGCGCACCTGCAAAATATTCAATCATTTTTGCACATCGACCGTGGTGGATTTCCAGCCACTTCGTCGGTGCGACTAATCGCATTCGGGGATTGCCATGAATTCTGTAAAGCTTTTGCTCCAACGTCTTGCTGGCAAATTCGGCAGCGTTAAAATCCGCCTCATCGCGGCATTCAGTGTCGCGGCTGCCAACGAAATTACCGGTGTATTGTTGCAGGCGACCACTGCCGATACCCTGGAACAAAATGAACAATTGAACCGCCGCTTTGACAAGCTGGCGGTGGATTTTTCCAACACAGCCCGCCGATTGCCTAAAACTGATGCAGGTAAGGCCGTCGCAGACTTGGGTTATCAGTTGACGGAGATGGGACTTGGTAAGGAAAGTGCC
The DNA here is from genome assembly GCA_028824965.1 of Alphaproteobacteria bacterium. Taxonomy (GTDB): domain Bacteria; phylum Pseudomonadota; class Alphaproteobacteria. The sequence continues at coordinate 5,717 of JAPKBD010000123.1, read as the reverse complement.
TTTGCCCGGCGTGGGGCGGAGTTAGGCCACGACCAGGCAATTCTTGAAACCATGAAGCAAAGCTGTGAGTTGGCGGGCCGACTTGGCCTGGAAGTCAACGCCTTGGTTGAGGGCGCGGAAACGGTTCTGGATGCGTCTTCCACCGATGCGGAACTGGCGATCGAGAATGGCAATCTGGCGCTTCTCATCATCACCTTTGTGTCGTTGGTGGTCACCGTGCTGATCGGTTGGCTTTATATCAATCGCAATGTCTCGGTCCGGCTGGTGACAATTTCCAGTGTTATGGAGCGTTTGGCGGGCGGCGATCTGACTGTTGAAATTGCCGCGTCGGGCAGTGACGAAATCTCCGCCATGGCGCGAACGGTCAGCGTGTTCAAAGACAACGCCCTGGAAAAAATCCGCATGGAGGAGGAGGAGCACGAAGCTGAACGCCGGGCCGAGGAAGAACGGCGCAGCACCATGTTGAATTTGGCCAATACTTTTGAACAATCCGGTCTTGGCATTGTCGAAACTGTATCGTCCGCCTCTGCGCAGTTTGAAACATCAGCGCAGTCCATGTTGGACATGGCAGACCAGAACGCCGCGCATTCAGAAACAGTGGCGGAAGAGTCCGAACACGCCACGGGCAACGTGAATGGGGTTGCAGCCGCGACGGAGGAGCTGACCCGTTCGGTTGATGAAATCGCCCAACAGGCCGAACGCTCCAACCAAATGTCCCAGGATGCAGTCAGCGAGGTGAAAAACGCCACAGCTGAAGTCCAGGGCCTGGCCCAGGCCGCTGATCATATTGGCACGATTGTGGAATTGATTTCCGATATTGCCAATCAAACCAATCTGCTGGCTTTGAATGCAACTATCGAAGCGGCGCGGGCGGGAGATGCTGGAAAGGGCTTTGCCGTTGTCGCATCGGAAGTGAAAAATCTGGCGACCCAGACCGCCAAAGCCACCGAAGATATTGCCCAACAAATCAAGGCGATCCAGGGTGCCACGGGCTCTGCCGTTACCGTCATTGATGATGTTAGCAAGACCATCGACAATATTAGCGGCATCGCCTCCACCATCGCAGCTGCCGTCGTACAGCAAGGCAGTGCCACGGCGGAGATCAGCCGGAATGTGGGGGAGGCCACCCAAAGCACGGAAGAGGTCAATAGCAACGTCGCGAAGATTAAAGCCGGCGCTTTGAAGAACCGGTCCGGTGCCGATGAAATGTTAACTGCGGCCCGTGATCTGTCAAAAGAATCCGTACAGTTGAGAAATGAAGTAGACAAATTCCTGGCCGGGGTCAGAGCTGCCTAGTGCTATTTCGGTATCAGGACCTGGCCTTCCATCAACCGTCTGCTCGTACGATAAGTGGTAATGTAATCAACCGTACTATCCATCCCGGCGCTGTTCACCTTGGCCCCGATGGGAATGGCCCCCGATGGCGTGCCCAGGCGCACATCGCCACCCTTGGCCGGGTTTGCCACGTCATGCACCAAACTGCCGGCCAGGTTCGCGGCCACCGCCAGGCACATCCCTCCCGTCAGCGGTACAGCCCGGTGCGGCTGCCCCATAGAAATCATGCGCACGGCCAGATCCATATTCTCCGCTGCCAGAGTGCTGCCATCCAATAGGGCCATATCCGCCGCCGGGCCGACCATGGCGATTTTTGGGCTGGCGCGGGAGGTCTTTGAAATATCCTCGACCGTATCGCCCAGTCTCATACAAACGCCTGCCAGGGCACGGATTTCCTCCAACCCGGCCAAGACCTCCCGCATAGCATCCAAATCCCCGGGCAATTCCGTTGCGGTTAAGCCCAGATCGCTGGCCGCCACAAAGACGCAAGGCGTGGTCGCATCTATGCAGCAGATATCAATCTGCCTGCCATCGGCCATTTGAACCTTGTCGGTAATTCTGCCGGAGGGAAATAGCTTGCCCGTGCGGGAACCGGCGGGGTCGATGAAATCCAGCCGTATACGGGCGGCACGGCCCGCGACACCGGGGATAACGAAATCACCCTTGGTAACAGCCCGGCCGTTTGCGACCAAAAAGCGCGCCTCAAATACCTTGTCCGTATTGGTGTTGTGGACCCGGACCACTGCCTCCCCATCCGCAACAGAGACCAAGCCTTCATCGACGGCGAAAGGCCCCACGGCGGACGATAGATTGCCGCAGGTGGCACCATAATCCACGGCTGGGGCATCAACCACGACCTGGCCAAAGGTGTAATCCACATCGATGCCGGGCCGCTTTGATGGTTCGATCATTACGACCTTGGACAATGATGATATCCCACCGCCCAGACCGTCCAGTTGCCGGCCATAAGGGTCGGGACTGCCAATGGCGGCGAGGAAGATGGCATTGCGCCCATCCAGGTCGTCAGGCAAATCCCGGGCATGGAAAAAGACGCCCTTGGACGTCCCCCCACGTATGAAGGCTGCGGGTATCCGCTTTTGTGGCATGATACCGCTAGCTGGCCGTGGGGCCGTCGGCACCGTGTGCGGCACTGGCACCGGCGATCCTGCCGAACACCGCGCCAGACGTCAGGCCGGTGCCGCCGGGATAATTGATATGAAACAGCCCGCCGACCATTTCACCACAGGCGAACAGCCCCTTAATGGGCCGCCAGTCCGTACCGATGACCCGGGCGTCCTCATCAATTTTCAGGGCACCAAAGGTAAATGTGATGCCTCCCGTCGCCGAATAGGCGAGGTAGGGCGGTTGATCCAACCGTGTGGCCCAGTTGGACTTTTCAGGCGACAGGCCTTTCGATGACAGACCGTCTTTTTGCGTGGGGTCAAAGCCGTCGTTTGAACCCGATGCAGGTACAGCAGCGTTATAGTCTTCCAGGGTGCGCAGCGCCTGGGCCTTGTCATCCACGTCCAACTGTTCCACCAATTCGGCCAATGTGTCGGCTGTGATCGGATCGGAGGTGCTGTATCGTGGTTCCAGAAAATCCACGGTCTGTTGATCAAATATCTGCCAGGCCAAGGCGCCTGTTTCCTGCAGGATGCGGCCGCCGTATTTGGCATAGGTGTACATGCCCACGTCTTCGCCTTCATCCAGAAAACGTTTGCCCTCCCGGTTGATCATGACGCTGTAGGGAAAAGACAGCCGGTTGCTTTGGTCCGTGCGTTCCCGGTCAGCAAAGTCCGGCCATTCGTTAGAGATCGGCGTGGAATGCCGCCCGCTCCATTGCCCCCAGGGCAGCGCGCCAAGGTCCAGCGCCATGCGCAGGCCGTCGCCCTGGTTATAGGCAGAACCGCGCACCTTGGCATGATCCCACGGTGCGCCCAGATATTGCGCCCGCATCTGTGCGTTGGCCTCAAACCCGCCACAGCCCAGGATAACCGCCGGTGCGGTAATTTCCTCCAACGTCTCACCTGTATTGGCCAGAACGCCGACGACAGCGCCGTCCTCATTCTGCAACAATTCCACAGCGCCCACGCCGTACCGAACGGTGATGTTGTTTTCCTCCGATTTTTTGAACCAGTGGTTGGACAGGCCAACGCCCTCATGCAGGGCCCGGACGATGGCACCTTTTTGCCAGCGCAACTTGTTGCCCACACGAATGGCGGACAGGCTGACCGCAGGCTCCATCGGGATGCCGCCATAGTCATGCATCCAGCAAATGGTCTCGTAGGATTTGGAGATCAGGATTTTCGCCAGGGTCTGGTCCGTTTTCCCGGCTGTGACCCGCATCAGGTCCGCCATCATCTCGTCTTCGGTATAGGTGGGCACGTCCTTGAAAAAGCCCGGCAGCTCATCCTCCGCATCAGGCACCAGGGCGCGCAATGCTTCCGGCTGGCCATAGGCGACGCGTAACATGCCGCCGCTGTAGTGGGTGTTGCCGCCGCGGTCCTTTTCGGGTGCCTTTTCCAGCACCAAAACCCGCTCCGCTCCCTGCTCCCGGGCCGAATTGGCCGCCGCCAGCGCTGCATTGCCCGCCCCTACAACGATGACATCGTAATCTGACATTTTCGAACGCTCCTATTACCAACGGTCGCCAAGGCAAACTTGGCGATTTGTCCGGCGAATGATAAACATGGGTCAAACAATAAACCAGAGGATACAGTCATGAGCCGTATGAAGTTTGGTGCCTTTTTAGCACCGCATCATCCCATTGGTGAAAACCCCACATTGCAGTTCCGTTCGGACCTGGATCTGGTGGCGCAACTGGATCGCCTGGGCTATGAGGAATTCTGGTGTGGGGAGCATCATTCCACGGGTTGGGAGATGATTGCCTCGCCCGAGATGTTCCTGGCCGCAGCCGGTGAGCGTACGGCGCGGATCAAGCTGGGCACGGGCGTCGTCTCCCTGCCCTATCATCATCCGTTCCTGGTCGCCCAAAACATGGTGCAGCTGGATCATATGACCAACGGGCGGGCCATATTCGGCTCCGGCCCCGGCGCGTTGGCGTCCGACGCCCATACCATGGGTATGGATCCCATGACCCTGCGAGACCGCCAGGATGAAGCCATTGGCGTCATTCGCAAGTTACTGCGCGGCGACGAACGCTTCAGCCATGACAGCGACTGGTTTACCCTGCGGGATGCGAAACTGCATCTATTGCCCGTCCAGGAAGACATGCCCTTCGCCGTCGCCTCCATGATCAGCCCATCGGGCATGACCCTTGCGGGCAAGTACGGTACCGGCGTGCTGTCCATCGGTTCCATGTCGGAAGCCGGCCTTGCGGCCCTGCCCACCCAGTGGAGCTTTGCCGAAGACGCTGCCAAAGAGCACGGCAACATCGTCAACCGCAAGGACTGGCGCATCGTCATGTTCTGGCACATTGCCGAGACGCGGGAGCAGGCCCGTGAGGAGGCAAAGCACGGCTTGTTCCGCTGGCGCAACGAATACACCGCCGGCACATTGATGCAGCAAGGCGTGGAACCCTTCACCTCGCCGGACCAGGGCGTCGACCAAATGGCCTTTGTCGATGGCGCCACCTCCGTGATTGGCACGCCCGATGATCTGATCGCCCGGATCCGCGATATGATCCAGCTAACAGGGGGCTTCGGCACCGTCATCGGCTTCGTCCACGACTGGGCCAACCGTGAAAACACCTCCCGCAGCTGGGATCTTGTGGCCCGCTATGTACTGCCAGAAATCAACGGCATGCTGGACGCTTACCGGGAGAGCCGCCAATTCGTCGTGGAAAACCGCGCAACCTTCGACCGCGCCCGGGAAGCCATCATGTCCAAAATCATGTCCAACGACAAAGCCGCCGCCGCCCTGAAACAGGGTGGCACCGCAGCCCCCGCCGCCTTCGCCGCACATTCCGCCCCGGATTTGGATAAGGGGGCCGGGGATTGAGGGTCTTAATCCTATGAGACTTTATTTCCGACGGTCTGTGTTTAAGATTTTTGAGGAAAGCATAAATGACCTTCCGCGAGTTTTAAGTTTGCGTCCAAAACTTAAAAATGCGCTTTTCTATATTCAAGAAAAAAGGCCTGACCCCCGCCCTTCCAGAGTTAAGCAAACTGTCACCGTTGAATATAGCCTTGATCAACACATCCAGATGCATCAGGGTTGGGTATGGAAAGGTTCCTACAATTTGACAAGGACTTGATTGCGAACGGCTACAAGCTCATAGGCTGGTCAGCACCGCTTATTTCCATTCTGTTCACAGTGGCTAAATTGAATGGCTGGCTTGAATGGATCGGTTTTCAAGATTTGTCTTACGCATGGGCTTTCTTACCCTTAACATTTTGGTTCTTCATTGCGTATTTGCGGCG
>JAPKBD010000122.1 GCA_028824965.1 Alphaproteobacteria bacterium | reverse complement strand
GCGCGCTTGATCAGCACGCGGTCGTTCAGCGGACGAAGTTTCATAGGTCCTCACAGTCGCTGGAGGTTAAAAAAATTGGGGTTCAACTCATAAAATATCAGTCGCCCAGAGCGCTTGCTAGCACTCTATGCGAACGAGTGCCAGTGATTTAGGCGAGGACAGGCAAAGGTTCAAGTCTTTCTTTGCAACATTGTGGCAGTTTGTCGCAGCCACGTTTATCAGCAGCCATACCGAATGAGTGCTAACATATTGATTTATAGAGATATTACATAGGCCATTAAGGTTTCCCCGTGATAATTTAAAAGCCGGAGAATCGTAGAGATAGATCTGAAAGGAAGACCTTCATGGCCACGCTGAAAACACAATTGGACGGCTATCGGCTAACCACGGCGGAGATCACCTATCATCTGCCCGACCATCCCATCCTGCTACAAACCTATCTGTGGCAGGAATACGACCTGGCCGCGCGCTTTCCCCGGCTCCACGATTTCCTGGATTTCTGGCAGCAAAACATGGACGGCCCTGTGCATTCCGTCCGCCTGGCATCGGCCAAATTAGTGACACCTTCAGGCTACAGGCATCTGGAAGGCGACTGTCTGCTGCATTAACAGCAGCATCTTTCCAGCACCGCCTCATTCAGGCAAACTGTATGCAACAGGTTTGCAAGGATGACCGTCATGACCAAACTAGCCCAACTAGAGTGCTTCTTCGATTGTTCCAGCCCGTGGACCTATCTGGGCTTTCACAATATTCAGCCCCTGGCAGCCGAATTGGGGGTGGAGATTACCTGGAAACCGATCCTGGTCGGCGGGTTGTTCAATACGGTCAACCCTTCGGTCTATCACGGCCGGGAATTTCCGGTTCCCGCCAAACAGAGCTATATGTACAAGGACCTGCAGGATTGGGCCCGCTATTCCGGCATTACGATCCGTTGGCCCATGACGATCTTTCCCATCAACAGCGTCAAGGCCATGCGCGGCTGTATTGCCGCCGATAAGCAGAGCAAGCTGGTGCCCTATGCCACGGGGGTGTTTGAGGCCTATTGGGGCCAGGACAGGGATATCAGCCAAGCCGACGTGCTGGTCGAAATTGCTGTTGCCGCCGGTCTTGATAGTGACGAGATGGCCGCGGCCATGGCCTCGGACGAGATCAAGGCCGAACTGCGGGAGAATGGCGAGGCCCTGGCCAAACGGGGCGGTTATGGCAGCCCGACGTTCTTTGTGAACAGCGATGATATGTACTTCGGCAATGACCGCATGCCCCTCATCGACATGGCGCTAAAGGCTACTCTCAAGGCCTAACTGACAGCCTAGATTTTTGTCTATATAACTTCCATTAAATGAGTTGATGGATGGATACGAAATCCCGATGACAGCAGATATTATTGACGGCAAAGCCTTTGCCGAGGGCCTGCGCGGCATGGTCGCCCAACAGACAGCGCAATTGAAAGAACACCACGGCCTGGTGCCCGGCCTGACGGTGGTGATCGTCGGTGAAGATCCCGCCAGCCAGGTCTATGTCCGCAACAAGGGCAAGGTCGCGGCCGAAATGGGCTTCCTATCCGACACCATTCGCATGGCCGATGATACGACTGAGGCGCAGCTGCTGGCCGTGATTGAGGGTTTGAACGCCGACCCTGCGGTGCATGGCATTCTGGTGCAGCTACCCCTGCCCGTACAAATTAACGAGGGCGCGATCATTCTGGCCATCGATCCCAACAAGGATGTGGACGGCCTGCACCCGATCAATGCCGGTCGGTTGGCATCCGGACAAAGCGCGCTGGTGCCTTGTACCCCGTTGGGCTGTTCCATGCTGTTGGCGGATCGGTTCGGTGAGGGCGGCATGTCCGGCCTACGGGCGGTCATGGTGGGCCGGTCGAACCTGGTGGGCAAGCCGATGGCACAATTGCTGCTGGCGGAACATTGCACCGTTACCATCGCCCATTCCCGCACCAAGGATCTGCCCGGCATTTGCCGGGAGGCGGATATTCTGATCGCCGCCGTCGGGCGGGCGAACATGCTGGGCGCGGATTGTATCAAACCGGGCGCAGTGGTGATCGATGTGGGTATGAACCGTATCGACCTGGGCAATGGCAAAACCAAGCTGACCGGCGATGTGGACTTTGAGGCGGCAAAGGACATTGCCGCCGCCATCACCCCTGTTCCGGGCGGCGTCGGGCCGATGACCATCGCCTGCCTGATGGTCAACACGGTGACGGCGGCCTGCTGGGCTGCAGGCATCGAGGGCGCTGCGTAATGGAGAGCAATTCCTTGTCGGAAATGCTCCAGTTGGAGAGATAAAATGCGTTTAAGACAATTTGTGTTCGTAGCGAAAGATCTAAAACAGGCAGTGGTCGATGTGGGTGCCACCCTGGGCCTGGCGGTTTGCTACAATGACCCCAACGTGGCCAATTTCGGTCTGACCAATGCCCTGTTGCCCATTGGCGGAAATCTGATCGAAATTGTGGCCCCGTTCAAGGACGGCACCACAGCCGGGCGCCTGCTGGAACGGCGTCAGGGCGATGGCGGCTATATGATCATCCTGGAATGCGATGACGCCCTGGCCCATCGGGAGCGGATCGCCGCCCTGGGCGTTCGGGAAATTTGGCGGTATGACGATGATGACTGCCACGCAACGCATTTTCATCCCAAAGATGTCCCAGGTGCCATTCTGTCCATCGACGACATGGGCCCGGAAGGCGATCCAAATGAAGAACTATCCCGGTGGAAATGGGCCGGCCCCAATTGGCAGGAATTCGTGCAGACCCAGGATACGAAGGCGCTAACTGCGGTGGAAATCCAATGCGATGACCCCGGTGCCCTAGCCAAACGCTGGGGAGAGGTATTGGACATACCGGTGGAAAGTATCAGCGGCAAACCTGCTGTACAGCTGGACAATGCTCATATCCGCTTTGTTGCTGATACGGATGGCCGAGGCATTGGCATCTGCGCCATTGATGTTCTGCCCGCCAACAAAGAGAATATCCTGCGCATCGCGCACAAGCTGGATCTGGTCGCCGACGACGATCAAATCGTGTTGTGCGGCGTTCGGGTTAATCTGGTCTGATCATGTCTGAAAAATTGCCGAAGAAAATAACTGTTGAAGCGCGCCTGGCCGCATTGTTCGAACATCTGGGATTGGTGCGGGCCCATTTCGGGGCGCAGAATTCGGCTGAGCTTGACCCCATTATCGCGGCCCAGCCGGAACGATTTTCCTCCCTCGCCCTGATCGGCCTGAACCGGTTGCAAGCTGATGTGGTCGCCCCGGTCGGTGACAGATTGATGTTGATGCATGGCGATGGTGGCGCAGGCGTTGAGGCCATGGCCACAAACCAGCCTGCATTGCCAGAGGCCGAAAGCCATTGCTTTAATGACTATACGGTTTTGACCTGGTCTGATGTCGCTGCTGATTGCGGCGACGAGATCGTGCCCCGATGGTGCGACTTTCTGGACCGGGCAGAGGCACGGGCACCCGCCAGCCAGATCAACACAGGGACGCAACAAGGAGAAGCCGCTGGCATCACCTATCGCATGCAGGGCGATGGCCCGGTGTTGGTGCTGTTGCCCATGCTGTTGTCGCCGTCCCAGTGGGAGCCGATTGTTGATCGGTTGGCGGAACGCTATTGCGTCATCTCCCTCGGCGGCCGGCATCTAGGCGGCGTCGGGTTCATCGATGGCCGGGGCACGGACCCGGGCTATCTACGCGGTGTGCGCATGCATGTGGATGAGATTGATATTCGCCCGGGCGAAACGGTGCTGGATGTGGGCTGTGGTCCCGGCTCCCTCGATCGTTGGCTGGCGCGCTACACCAAAGGTGCCAATCCGATTACCTCCGTCGATATCAACGGCTATTTCCTGCGTGAGGCAGCGGCGATCGCCAAGGCGGAAGGCGTCGATGACATCATCACCTTTGGTCCCGGTAACGCCGAAGACTTACCCTTTGATGATGCCAGTTTTGACATCGTCATGTCCCACACGGTGATGGAGGAATGCAACGCCGATAAAATGCTGGCCGAGATGATCCGCGTCGCCAAACCAGGCGGCAGGGTCGCCGTGATGGTACGTGCGGTGGACATGCGCAGCCTGTGGAACCTGCCCGTATCCCCCGCCATCAAGGACAAGATTGAGGCACCGGTGCCGTCGGTGGGGATTGGCGGTTGCGCCGATGCCTCCCTTTATACCCGGTTCGGGACCTCCGGCCTGACCAACTTGAAGCTGTTTCCCACGACCATGACCGTGAACGACCCCGACGGCTATACCTGGAAATATTACGAACCCTATCTATTTTCCATGCTGGATGAGGCCGAGATAGCGGAATGGCACGCCGCCAAAGCCCAAGCCATTGCCGACGGGTCGATCCTGCTGGCCCGCAACCTTCATTGCGCTGTTGGAACGAAGCTCAACTAGCCCCGATTTTTACACAGCAACTTCACCTCGCCCTCCATCACCAATTCACGGCGCTGGTTGTGTACTGTTGAACGCAGGGTGACAACGCCGGTGGAGCGTTGTTCCTTCAGGTCGGTAATCTCCAATGTGGGATAGGCCGTGTCGCCGGCATAGAACGGCTTCAAAAATTTGGACGATTGCTCAATAAAGGCAATCATCGCATCACCCATGACATGGGCCAGGGTACCGGCACCGGGGCACGTCTGGATCAAGACCTGATAGCCATGGGCCAATAGATTGTCGTGCCCCCGCGCCTGGCAGTACGGCAGATCATAATGGATCGGATGATTGTCGCCTGAAGCCAATTGAAAAGCCGCAAAATTGGCGTCTCCCAGGGTGCGAGATGGATTCTGGAATTTGTCGCCGACCGCAAAATCCTCAAAATATTTTGTTTCGCACATTTCGTGCTTACTTGGATCGAAGCTGTCATCGATATCCGGTTCACCGCGCATGGTCATTCCTCCTCTTACATGTCTAGTATGATCGCCGGAGCCAGTATAGACGATGTGAGGAGACGTTAGGTGAGTGCTGTAAAGGAACTTCAGGAACAAGCCCTGGTTATTGACGGCCTGTCCTATCACAGCGACGGCTATACAGGTGATCTGCGCACGGGCGGCATCAATGCCCTGAACGTCACCATTGGCCATTTTGAGGCGGACTTTACCGAAAGCTGCGAACAAATCGCCGGTTGGTTGGCCTACATGGCGGCACCGGACAGCGAATGGATGCACATTCGAAAAGCTGCGGATCTTGGCGACGCCAAAGCGGCCGGGAAAATTGGCCTGATCATGGGTTGGCAGAATATGCGCCCCGTGGCCGATGATCTGGATCGGCTGTACCTGTTCCACCAACTGGGCGTGCGGGTGATGCAACCCACCTATAATTACCGCAATTTTATGGGCGATGGTAATCTGGAGACTGAGGACGCGGGCCTGTCCATTCTGGGTCGGGATGCTGTCCGGCTGTTGAATGAACTGGGTATCGCCATTGATATCAGTCACGTGGGCGACAAGACCGCCCGCGATATTCTGGACCTGGCCACCCAGCCGGTGCTGGCCACCCATGTTGATGCCCGCGCCCTAACGCCTCTGTCGCGGAACAAGGACGACGGCATCCTAGCTGCGGTGGCGGACAGCGGCGGCGTCATCGGGGTCAGCGTCTATGGCCCCATGCTGTGGGACGGTGACCGCAACCGCCGCCCCGGCATCGATGATTTTATCCGCCATCTGGAATATATCACCAAACTGGCCGGCATAAATCACGTGGGCTTCGGCACCGACCTACCGGTTTCAAACGACCTGCGCCGCACAGCCCAGATCGCCGTCAATCGCCGCCTGTGGTCGGGCATATCCGATTACGGCGATTGCTTTGGCCACGACATCCCCGCCCGCTATGCCGAAGGCGCGAACAATCACAGCAAGCTGCCCAACATCACAGAGGCGCTATTAACGCGGGGCTGGTCAGAGGCGGATGTTACAGCCTACCTAGGCGCAAACTTCGCCCGCGCGTTTGGTGAGATCTGGGGCGCGTAATTACCAGACTAGAGCAATTCCGATCAACTGTGAATCGCTTCGTGATTCTAAGTGATTGGAAAAATTGCTCTAGCGGGCTGCTGAAAAACTAATTTCGCAGCCTCGAATATCATAATTTTCGTCATTCCCGCGCAGGCGGGAATCCAGGATGTCTCTGAAAACTGCGAATAACATTTCAAAATCTGGATACCCGCCTACGCGGGCATGACGCTAAGCGACGCGGATTTCGAGTTTTTCAGCAGCCTGCTAATGGGCAAACGCCGCCGCGGGTACGAAATCAAGGCTGGCCGCACCGGGGGGCTGCCAACGCAACTCCAACGTCGCCGTGCCCCGACGTTCATAGTACAGCAGATAGACCGCATACCATCCAGGTGAGGGCACGGACACCACGGCTACATCACTGAATTTGTCTGCATGCACATCAGGATCGTCAACGACCACTTGCCCGCCAATGGTCAGACGCACACCATCATTCGATTTCATTTGCATGGCGTAGCTGCCCGCCGCCTCGAACTTGATAAAGCTGCTGATACGGGCCCCAACGCCTTCATCCTCGACATGGGTCAGGACCGGGCCGCCCCCCATTGACCAGTTCAGCATCTTTAGCGGCTTGCCCGGCTTGCCCTTGCCGGCAGCTTCCAAATCATCAACGTGAAATGCCTCGATCATCATATATTCCACCGCCAGCCCTTGGGCCATTTGACCTGCGGCAGGCTGTGGTGAGGCAGGGATTAACCCACCCGCCAGGGCTTGGTGTGAGACCAACAGACCCGAAAACGCCGCCAGAATGACGGCCTGACGAAAAACTCGATAACAAGACATTCTATACCCCACGCGACTATTTGAATTGCCCAAAACCCCACGCGGTTACGGCTTTGGTGCCAAGCAGTCAACGGGGCACCAAGGCCGGTTATCCAATCTTTCCCATCACCGCCTCTGCAAATTTCTCAATAGTATCGAGGGAGCGTTGCAGATCGTCGCTTTCGAAGCCGACGATCATGTGGTTCAGGCCGCCGTCCCGGAAGGTGCCAACGTCGTTCAGAATATCATCCGCACTGCCGGTGAAGGGTTTACGGCTGCCATCATCCAGTTGGTCCGCCTCCCCCATGCGGTAGCCCACGGTGATCAAGCCGGTTTCGATTGCGCTTGGGTCGCGGCCCGCCACGTCTGCCTGGGCCCGCATGTCGGCCAGTCCGGCGGCATATCGATCCAGGGTATCATAGGGTGCGGCGGGGTTGTTGTTGACCGGGTACCAGCCATCGCCCATTTTGCCTGCCCGTCGCCGCGCCGGCTTTGTCTCACCGCCAATCCAAATCGGGGGATAGGGTTTCTGGGTCGGTTTGGGTTCAAACAGAATACCGTTGAAATTGACGTACTCGCCCGCATATTCCGGATCGTCCTGGGTCCATAATTCGCGGAAGCCTTCGATATATTCATCCGCCAGCTTGCCCCGCCCTTTGAACGTGGGCGCGCCCAGGGCTATGATCTCCTCTTCCATCCAACCAACGCCGACGCCCACGGTCAGCCGGCCCCGGGACAGATGATCGATGGTCGTGAGCATCTTCGCCGTCAACACCACAGGCCTGTGCGGCAGCACCATGACGGAGGTCAACAGCCGCAACGTCGTTGTCCCAGCAGCAACAAAGGCCAGGGCGGTCAATTGGTCCAGGCACTCACCAGAATCTTGTGCGAACCATTTCCCGGTCTTTGTATAGGGGTAGGGGGAGTTGACCTCCCGCGCGATGACCACGTGATCGCTTAACCCCAGATGTGTGAAGCCAAGCGCCTCAGCCCGGCGGGCAATGGTGAGAAGCCCATCAGGATCCATTGCCGCGCCCCGCGTGCCCGCGTGCAGACCAAATTGCATATCGTCGCCTCCCTCTCTTCCGAATTTATCTCTATGATCTTAGTCTCGCCGCCGTAGGCAATCAAATCAGGAACAACAATGAAATTGATCGGTCGATATTCCTCCCCCTTCGTACGCCGGGTGGCGGTAACCTTGCAGCATTATAAAATGGCCTACGAACATCAAAGCGTGATGCCCTTTGGCGATGGCAGAGCCGACGTCGGACGCCTGAACCCTATCGCCCGGGTGCCCATATTGCAGCTGGATGCCAATGACGTGCAGGGCGAGATGCTGTTCGACAGCGCAGCTATTCTGGATCATCTGGATGAAGCCGCCGGCCCTGACCGCGCCCTGGTCCCCCGCAGTGGAAAGTCCCGGCGGGACGTCCTGGCCCGCCTTGCCATCGCCCTGGGCAGCAACGAAAAACTGGTCACCGCATTATACGAACGGCATTTTCGCCCCAAGGAGATCTGGTATCAACCCTGGATCGATGCCTGCGAACAACAGGTCCGTGATGGCTACCTATGGCTGGAAGACCAATTTATCGGCCCCTGGTTCATGGGCGAAACAATGACCCAGGCAGACCTGACCACTGCCGTCTTCTGGACCTTCGGCATGACCAAACGCCCCGGCATCTTCGCCAAACTCAACTGCCCGAAACTGCGGGCGTTGGGCGAGCGGCTGGAAGCAACGCCGGCGTTTCAGGCTGTTCCACTAGAAACAGAAATGTTGAGTAGTCAATTAGGTGATTGAGTTCGGTTGGGTTGTATTTTCCATAATCAATATATAGACTACGTCCTGCCCAAGAAGAGGCGCTCCTAGATTCCATTGGAAACAGTATTCATTCGATATGTTCCAGTTGTGTCGTCGACCGCGATGGCCCGGCGATTTGCCATTTGGCGATCAATAATAATGGGGGTTACGATGTTGAGAATTTTCCAGAAGCGTCGATTTGTCATACAGCCGGCACTCCTTGGCGCGGTATTGCTATCATTCACCCTGGTGCAGCACCTTCCCAATGCGGCAGCGCAAACGGCATCCGGGATCGTCCACTCTATCGTGAAGGCACCGATTGCGCCTGACGGTGATGTTGCGGGTGCTGTTACCGATTTCGTCATCAATCTGGCCGTGGACATGAACCCTTCAGTGTCCGGCAAGATCCTTCGCGCGGGCGAGAGCATCAAGATAAAACTACCGTCGGCGTTCGTCTTTGCAGACGAAAACGGCTTTCCAATTAACAATCTGTTGAGCGCCAAATCATGCCGGCCCGGCAACCTTCAATGTTCAACAGGTGTATTGCTGCAAGGCTGGCCGCAAAATCCAATCCTGCCCAGCTTTCCATCGGGCAAGGCACCGCAATATTCATTTAACTATGACAAATCATCAAACACCATCATCTATACGGCAATCAAGGATCTCGTCGGCGTACCCTTGCCCGGTCCTGGCCTCAAACAAATGCACCTTCTATTGCTGGGTTTCCGCAATCCAGGCGAGGCGTGGCCATGTCGATGTTTGCTTCGTTCGCTGCCCGGATCGTGCGCTTGATGGGTTCATCCCAGTCATGGAAGCCCATATTGAATGTGGCCCAGTGGACGGGCAACATGCGGCGGGCCTGGATTGCTTTATGGGCCTGGACGGCCGGTTCGGGGTCCATGTGGATGTCCATCCAGGATGAGCTGGGGCCATAGGCACCGACCTTGAGGATGCTTAAATCAAAGGGCCCGAATTTGTCGCCGATCTTTTTGAAATGGTCGGAGAAACCGGTGTCGCCGCTGTAATAGACCCGGTGGCGGGGCCCGATCATGGACCACGACGACCACAGGGTTGCCTTGTAGTCGTCAATGCTGCGCCCGGAATAATGCCGCGACGGTGTGGCAAAAATCTCCACGCCGTTGATCTTGGCTGACTGCCACCATTCCAATTCAATGATCTGGGCATCGGGCACGCCCCACGCCTCCAAATGCGCACCGATGCCAAGGGGCACGAAAAACCGGCTGCCTTTAGCGGAAAGATGCTGAATGGTCGGCATGTCCAGGTGGTCGTAGTGATCGTGAGAGATCATGACGGCATCAATTTTCGGCAGATCGGTCAGGCTGATGGGTGGTTCGTGGAAACGCTGCGGCCCCAAAAACCCAACGGGTGAGGCACGGTCGGAAAATACCGGGTCGACCAACAGCCGTGTGCCATCCAGTTCCAGATAGACACTGGAATGACCCAGCCAGATGGCCCGCAGACCATCGCGGGGTGGGGCGTTTGGGTTTTCGATGACAACGGGCAGGACGGGAATTGCGAACGGCGGCACGCGGATCTGATCGCCGGTGAACTGTTCGACAGCCATGTCCCAGTAGACGCCGGCGGATGCTTTGCTTTGCGGCACGTCGTTGAAGAAGGCTCCGTCGCGATAGTGCGCGGACGCCTCAACCCGGGCCAATCGCGCGCCCTCGACATCACCGCCCAGTGACGCACAGCCCGTCAGAAACGACAGAACAGCAAGCCCGACGATAGCGACAACAACAATCATGATTATTATCCAGCGCCGCCCACGGGTCATGTTCAGTTTCGCGGTCTAGTTTTTCTGCCGATGCAAAAGCCGCAGGCGCAGGGCGTTCAATTTGATAAAGCCTGCCGCATCCCGCTGGTCATAGACGGTGTCTGCCTCGAACGTGACGTGCTCCATGGAATAGAGGCTCATGGGGGATTTGCGGCCAACCACATCGGCGTTGCCTTTGTACAGCTTCAGCCGCACGGTGCCTTCGACGCATTCCTGGCTTTTGTCGATCAAGGCCTGGATCATCTCCCGCTCCGGCGAGAACCAGAAGCCGTTGTAGATCAACTCCGCATAGCGGGGCATGATCTCGTCCTTCAGGTGCATCGCGCCCCGGTCCAGGGTGATGCTTTCAATGCCCCGATGGGCCGCCAGTAAAATCGTGCCGCCCGGTGTTTCATAAACGCCCCGGCTTTTCATCCCGACAAAGCGGCCTTCGACCAGGTCCAGGCGTCCAATGCCGTTGGCCCCACCTAGTTCGTTAAGCTTGGTCAACAGTTCCGCGGGCGTCATGGTCACGCCGTCGATGGCGGTGGGGTCACCGTTCTTGAATTCGATCTCCACATAAGTGGGCTTGTCCGGCGCGTTCTCGGGCGAGACGCTGCGGGAATAAACGAACTCGCCCGGCTCATGCCAGGGATCTTCCAGGGCCTTACCCTCGGCAGAGATATGCAGCAGGTTGGCATCCACCGAAAATGGCGCCTCCCCCCGCTTATCCGTGGGGATGGGGATCTGATGCTTTTCAGCGAATTCGATCAACGCGGTGCGGGAGTCTAAATCCCACTCCCGCCACGGCGCGATAACTTTAATATCCGGGTTCAGGGCGTAATAGCCCAATTCGAACCGCACCTGGTCATTGCCCTTGCCCGTGGCACCGTGGGAGACCGCATCGGCGCCTGTTTCGGCCGCGATTTCGATCTGCCGTTTGGAGATCAAGGGCCGCGCAATAGAGGTGCCAAGCAGATACAAGCCTTCATACAATGCATTGGCGCGGAACATAGGAAAGACGAAGTCCCGGGTGAATTCTTCCCGCAGATCCTCTACATAAATCTCCTTGATGCCCAGCATCTCGGCCTTTTTACGGGCCGGTTCCACTTCTTCGCCCTGGCCCAGGTCGGCTGTGAAGGTCACGACCTCACAATCATATTCTTCCTGCAGCCATTTCAGTATGACGGAAGTATCCAGTCCGCCGGAATAGGCCAATACAACCTTTTTTACATCGCCTGCCATGGTGCTGCGCCTTATATAAATGCACGGTCAAATTTGGCGCGGAGTA
>JAPKBD010000121.1 GCA_028824965.1 Alphaproteobacteria bacterium | reverse complement strand
CCCCCGCCTTCATACGGCGGAACAGATCCAGGCTCTCGGCCACATCACGGTCCCGGAAAGGGCTGTTGCGCCCAGCCTCTGTCACCGTGCCGCGAAGGCTACGCATTTCATCCACCGGCAGATCATCCACATAGGCCTTGCCCGCCTCGATTAACCCTATCGCCCAGGTATACAGCTGATCGAAATAGTCGGAGGCATAATGCAGATGCTCCCACCAATCAAAGCCCAACCAGCGCACGTCCCGTTGGATCGCCTCGATAAACTCCTGTTCTTCTTTGGCCGGGTTGGTGTCGTCAAAGCGCAGGTGGCAGCGCCCGCCGAATTCCTGGGCAACACCGAAATTCAGGCAGATGGATTTGGCATGGCCCAGATGTAAATAGCCGTTGGGTTCGGGCGGAAAACGCGTCACCACCTCTGCATGGCGACCTGCCTCTATATCCGCGCGCACAATGTCGCGAATAAAATCGCTCGCCGCCGCGCCATCGTCCGTATTGCCGTCCACAACGTCGCTCATAACTTGCCGCCCAAATCTATAAGGTATGGGGCCTCTTCTGACAGAAAGTGCCCGCCCTGCCAAGTAACTCTGTGCGTTGGCCTGGATTGCCGGACCAAGTCCGGCAATGACGTGATAATTCCGGCGAAGTCGTCACTTCGTCATTACCGGACTTGATCCGGTAATCCAGGGCCAAGAGCGACTGGACGGCGGGGCCGCTTCCAGCGATAGTCTAACCGCTTGAAAAAAGGAGAGAGTTGATATGAGTTGGATGGAAACCACCCGCGGCGTCGTCTACCCCTGGCATTGCGATCACCTGGGCCACATGAATGTACAACACTACGTTGGCCACTTTGACATCGCCGCGTTCCATTTTTTGGTTGAGTTAGGCTTTAAGGCGGACGGCAAACAGGATGAGGGCATATCCCTGGTGGATGCCCAGCACACCATTCAGTTCAAGAACGAACAGCGCGTAGGCGCCTTGTTCAAAATCGAAAGCGCGCTGTTACGGGTCGGCACCAAATCCGTCACCATGATGCACCGCCTGCGCAACATCGAAACCAAGGAAATCGGCGCGACAACAGAAATCGTCTGCGTCTGCTTCGATCTCGCCGCGCGATCGTCGATCCCAATCCCCGACGACGTGCGCGAAAAACTGCAAACCTTTGTCATGGACCCAAACGACGAGTCATAAAGATACGGTCATAGCCGTCCTCTATCCCCCGCCCCGTGATGACCCAGCCCTTGGCCTGATAAAGGGCGATATTTTCGGTCATTTTGATGTGAGTGTAGAGACGCAACTCGTCATAGCCAAGACGACGCGCCTCCTCATCCGCCAGGACCAGCAACCGGCTGCCCAGGCCCTGGCCCTGGCCGTGATGGTCCGGGTGAACCGCGATATTGTCCAACAGCAAATAGTCATCCCGCAGCATCAAAACCAGCACGCCCACGACGGCATTAGGACTCTCTAGGACCCAGACCAGATGCTCATCAATAATCGCAGCATAGTCCGCCAACATGGGGCCGGGTGGTTGCACCATACGTTCCAGATACATCGCGTACGCTGCTCGAACACAGGCGCTGATAACGTCGGCGTCTTTAAGTTCTACCCGTCGCAAATCGAATTTCTGTTCCGCTGTCAATTTCGCTTCCTATAAATTGGGCAGCGCTGCCGGTTCCACCGACATTACCATAGATTCCGTATGAACTAGACGTGTAGCCGCCGCCATGTCCGGAGCTAGAACGCGATCGTCACCCAATGGCGCGACATCTTCGCGTAGTCGAGCGATGACCTTGGCCAGTGCCTTGCTGGTCTCCAACGGCGCGCGAAATTCTACGCCTTGGGCGGCCACCAATAGCTCTACGCCGATGATGTTGGCCAGGTTTTCGGCCATGGGGAGGAGACGTCGGGCGGCGTGGGCGGCCATGGAGACATGGTCTTCTTGGTTGGCGGATGTGGGAGTTGAGTCTACTGAGCAGGGGGAGGCCATTTGTTTGTTTTCGGCCATTAATGCGGCTGTGGTGACCTCGGCGATCATGAAACCGGAGTTTAGGCCTGGGTTGGGCGATAGGAAGGCGGGCAGGCCGAAGCTCATGGCGGGGTCCACCAACAAAGCGACGCGGCGCTGGGCGATGGCACCCACTTCGGCGATGGCCAGGGCGATTTGGTCTGCGGCCAGGGCCACTGGTTCGGCGTGGAAATTGCCGCCCGAGACGATTGTGCCGTCTTCTGTGAAAACCAGGGGGTTATCGGTGACGGCGTTGGCCTCCACCTCCAACGTACGGGCGGTGAAGCGCAGGACATCCAGGCAGGCCCCCATGACTTGCGGTTGGCAGCGGATGCAATAGGGGTCCTGGACCCGTTCGTCGTCGCTACGATGGGCCTCACGAATTTCCGAACCATCTATCAACGCGCGCAGGGCCAGGCCCACATCGATTTGCCCCTGATGGCCGCGCAGGGCCTGGACTTCCGGCCTGAAGGGTGCCGCCGATCCCATGATGGCGTCTGTTGATAGCGCGCCGGTGACGATGGCCCCCACGGCGCAGCGCCAGGTTTCGAACAGGCCCGCCAGCGCCAGGGCGGTGGAAACCTGCGTGCCGTTGATCATGGCCAGGCCTTCCTTCGGGCCAAGAACGATGTGCTGGAGGCCCGCCGCCTTTAGGGCCGCGCCGCCCGTCATGATCTGGCCTTGATAGCTCGCCTCCCCCTCCCCCAACATAGGTGCGGTCATATGGGCCAGGGGGGCGAGGTCGCCGGACGCCCCGACGGAACCCTGGCCAGGAACGACGGGTGTGATGCCCTTGGCCAGCATGGCGGTTAGCAGATCGATCAGTTCCAACCCCACGCCGGATGCCCCCCGTCCCAGGGACAACAGCTTTAACGCCATGATCAGGCGGACGATTTTTTCCGGCAACGGCGCACCGACGCCGCAGCAGTGGGAGAGGATCAGGTTACGCTGCAACGCCGTCGTATCGCCGGGTGCAATGGTGGTGTTGGCCAGCTTGCCGAAACCTGTGTTGATGCCATAGACCGGATCACCCAAGGCGGCTGCCTTGGCAATTACGGCAGCGGCTGCCTCAACGCCCGGCCTGCACGCAGGGTCCAGGGTGATGGCGGGGCTATCCCAATACAGAACCTCCAGCTCCGCCAAGGAGACGTTGCCGGGTATATGGGTCAATGTTGCGGTCATGACTTCCCCTATGGATTAGTTGCAGACAGCTTCAAATCAGCTTACGAATTATGACAGATTTTTTCCAGGGAGTGACAAATGACCCCGAACTCACGCATAGACAACAGCCGCAACATCAAAGCACCACGGGGCACGAAACTAACGGCGAAAAGCTGGCTGACGGAGGCCCCCCTGCGCATGTTAATGAACAACCTTGATGCCGAAGTTGCGGAAAACCCGCAGGAGCTGGTGGTCTATGGCGGCATTGGCCGGGCGGCGCGGAACTGGCAGGCGTACGATCAGATCATCGCGGGCCTAACGGACTTGGAGGCGGATGAAACATTGTTGGTGCAATCGGGCAAGCCCGTCGCGGTGTTCCGCACCCACAAGGACGCGCCCCGTGTGCTGATCGCCAATTCAAACCTGGTGCCCGAATGGGCCAATTGGGACAATTTCAACGAATTGGATAAGGCCGGCTTGATGATGTACGGCCAGATGACGGCGGGGTCCTGGATCTACATCGGCAGCCAGGGCATTGTTCAGGGCACGTACGAGACCTTTGTCGAAGTAGGCCGCCAGCATTACGGCGGTGATCTGTCCGGGCGCTGGATCCTAACGGGCGGCTTAGGCGGTATGGGCGGGGCCCAACCCCTGGCGGCGACCATGGCGGGCGCTTCGTTGTTGGCCGTGGAATGCCAAGCCTCCCGCATCGATGCCCGCCTGCAAAGCGGATACTTGGATCAACGGGCCGATAGTCTGGATGAAGCCCTGGCCATGATCGAGGCGGCCTGTGCGGCAAAAACACCCACGTCCGTGGGTCTGTTGGGCAATGCGGCTGAGGTCTTCCCCGAACTTGTGGCGCGCGGCGTCCGGCCCGATATTGTCACCGATCAAACATCGGCCCACGATCCCTTCAATGGCTATCTTCCAGCTGGGTGGAGCCTGGAGGAATGGCAGTCCGCCAAGGACCGGGACCCAAAGGCGGTGGAGGCCGCGGCCATGAAATCCATGGCCGATCAAGTGAGGGCCATGTTGACCTTCCACGAGCGCGGCGTGCCGACCCTGGATTACGGCAACAATATCCGCCAAATGGCCAAGGATATCGGGGTTGAGAATGCCTTTGATTTCCCAGGTTTCGTGCCTGCCTATATCCGCCCGCTGTTTTGCCGGGGCGTCGGGCCGTTCCGCTGGGTCGCCCTATCGGGGGACCCGGAAGATATCTATCGCACGGACGCCAAGGTGAAGGAGCTGATGCCCGATGACCAGCACCTGCACAATTGGCTGGATATGGCGCGGGAACGTATCCAGTTTCAGGGCCTGCCCTCACGTATCTGCTGGGTCGGCCTGGGGGATCGTCATCGCCTCGGGCTAGCGTTCAACGAAATGGTCGCCAGTGGTGAGGTATCCGCCCCCATCGTTGTTGGCCGGGACCATCTGGATGCAGGCTCCGTCGCCTCGCCCAATAGGGAGACCGAGGCGATGAAGGACGGCTCCGATGCCGTGTCGGACTGGCCGTTGTTGAACGCCCTGGTTAATTGCGCATCGGGGGCCACCTGGGTCTCCATCCATCACGGCGGCGGCGTTGGCATGGGTTATTCCCAGCACGCGGGTATGGTCATCGTATGTGACGGCACGGAAGATGCAGCACGGCGCATAGAGCGGGTGTTGTGGAACGATCCGGCTACAGGCGTGGTCCGCCACGCGGATGCCGGCTATGACAGCGCCATTGATTGCGCCAGGGAATTCGACCTGAACATGCCATCCCTCGACTAACGCAGGAATCGGCTTAGGCGTGGGCGGCGAACTCGCTTGCCTGATCACCGGCAATGCGGGAATGCAGCATCACCCGTGGTTCGTTCATATCCCAGGGGCAGCCCCGATGCATAAGGCGGCGGTTGTCCCAAAGCACGGCATCGCCAACGGTCCAGCTATGTTGATAGACGCGCGGGGCCTGACAGGTAAATTCCACCAGCTCCGCCAACAGACGCTCGGAGGCATCCTCTGCCAGACCAGGAATGCTATAGGCATGACGGCCTATGGCCAGGGCGGGCTGTTTGGTTTCGGGATGGATTTTGACCAACGGGCGCAAGGGCGGGTCTTGGTTGTCAAAGCCATAGCCGAAATATTCGCTGTCTGCCTTGGCCTTGGTCTCACCAAATTGTTTCTGGCTGTGATAGAGGGAGTGATAGGCGGATAGATTGGCAATGCGTTCCTTTGCTGCCACATCCAATGCCTCGTAACCGGCTTGGGCATCGGCCCAGGCTGTATCCCCGCCCTCCGCCGGCACGACGTGGGCGGTAAACACTGCGCCCTTGGCCTGAACGGGCATATAGGTGCTGTCGCAATGCCAGCCCATGTTGCCCTTCAGAATTTTGACCATGTCGTCGTCATTGCTGATGCGAATGCTGCCGTCATCCCTCACATTGCTGAGAGGCTGGAGCGTTATTTCCAGCTCACCGAAACGGCGCGCCACGGCAATCTGTTCCTGGTTTGTCAAATTCTGGCCAGGGAAAACCAACAGGCCATATTCCAGCCACGTTTCATACAAGGCGGTAAAGGCGGCCTCGTCCATATCCGCCAGCTTCAACCCGGTGATTACCGCGCCGAAGGTTGCATCCACAGGCGCTACAGAAAATGGTTTAGACGACATTGATCGATCCTCCGCTCACCCCACTGGATTGGGGTAAGCGAAGTCTATCGAAGAGACGCTAAAGGCTCAAACAGAAACGCGCAGAAAATCCCGTAAGGATTAGCTGGCTAGGATTAGCTGGCCATAGAGGCGCGGCGTTCCCGTTTGCGTTGGTGGGGATCCAGGGTCGCTTTACGCAGGCGAATATGTTTGGGGGTCACTTCAACCACCTCATCATCACCAATGTAAGCAATGGCTTCTTCCAGGGTCATGCGCCGTGGCGTGGTCAGGCGAATGGCATCATCCTTGCCCGAGGCACGAATGTTGGTCAGCTGTTTTGCCTTCAGGGGATTAACTTCCAAATCCGATGGCTTAGCATTCTCACCTATAACCATGCCCGCATAGACCTTTTCGCCGCCGCCGATAAACATCACGCCACGGTCTTCCAGGTGCCACAAGGCAAAAGCGACGGAGACACCGTCCTGCGCCGATACAATAGCACCCCGACTGCGGCCACTGATGGAACCTTTATAAGGTGCATAGCTGTGATAGATCCGGTTCATCAGTCCGGTGCCCCGGGTATCGGTCAGGAATTCACCATGATAGCCGATCAGGCCCCGTGACGGTGCCAGGAAGGTAATGCGCGTGCGGCCAATGCCAAAGGGGCGCATATCGGTCATCTCACCCTTGCGTCCGGCCATCTTCTCGACCACAACGCCGGTGAATTCATCATCCACATCGATGGAGACTTCTTCGATCGGCTCCTGCCGCTGGCCGGTTTGGGGGTCGGACCGAAAAAGCACCCGAGGGCGGCCTACCGTCAGCTCAAAGCCTTCACGACGCATGGTTTCGATCAACACGCCCAGTTGCAATTCACCACGGCCCGCGACTTCAAAGGCGTCTTTTTCGCCGGCTTCGGTAATTTTGATGGCTACATTGCCTTCAGCCTCGGCCAAAAGTCGTTCCCGGATCACCCGGCTTTGCACTTTTTTGCCGTCACGACCGGCGAGGGGTGAATCGTTGATGGAAAACCGCATAGCCAGGGTCGGCGGATCGATGGGCGGGGCAACCAAAGGTACGGTCACCAACGGATTGGCGATGGTATCGGCCACAGTCGCGTTTTGCAGACCCGCAATGGCAATGATATCGCCCGCGGATACGCTTTCAACGGGCACCCGATCCAGGCCGCGAAAGGCCAGCAACTTGGTCGCCCGGGCGTTTTCCGCAATTGTGCCGTCGCCATTCATGGCACGGATGGCATCGTTCTGCGTCAGGCGTCCGCTCTCAACCCGGCCAGTCAGAATGCGGCCCAAATACGGGTCCACATCCAGCAACGTCGCAATCATCGAAAACGGCGCTTCTAAATCCACAGTCGGGCTGGGCACATGGCGCAATAACAGCTCAAACAACGGCGTCAGATCACCGCCGCCTGCTTCCGCATCGTCGCTGGCCCAACCGTCACGGCCCACGGCATAAAGATATGGGAAATCAAGCTGATCCTCGTTCGCC
The DNA here is from genome assembly GCA_028824965.1 of Alphaproteobacteria bacterium. Taxonomy (GTDB): domain Bacteria; phylum Pseudomonadota; class Alphaproteobacteria. The sequence goes on along the minus strand of JAPKBD010000121.1, from coordinate 4,358 downwards.
TCCAACGCGGTGAACAAATCAAACACCTCGTCCAGCACTTCGTCGGGGCGGGCATCGCCACGGTCAATCTTGTTGATGACCACGATCGGGCGCAGACCCAGGGCCAACGCCTTGCCTGTGACGAATTTCGTCTGCGGCATGGGGCCTTCAGCAGCATCAACCAACAGGACGACGCCATCGACCATTTTCAAGATCCGCTCAACCTCACCACCGAAATCCGCATGGCCCGGAGTATCAACGATGTTGATGCGGGTGTTCCCCCATTCGATAGAGGTACATTTGGACAAAATCGTGATGCCCCGTTCCTTTTCCAGGTCATTGGAATCCATGGCCCGTTCGGCAACCTGCTGGTTGGCGCGAAAGGTCCCGGATTGTTGGAACATGGCATCGACCATAGTTGTTTTACCGTGGTCAACATGGGCAATGATAGCGATATTGCGAAGCTTCATGGCTTAAGTCACGATCTCAATTATGTATAAGGGGTTGGCCAGTGAATAAATGGTGCAAATTGGTCTAAGCATCTGGCGCGGCGGAGATATACTCCGCTTTTGGGTCTAATGTCCAGTATTCTCCGTCACACCCCAGCACTTAATCTTCCCCGCTTTCTTTTCTGCTTGCCAGGGCGTTGAAGGGTCCTATGATCATAACTTCACAGCGGGGGGAGCCGCCACGGCGGCTGAGAGGTTCCTAATTCTTGGACGACCCCTTGAACCTGATCCGGATCGTACCGGCGGAGGGACGCGTCTCATGCCTGCCGAAAATCCAGAACACAGCGTCGCGATACCCGGCGTCGCGTTACCCGGCGTCGCGTTACCAGTAATCGGCATCACCCTTCGGGGCGGGGCGCTAAGCTTTGGCGACCGGGCGGTCTTCACGAATTTGGACCTGGATCTGCCCGCTGGGCGCACCACATGCCTGTTGGGACCGTCGGGGGTGGGGAAATCATCTTTGTTGCGACTGATCGCCGGCATCTCGCCGGAGGCAACCGCGCAAACACTATTGGCGAGCGATGGCGGCGTGATCGCAGGCCGTATCGCCTATATGGATCAACGTGATCTGCTGCTGCCATGGCTGAATGTGCTGGACAATATCACACTCGGTGCCCGATTGCGGGGCGAAGCTGCCGACCACCATCGCGCCATGGCGATGCTACACCGCGTTGGCTTGGCGGATGTTGCGACGGCGCTTCCGGCGGCATTGTCAGGTGGCATGCGCCAGCGCGCCGCCCTGGCCCGCACCTTGATGGAAGACCAACCCGTGGTGCTGATGGATGAGCCGTTCTCGTCTGTGGATGCCCTCACCCGTCTGCGCTTACAAGATCTGGCGGCGGAGCTGCTGGTGGGGCGCACTATATTACTGGTCACCCACGATCCGTTGGAGGCCTTGCGTCTGGGGCATCAAATCTATGTCCTACGCGGCGAACCGGCCTGTATGGGTCCGGCCTTGAAACCAGATGGCCAACCACCGCGCCCGGCAGATGACCCCGCCTTACATACTTTGGCCGCAGGCATTCTGCGTGACCTGGCGGGATGACGCGCGATGACATCGAATACAGTGCAAAACATAGGGCGGTCGCTGATAACTTTTGGCGGGTTTCTTGCCATCTGGCAGACCATTGTTTGGGCAACAGGGGTGGAGTTTTTTATCCTGCCCGGTCCGTGGCTGGTAGCATTAAGCCTTGCGGGAAACCTGGAACTGATTGCTGGCCATGCAGCGATTACCGCGCTGGAAATAGTCCTCGGCCTACTGTTCGGCAGTGGCTTTGGCATTATCAGCGCAGTCAGTTTAAGCTGGTTCCCCAATCTGCGTCGTTGGTTATTACCTGTGTTGGTGGTGACCCAGGCGATCCCCGTATTTGCGCTGGCACCTGTGTTGGTACTGTGGATGGGCTATGGCCTGGCATCGAAAGTCATGATGGCCAGTCTGATTATATTCTTTCCCGTTACGGCGGCCTTTCTGGACGGTCTGCGCCGGACCGAGCCGGGCTGGTTGGACTTGGCCCAAACCATGACGGCGGCAAATCCAAGGGCAAATTTTCTGGCGGGCCGATGGGCCGCCTTGCGCCACATTCGCATACCCGCCGCCCTGCCCGCCCTGGCATCAGGTCTGCGGGTAGCAGCCGCCGTCGCGCCCATTGGCGCCGTGGTGGGAGAATGGGTCGGCTCCTCTGCCGGCCTGGGATATTTGATGCTGCATGCCAACGGGCGCATGCAGATCGATTTACTGTTCGCCGCCTTGTTTGTCTTGGCGGTTATCGCGGTAACGATTTACTTCACTTTGGATTGGCTGTTGCGGCGTTTGTTGCCGTGGCAACCAGATAACTGACGGCTATATAGAGGACGATCAATGATACGACATTTTACAGGCCTAATTGTGTTGGCAACATTCTGTTTCGGCGCACTGCATGCCCAGGCGGCAGACAAATTAGTGGTCATGCTGGATTGGTTCGTTAATCCCGACCATGCCACGTTGTTGATTGCCCAGGAAAAAGGCTTTTTCGCCAAGGCAGGGTTGGAGGTGGAGTTGATTGCACCCGCCGACCCCAACGACCCGCCCAAACTGGTCGCTGCCGGCAAGATGGACCTGGCCATATCCTATCAACCCCAGCTGCATGTTCAGGTCGACCAAGGCCTGCCCTTGCGCCGGATCGCAACCTTAGTCTCAACCCCCTTGAACAGCTTGGTGGTTCTGGCTGATGGGCCGATCAAATCAATTGCGGATCTAAAGGGCAAGAAAGTTGGTTTCTCGGTTGGTGGTTTTGAAGACGCGCTGTTGTCCGCCATGCTGGGCCGCGTCGGCTTAACCCTCAAGGACGTCACCCTGATCAACGTCAATTTCTCCCTCTCCCCGGCCTTGATATCCGGACAGGTCGATGCGGTCATCGGTGCCTTTCGTAATTTCGAACTGAACCAGATGGATATCGTCAACCATCCCGGTCGCGCCTTTTATGTTGAAGAGGAAGGTGTGCCCGCATATGACGAGTTGATCGTTGTCGCCAACGCCAAAAAGCTGGACGATGACCGCCTGCCCCGCTTTGTAACTGCCCTGGAGAACGCGGCGCAATTCCTGATCAACCACCCCAAAGAAGGTTGGGCGATGTTCATCAAGGGACGTGAAAACCTCAACGATGAGCTGAACAAACGGGCCTTTCGCGATACCCTGCCACGGTTCGCACTACGACCCGCCGCCTTGGATCACGGTCGCTATCGCCGCATGGCGCAATTCCTGAAGGACCAGGGCCTGATTAAATCAGTGCGCCCGGTTCAGGACTATGCAATCGAATTGAAATAAAGCGCAGCGTACACCTAGGGCAATTCCAATCTAAAGAGAATCGCCCAATAGCCTTGGGGCGATTCTAAGTGATTGGAAAAATTTCCCGATTTTTAAGAGTCCCAGGCGTTTGGGTTTTTCCTACTCGGAAATGCTCTGGATGCGAGAGGGCTGTTGGTCAAACGAATATGATTTCTGCGACCAGCGGCCCTTTCGGTCCATTGCCAATGCGGATTTGTAACGCCTGCCCCGGCAATAAATCATCAGAGCCGTACCGCCGCAGGGTTTCAATATGGACAAAGACATCATCGGTTCCTTCACCGCGGGTGACGAAACCATAGCCCTTGACCCGGTTGAACCATTTCACGGTCGCATCCATAAAATCGCCTTCAGCCTCGACGACAACTCCGCGGGCCTCTTCCACCGATGGCACTGGTCTGGGTGCCGGCACCAGGGCGCTGCTGTTATCAGCTGAGATTACCCGCGTCGCCTGCAAGCCGCGTTCGCGTTGCGCCACTTCGCAAACAACAACGGTGCCTTTATAAATATTTTCGATACCCGCGTCGCGCAGGACGGATTTATGGATCAGTACGTCGCCCGCGTCATCCTGCGGTACAAAAAAACCGTACCCTTTAACGGCATCAAACCATTTCACAGTTCCGTCTTTGGTTTCTGTTATTAGATCCGCGGGCGTTTCTGCTTCTGTGTCCCCGCCGGCATCCCCGTCCGTACCAGCGTCCGCACCCCCGCCCGAACGTCGTTCCGCGTTCAACTGTTCAACGTTGTCGATGTTACTATCAACGCTGTCGTGGTCAGTTTCGCGATTGGGGGCGTCCTTATCTACAACGCCTTCAACATTAAGGTCTTGCATTTTTAGTGCCATTACACTCGCTTCCCCTTGCGAGTACTCGCCAAAAAACAAGCCGACTACTCACTTTCCAATTACGAGTTAACATATGCTTAACATACTACACTACCCTTCATTAGCAAGCCATGGCAAGTGCAAAAGTAATGTTACGATTACATATCTGTGGAATTATTTTTGGGGCTGACCCAGATAACTATGATTGATTTTCTTTAACCCACTG
>JAPKBD010000120.1 GCA_028824965.1 Alphaproteobacteria bacterium | reverse complement strand
ACGCTCTCATCCTTCTTGTCAGCAAGATTTCATCGTATGTTGCAGCGACCCATTGGATCCACCATGCTTTAAATTAAGGTATCAGCCGTATAGATCGTGCAGACGGCGCATGCCTTTTAGCCAGCGGTCGTAGTCACCACTCTTGCGTTGCATATATTCCAAGACCTCCGCGTGGGGCAGGCAGAGGAAACGTTCTTCGCCCAGGGTTTCGATGACCGTATTGGCCAGCTGTTCCGGCTCGATCATGCCGTCAACGCCTGCGACGCCACCGTTTTCCAGGCCGGCTGTCATGGCCGTGCGTACGGCCTGGGGGCACAGCACAGATACCTTGATGCCCCGGTTGCCATAGGTGATGGACAGCCATTCGGCAAAGCCAATGGCCGCATGTTTGGTCACGGAATAAGTAGAGGAGCCGATCTGGCTCAATAAACCGGCAGCCGAGGAGGTATTTAAAAGATAACCGCCCCCCCGTTCGATCATACCCGGCACCACGGCGCGGGCGGCATAGACGTGGGACATGGTGTTGACCTCCCATACCCGTTGCCATTCCTCGTTCGTGTTGTCCAGATCGCCGTAGACCGCGATCCCGGCGTTGGAGCAGAACAGATCAATGGGGCCGGCCTCAGCCTCCGCCCGTTTGACCAGATTTTTGATGTCGTCCTCCACGCCCACGTTGGCGGCGATGGCGATGCCATTCACCTCTTTCGCAACCTCTGCAATGCCGTCTTCGTTCAGATCGGCGACGACGATCTTCGCAGCACCCTCTTTTGCGAAGCGTTGGGCCAGGGCCCGTCCGATGCCGCTGGCACCACCTGTTACGACAACGACTTTATCCCGCACATACATCCTGAAACTCCCATTTTTTCTGTTGGCCTCTAGAATAGTGCGATAGGCTGTGCCTGCAACAAAAAGAGGTCGCAAGGACATGACGGATAACGAAGTTGAGACCCATTACACCAAAGACGGTTTGTATCAACGGATCATGGATGCCTTGGTCGCGGCCGGCAAAGACACGGCGAATTTGCAGCCCGGGGACCTTGATGCGGTGGAGCATTTCCACGGTCGTGGAATGGCTGCGACGGCTGAACTGGCGGAAAACCTGACGCCGCAGCCTGGTGACGAAATACTTGATATCGGTAGCGGTGTCGGCGGCCCGGCGCGGTATTTTGCGCATACCTATGGCTGCTCAGTGACCGGTATCGATCTGACGGCGGAATTTTGCGCAATCGCGCGACGTCTGAATGCGGATGTGGGATTGGCTGACAAAGTCAAGATCGAACAGGGGAGCGCGACCAACTTGCCGTTCGATGATGCACGGTTCGATGCGGCTTATTCGCAAAATGTATCCATGAATATTGCCGACAAGGACGCCTTGTTCGCAGAGGCGTATCGCGTTTTGCGACCGGGTGGGCTTTTTGCCCTGTCAGAGTTGGCACTTGCCGATGGGGTGCGGGGCGACGAGGTGATCTATCCAACGCCATGGTCTGCGGACGGGGTTTATTCGTTCCTCATGACAGAGGAACAAACCGTGGCTGCGGCTAAGAATGCAGGTTTTGAGGTGATGTCGGTTACAGACAACGTCGCGACGATGCGGCAATTTTATCAGGCACAGCGTGACGCCGTGGCGCGCCATGGGCCCCCTAAACTTGGGCCGTTCATATTGATGGGGGATAATGCAAAAGAAAAAGGCCGCAATGCTGCGCTAAATGTCGAAAACGGCCTCGTCCGGCCCCTGGAATTAGTTTGTCGCCGCCCTTAAAGTTGAATATTAGAGCAAAATGAATATCGTATAGTTCCACGAACGCAATTTTTGAATAGTAACCATTAATTAAGTAATATTTATTACTCTGGATTCTTTTGTATTGAGTATTATTCGAGAATTTAATGGACGATATACAATTCCTGGTTAACCGCGATCCAGATCTATCGACATTGCGGTCGCCGTTGCTTGGCCAGCTCCATGAATTTTGGCTGGCGCTGAAAATGGATGACAGATTACCCGCCCGTTCGGACTTTCAACCCAATCATATTCCTTTGCGTCTTTTGCCTCACATCGCCCTGATCGATGTATTCCGGGATGGCGGCGACCTTCGTCTTAGCTGGCGTCTTGTCGGCACTCATATTACGGGGAGTACCGGGCGTGATGTGACGGGGCGGTATTTTGACGAGCTATATGCCGGTGCAGATCGCGAAGATCTGATGGCTGCCTATGTTTGGCTGGCGACCAATGGACGGCCGTTACGATGGCACGGCAACTCTGAGTTTGTGAATAAGGACTGGTTGAAGTTCGAATGCGCCGGCTTTCCCTTGGCCAGTGATGGGCAAACCGTCGACAAGTTGTTGATTGGAATGGTGTTTGCTCGGGACCCTATCGGTCGCCGGATGTAGATGTCTGCCCCACACCCCGCCCACGGGATCGTTGTTTTTTGCCTGCGGGGCCTATGTTTGTAGCCGCATCGGCGAAAATAGGCTATTTCAATGATGACAGCGATTTGTGAGCAGGTGATGGCGTTATGACGACGAAATTTGGCCGCTTGGCTGACTATCCTCGTGTGCCCCTGTCGGTATTGCCGACGGTGATTGAGGCCGCGCCACGTTTATCCACGGAATTGGGTCTGAACCTCTTTATCAAGCGGGATGACATGACCGGCCTGGCATTCGGTGGCAATAAGACCCGACAGTTGGAATTCTATTTCGGTGCGGCCCAGGCCAAGAACGCCGATACTATTTTAATCACCGGTGCTGTGCAGTCGAACTATGTTCGGGTTGCTGCCGCTGCTGCTGCCCGCATGGGGTGGGATATCCATGTCCAGGCGGAAGAACGCGTCGCTGGTATGGACGAGATCTACTATCAGACCGGCAACATTTTGTTAGGTGATTTGCTAGGTGTGCAGCGCTATTCCTATCCTGAGGGGGAGGATGAGGCAGGTGCGGACGCTGCAATTCAAGCGATTGCAGAAGGTTTGCGCGCCGAAGGTAAAAAGCCTTATGTCATTCCATTAGGTCCGGGAAATCCGCCCCTGGGCGCATTGGGTTATGTCATGGCGGCGGCTGAAGTCGTTGCGCAGCTACAGGCCAGTGCAACTAAAATGGATGCCATTGTCATCGCGTCCGGCAGCGGTTTTACCCATGCGGGTTTGTTATTCGGTTTGCGCGCATTGGGTCAGAATGTGGATGTCTATGGCGTTTGTGTACGACGCAATTCCGGGCTTCAGCGTCTTCGTATCGCCAGCCATTGCAGTGCCCTGGCAGAGATGCTTGGCGTTGGGGAGGTTGTTCTAGACGAAGATATCATTCTGTTCGACGGCGTCCTGGCACCCGGTTATGGCCAAATGAACCCGGCCACCGCGGATGCCATCGTGCTGACCGCACGCTGTGAGGGGTTGTTCCTGGACCCGCCCTATACGGGCAAGACCATGGCGGGCCTGATCGCCATGGCCGGGAACCGGACCTTGGCAGCGAACAGCAATGTTCTGTTCGTACATACGGGCGGCACACCCGGTATATTTGCCTATGGGCCGCAATTGCAGCATTGGGTCGAACCGTAAGGTTCGCGGGCGAAATTCGAACCGTAAGGTTCGCGGACTTAAGCTGAAGCGTGAGGAGGTTATTGTGAAGATTGCAGTAATTGGTGGCGGCCATGGTTGTCATGCGGCGGCTGCCGACTTGGCCGATCAAGGGCATGAAGTTCGGTTCTGGCGACGTGATCAGGCTGCTCTGAGCACTATAAAAAAAGCCGGCGCCATTCGCCTAATTGATGCGCGGGGCGAACGTTCGGTGCCGTTACATCTGGTTACCGCAGATATTGGGGCGGCCCTGGACGGTGCGGACCTAATCGTCGCACCCTTGCCGGCAACCGCGTTGGAAGGTCTGGCGACAGTTATCGCCCCTCATATGCGGGACGGCCAGGTCCTGTTCATTCCCCCCGGCACCTTGAGCGCGATCCCTATGGCGCGGATTATCCGCCAGCAAGGCAACCAGGCGGAGATTTCATTTGTGGAGTCGGGCACGCTGCCCTATCTGGCACGTTTACGGGCCGCTGATGCCGTCGCCATATCAGTCCGTGCGACACGGTTGCCGTCTGGTACTTATCCCGCCCGTCTGTCGGAACATGCGCTGGCACTGGCATCGGCGGCCTTTCCCTCAATAGAACCTGTATCTGATGCCCTGGATGCCGCCTTGATGAATGCCGGGCCGATTATCCATCCCCCGCTCATCTTAATGAACGCTGGTCCCCTCCAGCACTTCGATGCCTGGGATATTCACAATGAAGGCACCCAGCCGGCGATCCGCGCTGTCACCGATGCCTTGGACGAAGAAAGGGTCGCCCTGCGGGAAGCGTTGGGTTATGGCGGGCCGCACTTTCCCCTGAAAGATAATTACGACGATGCCCGCCCTGAATGGATGTACGGCAACGGCTCGCACGTGAAATTGACGGATTCAAACGATTGGCGGGAACATATTGACCTCCGCAGCCATCGCTATATGCGCGAAGACGTCGCCATGGGCCTGGCCCTGTTGGTATCGTTGGCCGATTGGGCCGGTGTGCCCTGTCCCGTCGGCAAGGGTCTGTTGGCTATGGGTGGTGCCATTTGTGGCGAGGATTTCCGCCAGGGTAGTCGCAGCTGGGAGGGCCTGGGCCTGGATCAATTGGACCGGGCCGGGCTGTCGGGCATGCTGCAAAATGGCGAAGCGTGATGACTGAGCGAACCATAAAGCATGTCGCGGCCATCGGCGCGGGGCGCATGGGTCGCGGCATCGCCCATGTTTTCGCCTATGCCGGTTACCAAGTCTCCTTAGTGGATGTAAAGCCCCGTAGCCCAGCCGAACATGAGGCTTTATTGGCCGCAGCGCGGGTTGAAATAGAGGGTAATTTGAAAACCTTGGCGGAATTCGAGGCTTTTGACGGTAGCCTGATCCCGGCCATGCTGGCGCGTATAAATTTTACGGCTGATCTATCGGATTTAGGCGATGCCGATTTGATATTTGAAGGCGTCACAGAAACTATGGAGGCCAAGGAAGCGGCCTTTACGGCCCTTAATCAAGTGGTAAACGAAGATGCGATCATTGCCTCCACCACCTCCACCTTGCCGGTGGATAAACTGGCCGCATTTGTGGATGGACCGGCGCGGTTCTTGAATGCCCATTGGTTGAACCCGGCCTTTCTGATCCCGTTGGTGGAGGTCAGCCCAGGTGCTGCCACCAGGGAGGACGTGGTTGATACAGTGCGCAGCCTATTAGAGCGGGTGGGCAAGGTGCCCGTGGTCTGCGCGGCCACGCCTGGCTATATCATTCCGCGCCTTCAGACTGTCGCCATGAACGAGGCCGCCCGTATGGTCGAAGAAGGCGTCGCATCGGCGGAGGATATTGATAAGGCCATTCGCGTCGGTTTCGGGCCGCGGTATTCAACCGTGGGTTTATTGGAATTCGTCGATGTAGGCGGTGGCGATATCCTCTATCACGCATCCCGTTATCTGGCGGAGAACTTGGGCTCTGATCGCTATAACTCGCCGCAAAACGTTCTAGATAATATGGAACAGGGCCGCCGTGGCCTACGGGACGGCAAAGGCTTTTACGATTTCGATGCGATGGATGTGCCAGCCTATCAGCGGGATCAGATGGCCCGTTTTGTCGCTCTATTCCGGCACCTGGATTTGTTACCGCCGCCGGGTGAAGTCGATTAGGCGTCGCCCTCACGCAAAGTTAAATCCACCATTAAGGCCTCGGCCAAAGCCTCCAACGCATCGCGCAGACTGTCTTCGCTCAAATCATCGGGCAGGCGAACGCGGGCTTGGGCCTGAAACAGTATATCCCCACCCATGGGTGCCCGTAGCAGGTTGGTTTGCATCTCCTCCACACTGACGCCCTGTTCTGACAGACAGTGGGTGACATCGCGGACAATGCCGGGATGATCCGGGCCCAGCAGTTCCAGGTTAAAGACGGCCCCGCTCGCCCCGGCCACCCCACCCGGTGCAGCCTCAACCGCCGCACCTTCAATGTTCAAATTGAAGCCGTCCGCTTCCAAGGCCGCCAATGCGACTTTCAGGGCAGGGGTCTTATCCGCCGCAATCTCGATCCGTGCAATGCCGGCGAATTTTGCTGCCAGGCGCGCCATACGGCTTTCCAGCCAGTTGCCGCCCGCGCCTGTAACGGCCTCAGACAGGCGTTCGACAAGGCCGGGCCGGTCATCGGCGATGAAGGTAATGACCAGGGTCTGAATTTTTGGCGTGGCCATGGGATGTAACCTATCGGCTGGAAAATGCGGGGGCAGACGCACTGCCACCGCCGTCTACGGCAATGCGTTGGCCGTTGACATAGGTGTTCAGATCGGAGACCAAATAACGTACCGCGTTGGCGATGTCATCGGGTTGGCAAACATGGCCAAACGGCATGGAGGCATCCAATTCCCGTAGATCCTCAATGCCCGACCGTGCCTTGACCAGCCGGCGGCCCATGTCGGTTTCGACCAGCGGGGGCGCGACGATATTGGTGCGGATGTTGTTCATATGCTCCTCCTTCGCCAGGGTATAAACCAGGGCCTCTTGTGCGGCTTTGCCCATGGCATAGGGGCTGCCAAAGGCGGCGTAGCTGTCTGTCGCGACGGACGAAATCATGACGATATCGCCGCGATCCAACTCCCGCATCATGGGGATCACCAGCTTCGACAGATAATAGGGGCCAAAGGCATGCACGCCCACAACCCGCTCCATCTCCGCCGGCTCCGTATCCGCCACAGATTGGCCCCGGCTGGCGATACCGGCGTTGTTGACCAGGATGCCGATCTTGCCCATGTCCTGGGCGATCTGGGCCACCATTGCCGTGACCTCTTCGAGATTATCGACAGAGCCTTTGTAGGCCCGGGCCTTGCTGCCGGCCGCCTCAATTTCAGCAACAGCTGAAGCTGCGGAGTCTTCATCCCGGCGATAATTAACGGCGACATCCGCGCCGTCTTTGGCCAGGGCAATGGCAATGGCGCGGCCAATGCCGCGGCCTGCGCCGGTTACTAACGCAACGCGTCCACTTAATGACATCTATCTAATTCCTGTTCTGATACTCAAATTGGTGAAATGGGTCTGATCCGCGGCGGGTGTTTGTCGGGTCGCCGTGGCGGACATCTATCGAACGTATTGCACAGATAGGCCCTGGTTTGGCGCGGGTCGATAATCTCATCAACACCAAAGCCTTCAGCCGCCCGTTGGGCACCCAGCTGGCTTTTGAAAATATCAATCAGCTCCTGCCGGCGGGCAGCGGGGTCCTCAGCACTTTCAAAGTCACGGCGATAGGCGACGTCAACAGATCCCTCTACGGACATGGCGCAGATTTCAGCTGTTGGCCAGGCAAAGGCGGCATCAGCCTCGAACGCCTGACCGCCACCCATAGCGTAATAGCCGCCGCCATAACCCTTGCGCAGAACTATGGAGACAAAGGGCACACGGGCCTGCCCCAATTCGAACATCAAACGGCCGGACCGCCGTCCCAGGCCGCTCTTTTCAGCCTCGGATCCGATGGCAAAGCCGGGTACGTCGATCAACGAGACCAGCGGCAGGCCGTAGGCATCACAGAGCGCGATGAAGTGAGACGCCTTCTCGCACGCCTTCACATCCAGCATTCCGGCCAGGTGGCGGGCCTGATTGGCGAAAATGCCCACGGGGCGTCCATTCAGACGGGCAAAAGCGGTGACCATATTGCGGGCATAGGTGGGTTTCTTCTCGAACACGCTGCCTTTATCCACGATCATTTCAATGACTTTACGCACATCGTAATATTTGCGCGGGTTGGCCGGAATAATATCCAGCAGGGCTTTCTCCGCGCGGTTAACCGGGTCATCCGTCGCGATTATGGGCAGCGGCTGCTGGGCATTCGATGGCAGGTAGGAGAGGAAGCGGCGGATGGCCTCCATCGCCTCATCCTCCGAACCGACGGCCAGATCGGCCAGGCCATAACGGTCCGCCTGTTTCGCAGCGCCGCCAAGGTCTTCTTTCGAGATATCTTCGCCCAGACCTGCCTTGACCAACGCAGGACCCGCCATACCCATGGTGGAGCCACCACGCACCATGACCACGAAATCCGCCATGGCTGTATAGTTGGTCGGCCCAGCGAAGCCTTGGCCCAACATAGCCATGGCCATAGGCACCCAGCCTGAATTTCGCGCCAACAACTGAAACACAGGTCCCGCACCTGCAAAATGGCGCGAATCCTGGCCATCCTGAATGCGGTGGCCGCCACCTTCCAACAAAGCTACCAGGGGCTGGCCGTGTTCTGCTGCCAGTTTGATCGTTCGGTTTGCTTTGGATGACCCATGCTTGCCCGTACTGCCGCCCAAAACGGTGTAATCATGGGATAGCATTTTGACCGGCCGACCATCGATGAGGGAGCTACCGGTGATCACGCCGTCTGCGGGGGCAACCAGGTTTTCATTAAAGCCCGTATCGCGAATAGGCTCCACCAGACTGCCCGCTTCCATAAAGCTATCGCTGTCGGATATTTTGGCAATACGTTCCCGGGCTGTGTATTTGCCGTGCTTATGCTGACGCTCTACCGCATCAGGCCGCCCGGCATCCATGACAGCCGCGCGCGCCGCTTCAATTTCCTGTAGCAACGCCCGTCCGTTACTATCGTAACTGTCTTCATCACGCGTACTCATATTCCGCTCCCCGGACTGACGAAAATGCAGCCACCGCCGCTGCTCAAGATGCTGCTTTGTGAACAGCAGCGGTGGTCATGACAAAAGGGTCTAGCCCTTGTAAGGCTCACTCTGCACAACGGCACCGGATTCCAACAAGTTAGCGATCTCAGCCGCGGAGAAACCCCACTCCGCAAGGCCCTCTTCGGTATCCTGACCCAATGTGGGGGCAGGGCCACCGGCAGCGGCCTGGGTGCGGGAGAATTTGGGGGCCGGGCCTGGTTGGGTGACGCCAGCAATTTCGACAAAACTGTCACGGGCCGTATTTTGCGGATGACCGGGGGCTTCTGTCATGGACAGCACCGGGGCAAAACAGATGTCGGAACCTTCCATGATTTCGCACCATTCATCGCGGGTTTTGGTTTTAAAGACCGATTTATAAATCTCGATCACCTCCGGCCAGGTATCGCGATCCATTAGTGGCGGCAGATCCATCGTGTCACTGCCGGTCTTTTCCAGCACCTCAGCATAGAATTTCGGCTCGATAGAGCCGATGGAGACATGTTTGCCGTCCGATGTTTCATAGGTGCCATAGAATGGCGCGCCGGTATCAAGGATATTTGTCCCCCGCTCATCAGACCAAAAGCCTGAACCATGCATGCCGTAGATCGGCAGCATCAGGTAGGCGGAACCTTCCAGCATGGAGGTATCAACAACCTGGCCCTTGCCTGAACGTTGCGCTTCCCACAGGGCGGAAACGACGCCAAAAGCCAGGAACATGGCCCCGCCGCCGAAATCACCGGTCAAATTCAAGGGCGGTACAGGTCCGCTGTCCTTGGTGCCACAGGAATACAGCACACCCGATAGGGCAATATAGTTGATGTCATGGCCAGCGGCACCGCTGATGGGTCCATCCTGGCCCCAGCCGGTCATGCGCCCATAGACCAGTTTCTCGTTCCGGGCCATGCAGACATCAGGGCCCAGGCCCAGACGTTCGGTCACACCGGGGCGGAAGCCTTCCAGGACCGCGTCGGCATTCTCAATCAGGCGCAACACGGCTTCCACGCCTTCGGGATTTTTCAAATCAACAGAGATCGACTTGCGACCACGGCCCAACACATCGTAGGCAGGGTTTTTGCCCGAAATCCCCAGCCCCGAAGGTGCTGTGCGGTCCACACGAATGACCTGTGCGCCCATATCGGACAGTAGGGTGGAGCAAAACGGCACTGGTCCGATGCCGGCTAATTCAACAATCTTCATTCCTGCCAAGGGTCCCATGGCGTCTCTCCTCAAATCCAGCCAAAATACAAATCTGTGGCGAGAATAGCGGAAGCCGTGGTCGGGGCAAAACTATTCGTTATTTGTTGTCGTCATGCGCTGTCTTTAAGGGCTGCTACCAATTGGTCAGACCAAGGACCCTGGGCGCTGTGGCATTGAGGTCCAGCAGAAGATGGGTCGGGGCTGTGATGTCGTGATTGCAGCGGCGCAACATGCGAGCTTCAGCCCAGGCTTGATCGGGTTGCAGCAGTGGGCCAACCGCTGCCAAACTGCGACGTAACCGCCCTAGAAATCCGCTTGTATCCTGCGATGGCTCCGGCCCCAGGTAGATCACCAGATGATGATCTTTGGAGGGCAGGCGCAGCATGGCGCATCGACCCGCCGCCTCCGCCAATAACGGTTTGGCCAGGCGTTTGGGTAGGCCGCCGAATTCGATCAGATAGAAGGTCAAATATATTTTGGCAGCGCCAAGTTTTTGTAGCAGTGCCTGGATTTCATCCAGCAGATTGCGATCCGTTTCTTCAGCCACGATGGAGGGCGCGTCATCTGGTTTGACATCCTCTGTCCCTTTCTGAACGCGCGGTGCAAAGCGGCCTGTGTATCTGTAGTTTTTAGCGCAACGCATGTCATGTTTCATGATTTTGCCCTCAACAAGTTTACCGACGCAGGATCTATTAAGACCCACTAAAGAAGGCATTAGGTGGGCAATATTGTGATAATTTCAGGGCAATTTGTCGCATTGAAAATCCTGAAAATAGCTCCATATATACATTAATAAACAAAGTTAACCTTTTGATTAAACACATTTATGTCTTACATTTTTGCGGCTGAATTTATGGCGCGGGTTATTGGACCTCTTTATGCCATTGTGGCAGTTGGCCTAATGGTGAACCCGGATTTCTATCGCAACATGACGGCGCAGATCGGTGAACAGGCCGTGGTGACCTATCTTGGCGGTATCCTAGCCCTTGTTACCGGTCTACTGACCCTGAATTTTTATCCCGTATGGCAGGCCGATTGGACAATTTTGATATCTGTATTTGGTTGGATGGCCGTCGCCAAGGGCGCGGCGTCGGTTGTGGCGCCTGGCTGGCTTTTGCGTCTCTCAGGTCCGCTTATGCAGAGACCCAGTTTTGTGCGCGGATTAGGGGTTATTGTCTTGATCTTGGGACTGTTCCTCAGCACAAAGGGTTTTGGAATTGCCTAATTATTTCCCGGAACGCCAGCGATAGCCGAAGCGGGGATAGTTTTCGATGGCGTTGAATTGTGGGTCTATATCGCGAAATTTGCGGCGAATGCGCTTGATAAAGGCGCGCACGTTGACCTGATAGCCTTCATCGCCAATACCGGCGGAAAAGCCCGTGCCGCGAACCACATCGTACAAATTGCGGTATTGCAGATCCTGGCCCGGTTGTTCGGCCAGCCTTTCAACAATGGCATATTCCCGCAGGGTCAAGGAGACTTCGTGGCCCTTCCAATTGGCCCGATGGCGGTCTGGGAACAGATGAAGGGCCCCGCGCCGAACGATCTCATTTTGCATGCAATTGTCCCATGATTAGTCAAAGGCCGGGTTGCCCCAACGGCCTTTATATTCAAATGGCCGGCGCTTCTGCGATCCGAAATGCCACTTTTGTCATGATCCAGCGTACTTGCTAATCAGCGTCTCTAAATAATTTGCCACGTCATGCCTTATATATTTGGTGACAATCATTAACAAAACCTTGCAGCCGTCTCAAAGGCGACCTATTCAGACTATATAGGAGAGAAAATTTAT
>JAPKBD010000119.1 GCA_028824965.1 Alphaproteobacteria bacterium | reverse complement strand
TCGATTTAGCGACCGAAGTGATTGGTTCAATTGCTCTTTTCTTAAGAGTCTGAGCCTGTTTAATATAAACACGCCTAGGGCGCGAAGAAGCGGTACCCTATGGCCAGGACGACGGCTGCAGCCAACCAGATGGCGATGTTGCGCAACATAACACCGCCGCGCCAATTCCAACGCAGGATAGCGGGTGCGACAACTGCCAAAAGGATCAGCAGATAGATCAGATGGCTTCATTCAAACTGGTCCATAATTTTGCTCTCCTTTCATCTTGCCCTGCGCCCATGCGCGGGCTAGATTGGCCGACTTTTTAAAACGTCCCGGTAATAGTGCCGCGGCAAGTTGTGGAGTGTGCCCGCGTGGCAGATATTTTCCAAGAAGTTGATGAAGATGTCCGGCGCGACAAAGCCGTGGTGCTTTGGCGCAAGTTTGGCATCTATGTCATTATTGCCTGTGTCGCCGTTGTGGTTGGTACTGCCGGCCGAGTTGGCTGGCGGGAATATAAAATAGCCCAACGGGCGGAAGATAGTGGCCGCTACGTGGCTGCTATCCAGCTGATGGACAGTGGGGATACGGCAGGTGCCATCGCCTCGTTCCAATCCCTCTCGGCGGATGCCAGCACGGGTTACGGCGTTATCGCCCGCTTTCAGGGTGCTGCGGCACGGGTTAAATCCGGCGATAAAAACGGCGCTGTGATCCTGTATGACAAAATGGCAGCTGATGACGGCGTCGATCCGATCTTTCAGGGTTTGGCGCAGTTGCAGGCGATCATGTTGTTGATCGACGATGGCGCGGCAGAAGATCTGAGGCAACGGCTTACACCGTTGCTGGTTGATGGGACCCCATGGCGTTATTCGGCCCTGGAAATGCAGGCGGTTTTGAAACATCGGGATGGTGATACAGCCGCTGCCCGCGCAGCATTCAAGGCGTTGTCAGAAGATGCGGCCGCGCCAAAAGGTATGCGCAGCCGCGCAACCCAAATGCTTGCCGCCTACGGAGAGAAGGGCTAGCCGCGTGCAGGTACGTGGTCGCCTCCTCGCACCCGCTGCACCCGCTGCTATTCTGGCGGTTGCTCTTTTGCTTTCGGCCTGCGAGTTACCCGATTGGTTGGGTGAAACGCAGGAACCCAGATTGCCGGGCGAACGAATATCGATCCTGCAATTGGACAAGGCGTTGGAGCCTGATGCCTCCATTGCCGATCTGGATGTCCGTTTGCCGCGCCCGTGGCGCAATCCCAACTGGCCGCAAGCGGCCGGTTTTGCCAACCATGCCATGCACCACCTGGAAATTGGTGAAGACTTGCAGCAGGCCTGGAAAATCGACATTGGCGAGGGTTCGGGTAGCGAAAGTAAACTGCTGACACGGCCTGTTGTCTCTGACGGACGGATCCTCGCGATGGATGCGGAGGCGGAGGTTTCAGCCTTTGACGTTGCGAACGGTAAGCGGTTGTGGAGCCGTGAATTGACGCCGGAAGGCGAAGATGAAGGTGTTATTGGCGGCGGGGTCAGTGTCGATAAAGGCGTTGTTTATGCCACCACCGGCTATGGCTATGTCCATGCCATGTCGTTAGAGGACGGCACGGAGATTTGGCAGCGTCGTATCGGCACCCCAATTCGCGGTGCGCCAACGGCGATCGGTGGCCGGGTTTTCGTCATTACCTATGACAATCAATTGCACGCCTTGGCCGCCAGCGATGGTCGCACCCTGTGGAACCATAGTGGCATACCCGAAGATGCGGGCCTGATCGGGGCACCCAGTGCCGCGGTCGGCGGCGGTTTGGTGGTGGTGCCTTATTCGTCGGGTGAATTATTCGCCCTGCGTTTGGAGAATGGCCGCATGGTGTGGAGCGATCAATTAACCCGCACCCGCCGTTTGGCACCGTTATCATCGCTTAGTGAAATTCGCGGCAGCCCGGTGATCGACCGGGGCATGGTGGTCGCGGTTAGTTTCTCCGGCCGGGTTGCAGCCATTGATCTGGCCAGTGGCCGGCGCATATGGGACCGGGATATCGCGGGGATGGAGACACCGTGGGTCGCGGGCGATTTTATATTCTTGGTTACCGCCCAGGCTGAAGTCATCTGCCTGGCCCGCAAAAGTGGTCGTATCCGCTGGGTCGCGCAGCTGCCACGCTTTAAGGATGAGGAAGAAAAGATCAGCCCCCTGCATTGGAGCGGGCCTGTTCTCGCCTCCGACCGTTTGGTTTTAGTGTCCTCGAGCGGTTATGCGGTTGCCATTTCACCTTATTCCGGGCATATGCTGGGGCGCATTGATCTGCCCGAAGATACTTTGATCCCGCCCATTGTGGCGGACGGTTCGATTTATGTCCTATCTGACAACGGCGCACTAATCGCCTTAAGGTAATACCAGCGGTATAGCCATGACGTTCACTATTGTAATTGTTGGCCGCCCCAATGTGGGCAAGTCGACCCTGTTCAACCGTTTGGTCGGCAAGCGCCTGGCTTTGGTCGATGACCAACCAGGCGTCACCCGTGACCGGCGCGAGGGGCAGGGCCGTATTGCGGGCCTGGAATTTCGCCTCTTTGATACCGCCGGTTTGGAAGATGCGGATGCCGCCAGCATGGAAGGGCGTATGCAACGCCAGACCGAAACCGCGCTGGATGATGCGGACCTTGCCTTGATGATGATCGATGGACGTGCCGGTGTGACCCCCCTGGATCAGCATTTTGCCGACTGGATGCGCCGTCGCAATAAGCCGATATTACTGTTGGCGAATAAGTGTGAGGGTGCCGCCGGTGATGGCGGTTTGGCAGAATCCTGGGCCCTGGGCCTGGGCGAACCTTTAGCCGTATCCGCCGCCCATGGTGAGGGTTTGGCCGGTCTGCACAATGCTATCCTGGAGGCCATGGAAGAACATGAGGCAAGGAATTACACGCCGCCAGAACCTGTAGCCCCTGCCGAAGATGAAGATGCAGATTCTGGCGCGGACCCAGATTCGGGCGCTGCGGGCGAGTTGGACGACGAATTCGAAGACGACGGCCCAGGCGACGGCATTTTACAGTTGGCCATTCTGGGCCGCCCGAATGCCGGCAAGTCCACCCTGGTCAACCGTTTGCTAGGGGAAGAACGCCAGATTACCGGTCCTGAACCGGGCCTGACCCGGGATTCCATCGGGACAGCCTGGCAATGGGGGGAACAGCCGATCCGCCTGATCGACACCGCCGGTTTACGGAGACAGGCCCGGGTTTCAGAAAAACTGGAAAAGCTGGCGGCTGATGATGCCGTGCGCGCCATGGAATATGCCCAGGTCGTGGTCCTGATTCTGGATGCCCGCGCGCCGTTGGAACGCCAGGACCTGACTATTGCACGCCGAACTTTGGAAGAAGGCCGGGCCCTGGTTGTTGCCGCTAACAAATGGGATTTGGTATCGGACCGTACCGCAGCCATGGGGCAACTGCGTGATCGTTTGGAAACATCATTGACCCAGGCCCGTGGCGTTACCGTGGTTACCTTTTCGGCCCTGACCGGCCGGGGGGTTGAGAAATTAATGCCGGCGGTGACGAAAACCTATAAATGCTGGCAAACCCGCATTTCAACAGCCGCCTTGAACCGATGGCTGAAACATATGACAGAGGCCCATCCACCACCCCTGGGGCCCCATGGCCGTCGCATTCGCCTACGCTACATGACCCAGGCAAAAACCCGCCCGCCGACCTTTGTCATTTTCACCAATCTGACCGAGGATTTGCCCGCCGCCTACGAACGCTACCTGCAAAACGGACTGCGTGAATATTTCGACCTGCCCGGCGTACCCCTGCGCTTCATCATGCGCAAACAAGACAACCCCTATGTTAAAAGCGGCAAAAGTGGCAAAGGCGGTAAACGGTAGAGCAGGGCTGGATTCGCGGAAAGAAGAGATTGAGTGCACCGGCAATTCGGTTTTGAATTCTGCCTGTGATACCAACCCATCAACGCCAATTGTCATAACCGCCAGCCCCTAACTGGCATTATAGCCCCATGCCTGTAATTGTTTTCATAGATGTGTCGCTGTGAATGAGGTTGGCATGAGCCCAGCACCCATCACCATTCCCGTGGCGAAGATCAAAATCTGGTTCTACATCGTCACGCCTTTGTTGGCGGCCATTGCCGCTGCGACACCGAAAGGCAAGGGAGGTTTTCGCCGCCACTGGTTCGTCCTGGCGGCGATCTTTGTCTATATATCTATCGACGAAACGGCCCAGCTGCACGAAATGCTGAACTACCCCCTGCGGCACGCCTTTGGTCTTAGCGGTGTGCTGCATGCAGCGCTATATGTCGGCGGTGCCTTGGGCACGGAATTCTATTTGAATTATTGGGTTTCGGTTTACGGCACGGATACGATCTATGGCATGCTCAATGTGGTGCAGGAAGCCATGGAATTGTCCGGCGTTTCCTTATTCATTGTGGCCCTGTTGGAATATCTGCGGGGCACAGTTGGCGAATTAAACATTAATATTGCTTGAGGCGGACATACTCAGCTGTCACAGCCCCATGACATTGCGTTGAAAATGAGACCGCGTAAAAAAACAAAGCGCCAATCTACTTCGGGCTAAACCCCTATCGCTTCACCGATAGCGGTCGAGAATTTTTTTCCAAGTACCCTTCGCTTTTAACGCGCCCAGCGCGATATTGAATTCCTGCACAAAAGATGACCAGTCTTTTGTCGGATACAAGATAATGCGGTACTGCACCTCATCGAAACCCGGTTCCACAAAATGGAGGCCGTGTGCGAATTTCAGGTCTTGCTCCCGCATCACCCATTTTGCGACGTTTTGATCAAGAATGCCGTAGTCGACCCGGCCTCTATCAACCATCCGCAAAAGGCTATCGAAACGCTTGACCCTGGTCGGATGAAGATCGCCGTTTTTCAGGGCGTTTTCCAACGATGGATAGGTATAGCCATGCATAAGAGCAATATGTTTGCCCTTCAGTGCAGCAAGATCATTGCCATTCAGTCGTCTGGCTTTTGTCGTTACCAAGTTATCTGAAATGCTGATGATGCCATTTGTCCAAAATTTTGTACGCGTATCATCTTCCCACTCTAGGGCGGATGCAACTGCGTCCAATTTCCCTAAGCTCGCCTGATGCAATAACCGCTTTTCAGGCAATACAACAACATCCGCCTTATAGCCCAAGGATTTCGCGATTTCGACGAAGACATCGCCGACAATGCCATTAATATCTTCATCCACATGCATCAAATAGGGCGGATAGCCTTCCTCCGGTATACCAAATCTGATGATACGCTCTGACGCGCCTGCGAGAGTGGTGACCATGAGGCCCAACCCAAAGGCAAACGAGACCAGCACCGATATTCGACAAACAAGATGAGCGAAGGCGCAATAATTCATCAAAGAACACTCCAGCTTGGCCAAGCAAAGGAATCTAAACCTCTATTCAGGCAAGACAATAGCTACTTTGGGCGAAATTTAACTGGCTATCTTTCTAATGCCGATTTAGTTCCGGTAAGACGCATCTTCCTTATCCAGCATACGCAGCAAAGGTTGCCAGGACAGATTGGCCAAATCTAGGCCAAAGCCTGCGACCTGGTTTTTGACATTCTCAATCGCCTCGTCTGACGGCATGTGCAATTTTACGCCACCCGACAGGGCGCGCACCTGCATACTGCAGGCACGCTCCAACGTAAACATGCGTAAAAATGCCTGGGAAATGGTTTCACCGCAGGACATGGTGCCGTGGTTGCGCAGGATCATATGGTTGGCCGTGCCCAGGTTCGCGACCAGCCGTTCCCGTTCCTCCAGGTTCAGGGCGATACCTTCGTAGTCGTGATAGGCCAAATCACCAATCACGACCATTGCCGTTTGGGTCAGGGGCATCAGACCGTCTGCCTGGGCGGATACGGCGGTGCCGTCGTCCGTGTGCAGATGCATGACACAGCCAACATCCGGGCGGGCGGCGTGTATGGCGCTGTGAATGGTGAAGCCGGCTGGATTGATATCATAGTCGGTTTCGGACAGGACCTTGCCGTTGATATCAACCTTGACCAGGGATGATGCCGTAATCTCGTGGAACATATAACCCAGCGGGTTGATCAAAAAGACCTCCCCCCCATTCGGGCCGACTTCGCCTGGCACGCGGGCGGAAAGATGGGTGAAAATCAGATCGGTCCAGCCATAATGGGCCACCAGGCGATAGCAGGCGGCCAAATCAATGCGGGTCTGCCATTCAGTTTCGCTGACTTTTTCTTTCATTTGGACGACGTTCATGGCAATTCCTCACTTTTCGATTGAGCCTCTACACGGGCAATAGCGGCCCAAATTAGTGTCTCGCTACCAATTTAGCCACTCTTTTAACTATTCCCGCGCCGGGCCTGGAAATTGCTCCCGTAAAATGCGCTTCAAGGGCTTGCCCGTAGGATTGCGGGGGATCTCATCAATAAAGACTGCGGCTTTCGGCTGTTTAAACCGCGCCATCTTGCCGTCGCAATATTTCAATAGATCGGCCTCCGTCAAACTCTCGTCCTGGCGCACGACCACGGCCAGGGGGCTTTCCACCCATTTCTGACTGGGCTGGCCAATCACCGCCACATCCGCCACGCCGGGATGGCCAAGGATCACATTTTCCAGTTCTGCCGGATAAACGTTTTCCCCGCCCGAGATAATCATGTCCTTGACCCGGTCATGAATGGTGATGAAACCATCCTTATCCTGCAATGCGATATCGCCCGTGTGCAGCCAGCCATCGCGGAGGGCTTCCGCCGTCGCTTTCGGATTGTTCCAATAGCACTTCATATTGTGCGCCGCCTGGACGAGCAATTCACCGGGCTCGCCCGGGGCCGTGTCGTTACCGTTTTCATCGACCACCCGGATAGAGGCATGGAAGAAACCCTTGCCCGCCGACCCGATTTTGACCATGGCATCATCGGGGCTCAACACCGTGCCCGGCCCCCCGGACTCTGTCAGGCCGTAGGCTTGATGAATTTCGATGCCAATCTCCTGGTAGCGTTCGATCAGGCTGACCGGCACGGGTGAGGCACCCGACAGGATGGAGCGCAAGTTGGAGACATCGTACTTTTCAAACTCCGGCACCATCAACATAAAATTCAACATGGCCGGCACCATCAGGGAGGTGGTGATTTTTTCCGTCTCCGTAATCTCCCACATTAATTTCGGATCGAACTGACGCAGCAACACCGCCGTACCTCCGGTGTAGAGGGTGAACAGCACCGGCAGCAAGGCCCCCACATGAAACATAGGCAGGGCAATCGAATAACGATCCCGGATCCTGATGTCGGTGGAGGCGTTAAATGACAGAATGGCCCAGGTCATGGTGTTGTGGGTATGTAGAGCACCCTTGGGCAGGCCGGTGGTGCCCGACGTGTACATGATAAACAAATCATCGTCGTCGCCGGTATCCGTCGCCGGTGGTTCCGCAGATGCACGTTGGGTCAGGTCTTCGTATTCCTGGGCGAACGGATTACCCGCCTGCCCCTCGCTTAGCTCTATCCAGTGTTTGATGTCCGTGGCGTCCGCACCGCGGTCATGAAGCTCGCCGGTCAGTTTGGCAAAATCGCTGCCATAGATCAGGGCAATGGCACCGGCATCTTTCAGGATAAAACTCAACTCGTCAGCCACCAGGCGCCAGTTGAGGGGGACAATAATGGCGCCGATCTTGGCCAGGCCATAGAAACTTTCCACATATTCTGTACTGTTCATCATCAGGATGGCCACGCGGTCGCCCTTTTTAATGCCCAGATCGGTCATGGCATTGGCAAGTTTGTTGGCGCGCTGATCAAGTTCCAGAAAGGTGAAGCGCCGGGATGTGGCGGTGTCGACGATGGCTTCCATATGCGGAGTGACATGGGCCCGCTTCCCCAGGTACAGACCAATATTGTTTCGCACGCGACGCACTCCCTGTCATACAAAGGCTTAATTCAGGATTTTTTTCCGGCTCGTTTCGTTTCGGTAACTATAGGGGAATGGCCAACAGGGTGTCGATCTTGTCGCTGTCGAGAACCACCAATTTTTTGGCGAATAGAGGTCGGGCCCCGGAGATGTCGACCTCGTCCAGATAACGTCCGCTGACGAACAGATCCTGGCTGCCGTCAATTGTGGTCCGCACCACGATAAATGAAGCCTCTGCCTGGATGATGTCGCTCGCCACATCCGCCGCATCTATGAGCCGTACGACAGAGATGATATGGCGATAGCGTTGGGGCTCGTAGATATTGGCCTTGCGCAGGGCGGTAATCCGGTCTTCCATCATATTGCGGTTGCGGGCATCGATGATGCCGATGGGCAGACCCTGGGCGTGGTTGAACGCGGTTGTGATGCGATAAGTTGCCGTATCGGTAAACAGTGCCGGCCAGCTTTCCAGGTCATCGCCGTCGATACAGTGGGCATAGTCTGCAAGTAATCCGGACACGATACCGTGGTATAGGCCGTGTTGGGCGGTGACGTCCATCAGATGTCCATGATCTTGCGATAGGCTTTCCAGAACCCGCGGATGGAAGTCTCCGTGGCCCGGCTTTCCTGTGATGCTGTGCCATCACCACCCATTTTGACCACGGACGTATCGCCTTTTGTGCCCGGCAAGGCGCGCTGGATCATGGCCACGACGGCGCCGTCCTCCATCGATATGTAGCCGGCCGGGCCGATGAAGTTGGCTTGCAACAGGCGCAGGTCTGCCAGTTCCTCGTCATCATCTGCAAAGCCATAGTTGGTCCAGACAACGTCCGTGCGGTCCACGCCTCGTGGTACGATCTGGCGCACCACTAATGAGTTGCGCACCTGTTGCAAAACCAAGCCGGGGAATACGGTTAAAATTTGCAGGGTGATGCCATCATCGAATTCGTCTCTGCCACCCAGCAAGGCGGGCGCCTTCAGGCCGAATTCATCCGTATCCGCCCTTAGTTCGGCGCTGTTATAATCTCCATCACCGCCCGGTTTCTCATCAAGCTTGGAATAACTAACGTGATGGCCGCCGCTGTCATCAACAATGATGCCGCCCTTTTGCGACAGGCGGTTCAGGCGGAAGGTGGTGAAGAACAAATGCAGGATCGATGCATGATAGGGGTCTTTGACGTTCTCGAAATACAGCTTCCAATTATTGCGCATGGTCTGGGTGTAATAGCCCAGGACCTTGAGCGGCTTGGGCAGGACACGTCGAATACGCCCGACGATATCCGGGCCCAGATAGTCTGCCAAAGGCGGCACGGCAGGATCAAAGCTACCGAACACCAAGCCGGACAGGGAGGCGATTTGCAATCGTCGCAGGCCATGGTCCTCGCGCCTGAAATCATCCGGCATGCCGCCCTCGCCCTTAACGCCGTTCTGGAATGCGACGCCGGTCAGGTTGCCGTCATGGTCATAAGACCAGGCGTGATAAACACAGGTAAAGGCGCGGGCATTGCCAAATCGTTCCAGGCACAACAACGCGCCGCGATGGGCGCAGCGGTTCTCAAACCCGCGAAGTGTGCCGTCCTTGGCGCGCACCAGAACAACAGGCACATCGCCGATGAAAGATGTCTTGTAGTCACCGGGGTTCGGCACTTCGCATTCAAGGCCCAGGACATTCCAAGTCGGGCCCATGAACAGTCTTTCCCGCTCCCGCAGATAGATCGCTTCATCGTCATACAAATTATACGGCACGTCCGTGAGGCCATCGTTGGGCCAGAACGCGGTTGCCTTGTATGACGATGTATCGCTCATCCTGACTCTGTCATACCAGGGCCGCATGATATCTGGCCAGGCTGTCGGGGGGCCAAACCTGTTCACGGTCATAATATGCTTCGAAAACCGGCACGCCATCGGGCAGGTGCAGCCAAGGTTGCTTTGACCGGGTCCAAATATGAATGTCCGGCGTGAAGGCTTGTTGGTTATCAAGGGTCGTGGCGCGGACAAACCAAAATTTCGGTGACGAATATTCGGTCAAGATAGAGGTGCCGCATTGCGGGCAAAAATGAGTGGTGCTGGTGCCCTTCCCCGCCGGCAACGTGCGTGATGCCAGCGCGCCCGATAACAGTTCGACGCGGCTTTTCTCAATCCAGGCGTTCATGGCAAAGGCACTGCCGGACATGCGTTGGCAATCCGTGCAATGGCAGGCGTGCACAGTAATCGGTGTGCCGGTCAGGGCATAGCGGACCGCGCCGCAAGCACAGCCGCCCCCTTCCACAGACTGCTCCACAGACTGTTCCACTGCCGTATTGTCGCTGTCTGAATTTGTCATCCTGCAATCGCCTCAACCGCAGCATTATAGCGCGCCAACTTCTCCGCCGGCCAATCCGTCTCCCGATCATAGTAATCTTCATAGACCGGTATATCACCGGATAAATTCAGCCAGGGCTGTTTTGACCGGGTGAAGATATGCATATCGGGCGGATAGGCCGTTTGATTGTCCAGGGTGGTCAGGCGCACAAACCAAAAGCCGGGGGAATACTCCGTCCAGATAGAGGTGCCGCATTGTGGGCAGAAATGCACCGTGCTGCCGCGCTCTCCAGTCGGCAATTTGCACGTCGTCATCTCGCCGGACAACAGCTCCACCTCCGTCTTTTCAATCCAGCCGCTCAATATAAATGCACTGCCGGTCAGCTGCTGGCAGTCCGTACAATGGCAGGCGTAGGACAGAATTGGCGCTGTGTTCATGGCGTAGCGCACCGCGCCACATGCGCAGCCGCCCAATTCGCGTGCTTCAGCTTGTTTAATCATCACCGCCGGCGACCTTTTTTGCATGGCGGTCGATTTCATTCTCCACCGCCGCCTGCGCAGCACCTACGAAAACTTCCCGGTTCTTATGGCTGTAATCATACGAGGTCCGGCGCAGGTCGTTCTTTTTGTTAAAATGGGGGATCACATAACGGGCCATCAACTCAAAATGCTCCAACGTGGCATCGAAGTCGGCCCAATTGTGGGCCAGCTCCAGGAACACGCCGAAACCGCCAGATCCTTTGATCAATTTTTCAATATGCCGGATCGCGTCGTCAGGATCACCGATCACCGCCATGCCTTCTGTCGTCAGGTAGTCATAGGCGTCATCGATCTCCGCCGGCACAATGGGGAAAGTGGCGATGTCGCGAAAATATTGCGCCCAGGATTCCAGGCCGTGTTCCACGTTCGCCTTAGCCTGTTCCCGGCTGCGGGCCACATGAGCCAAGGTGACGACGCGCCATTTGTCCCTGGTTACGGTGTGGCCGTTTTCTTTGGCGGTATCTACGCATATTTTCCAATTGCTGGCGTGCTTGGCCAATGCCACGTCCGAGGTGCCGCCAATGGATAGCATGCCCAGGCCGTGCTTGCCCGCCGCCAAGGCACCGGCAGGGGAATTGGCACAGGCAACGGCCATTTCGATGCGCGGCTGGGAAAAGCACGGCAGTTGCATTTGGGCGTCGCGCAGTTCAAACCAATCTGTCTTCATGGTGACCCGTTCGCCGTCCAGCATGGGGACGATGGCATCCAGCGCCTCGTTCATCATGCGCCGTTGGTTTGCGGGATCAATGCCCATGCGAAAGGCATCCCCGACCAGCGCGCCGGGACCGACGCCAAACATGGCGCGGCCTTTGGTCATATGATCCAACTGTACCATGCGCCCGGCACTGATAAAGGGATTGTGATAAGGCAATGATGTCACGCCCGTGCCCAGGCGAATATGTTTCGTCCGCTCAGCCACCGCCGCTATGAACAAATCCGGCGCAGCAATTATTTCATAACCGCCCGAATGATGCTCGCCAATCCAGGC
>JAPKBD010000118.1 GCA_028824965.1 Alphaproteobacteria bacterium | reverse complement strand
TGAGCGAGAGGAGATTTCGCGAGGACTTTCTGCCGGGCACAGCATACGATCCATACGCAGCTTGATGATCGCGTGACCGGCAAGGCTTTCCGGACATCTGGGGTGATTTCTTGGCCATGCCATGGCGTGGCGCTTTGCGCTCAACCCCGTCGCTGCCGATTTTTGCCTCAATGCTTTTGACGGCCAATTCCAATTCGGCGATCTTCAAAGGGTCATGCTCCAGGCGCTGGGCCATATGGTGTGTTCGTTCGGATAGGTCTTCGACGCGCTTGGAAAGGATGTGAATACGCTCATTCAGCGCCAGAATTTCCTTGTCGAAGAAAACCCTGGAAACAACATCGGGATTATCCGAATTTGCCGCCGCCCTGGCAGCGTCCTCTTCCAGCTGCTTCTTCATCAAGGCAAATTCCTTGTCCTCTGTCTTTTCCTCCATCCGCTCCTTTTTGAGTTCTTTTGCCTCTTCCACATACGCTTTCTTGTCTTCAGTCTTTGCAGACTTAACCTGTTCCGCCGCTTCCCCCGTGGCTTTTGCTGCCCCGGCATCCTTCGGCATCAAGTTCGGCATTTTTGCGCAGGACGACAGCACGATTCTGATGCAAAGACCAAAATCAGCGCCCCAGAACGGCGAAATTTATTGAAACCCAACAATTGGCTCATGGAAAATCAACGTCCTTTTCTCAAATGACGACTATTCAGCGTATTTATACCCCAATTTGGAGCATCCGCGCACACAAGAAACAGCCGGAATTTGCCCCGGCAAATTATTCTGCGAAAAGTCGATCCGCCACGAACGGGTTGTTCTGACGCTCCTGCCCGAATGTGGACAGGCTGCCGTGGCCGGGGACAAAGGTCGTTTCATCGCCCAGGGGCCAGAGTTGTTCCCGGATGGAGCGGATCAAGGTGTCGTGATCGCCGCGGGGCAGGTCTGAACGTCCGATGGAACCTTGGAACAGCACATCGCCGACCAGGGCCACCATTGCCTTGGCATCATGAAAGATGATGTGGCCCGGCGTGTGACCGGGGCAATGGCGGACTGACATTGTCTGGTTGCCAAAACTAACCGTATCGCCGCCCTTTAACCAACGGGTCGGCGTGAAAGGGCGGGCCTCTGTCAGGCCGTATTTGGCACCAGACTCTGATAAAGCCTCAATCAGGAACAAATCGTCCGGGTGGGGCCCCTCTATGGGGACGTCCAGGCGCTCGGCCAGTGCGGCAACACCGCCGGCGTGATCCATATGGCCATGGGTGACGAGGATTTTTTCCACCCCAACGCCATTTTCTTCAATGGCCTGCTGGACCCGGTCCAGATCACCGCCCGGGTCTGAAACGGCACCCTTCATGGTCTCTTCACACCAGATGACAGTACAATTTTGCTGGAGCGGCGTGACGGGGACGACGACTGCTTTCATGAACTCGGCTTCCTGCTTTACTGATTTGCCAGCTTACGTTGGGCCTGGCGTAGAATATCCCGGTTGCCTCGGTGCCAGGTGACCTGAAGTGAATAGCGACGCATGCGCCACCCACCGTTATGGCGACTATCGTCGCCCCGCACCATGTCGCAGGTATAATAGCCGCCAATGGTATATTCCGGGTCGCTTCTGGCCGTGTCCAGTCGATGCAAGGCCTGGAGGTAGGCCACCAGGGTGGCGCTGTCGCCGTCAACGGTGATGACGTGATTGCCAGTCAGATGCTGGGTTGCATCAAGGCCTTCAATCGTGCCCCGGATAATGGGCAGCCAGTTGTCCCGGCCTTTGATGATTTCACGGCTGCCAAAGCTGCGAAAATCAGCCTCCAAATCCTCTGTGAAACAGCTCGCCAATAAATCAAAGTCCCGGGTATCGACGCCAGTGGCATAGGTATAGAGGACTTGGCTGATATCGGCCCGGTCCAGCAATAATTGTACTTTAGCGTCCGTGTCATTAGCGTTCGGGTCATTTGGCATCTATGCTGCCTCCCGCGCTTTTGTTAGGAGGCCGAGGATTTCCGCCGCCGCCTCCGGAATATTGGTGCCGGGGCCGAACACGGCTGCGACACCGTGCTGATACAGAAAGTCATAGTCCTGGGCTGGGATCACCCCGCCACAAACCACCAGAATATCATCGCTGCCCTGAGCCTTAAGGGCATCCACCAGATCCGGCACCAAGGTCTTGTGACCCGCGGCCTGGGTGGAGACTCCGATTAAATGCACATCGTTCTCAATGGCGTCACGGGCGGCTTCCTCAGGTGTTTGGAACAGCGGGCCGATATCCACGTCAAAGCCGATGTCGGCGAAGGCTGTCGCGATCACCTTGGCACCCCGGTCATGACCATCCTGGCCCAACTTCACCACCATCATGCGGGGGCGTCGGCCCTCCGCCTCGGCAAATTCGGCGACGTCCTTGACGATACGTTCGAAACCTTCATCACCCTCGTACGCAGCACTATAAACGCCGGAGATGGAGCGGACCTGGGCGGAATAGCGGCCAAAGGGCCGTTCCAGCGCATCAGAGATTTCACCCAATGTGGCGCGCGCCCGGGCTGCATCCACCGATAATGCCAGCAAGTTGCCATTGCCCCTGGCACCGGCCTCCAACGCTTCCAGGGTCGCCCGCGTTGCGGCTTCGTCCCGTGAGGCGCGGATTTTCTCTAGCCCGGCTACTTGCGCGACGCGAACGGCTGTATTGTCAATCTCGCGTACTTCAAAGGGGTCTTTGTCGTCGGATTGATACTTGTTGACGCCGACGATGACTTCTTCGCCCCGGTCCACGCGGGCTTGTTTGCGGGCAGCCGCTGCTTCGATCTGCATCTTCGGCATACCGGCTTCGACCGCCTTGGTCATGCCGCCCAAACCCTCGACCTCCTGGATAATCTCCCAGGCGGCTTCCGCCAGGCTGTTGGTCAGGGACTCGATATAATAACTGCCCGCCAAAGGATCGACGACATTGGTCACGCCGGTTTCTTCCGCCAGGATCAACTGGGTATTCCGGGCGATCTTGGCAGAGAATTCCGTCGGCAATGCAATGGCTTCGTCGAAGGAATTCGTATGCAGGCTTTGCGTGCCGCCCAATACCGCCGCCATGGCCTCGTAGGCTGTGCGGACGACGTTGTTATAGGGGTCCTGCTCGGTCAAAGACACGCCGGAGGTTTGGCAATGGGTGCGCAGCATCAGGGATTTCGGGTCTTTCGGGTCAAACTCCCGAATGATGCGGGCCCAGAGAATGCGGGCGGCGCGCAGCTTTGCAATCTCCATGAAAAAGTTCATGCCCATGCAGAAAAAGAAAGACAGCCGGCCAGCGAATTTATCAATGTCCATGCCGTTATCCACCGCCGTACGCACGTACTCCAGACCGTCGGCCAAGGTAAAGGCCAGCTCCTGCACACAGGTCGCGCCCGCCTCTTGCATATGATAGCCGGAGATGGAGATGGAGTTGAATTTCGGCATATTTTCGGACGTGTAGGCAATGATGTCGGAAACGATCCGCATGGAAGGTGCGGGGGGATAGATATAGGTGTTGCGGACCATGAACTCCTTCAGAATATCGTTCTGAATGGTGCCAGCCAGTTTATCCGGGCTGACGCCCTGTTCCTCCGCCGCCACGATATAGCTGGCCAGCGTCGGCAACACGGCACCGTTCATGGTCATGGACACGCTCATCTTGTCCAGGGGGATGCCGTCGAACAGCACCTTCATGTCCTCGACGCTGTCGATGGCCACGCCCGCCTTGCCCACATCGCCGACGACGCGGGGGTGATCGCTGTCGTAACCGCGATGGGTGGCCAGATCAAAGGCCACGGACAGGCCCGCCTGACCGCCTGCCAGGGCCTTGCGATAGAAGTCATTGGATTCCTGGGCCGTGGAGAAACCGGCATATTGCCGGATGGTCCATGGCCGGTTGGTGTACATGGTGGCACGAACACCGCGCAAAAATGGCTCCATCCCCGGCAGGTTCTGTTGGTTCTCCAGCCCCTCCAGATCCTCAGCCGTATAGACCGGTTTGACGGCGATGCCTTCAGGCGTATGCCAGATCAAATCATCGGGTGTTTTCCCGCGCAATTCCTTTGCTGCCAGATCGCGCCAAGCATCGGGGGTTTTTGTTTTATCGACCATATCACTCGTCCTATCTCTATCTAGGTTGGTGTATAGCGCAGTGTGGAAGGGGGTGTCCATTTTCGGGCGATTGGATTATCAGCTAACGGAAGTCAAAGCCCAGTTCTTTGAGTTGTTGGCGCAGATTATCGCGGAGCTGGGGGCTGAATTTTTTGTCCATGTCATGGGTCCAACTATCGGGCGTCGTGGCAATGCCTTTGGCAGTATAATGCTTTTCCAAATTCGCATCATAGTCATCCAGGCTTTGCGCCATATCCCGGTTATCACGCAGCCCGCCAAAGCGGTCGTAGTGGACCATTGAAGAATAATCCATGCGTGGCTTTTGCGCCGGGGCCTCATCAGCCCAGCCCAGGCACATCCCGAACACGCAATAGACCTGGGGCGGTAGGCCCAGCAGGCGGGCGGTTTCCACTGCATCATTTCGCACGGCACCGATCATGACGCCTTTCAGGCCAACGGATTCTGCCGCCAGATAGACCGACATCCCCACCAATGATGCATCGATGGAAGAAACCAGGCCAATCTCCATATTATTGTCCGCCAAGGTGTGGCCGTGCTTGGACATGGCGTGTTCGATGCGGGTCAGATCCGCGCAAAATGCTAAAAACACCGGTGCCGTGATGACATGTTTCTGATTGCCGGCGACAACCGCCAGTTTTTCCCTGATCTCAGGGTCCTGCACGATGACCACGCTGTAAGACTGAATGTTGGACGACGTGGGCGCGCGAAAGGCGGCCTGGAGGACCTGTTCGATTAGGTCTTCTGGAACCGGATCATTCTTGAATTTTCTGACGCTGACACGATTATTCAACAGATCGATGGTCTCAGATACGCTTTCTGGTACGGTTTCTGGCACAGATAAATTCCTAACTAAATCTACAATATCGATTTTACAGCAGCGGCGAATGCGTCCAGGGTTTTGGCCACATCTGCTTCATCATGGGCCAGGGAGACATAGAATTTACTGTCCCCCTTCAGAATGCCGTTCTCACGCAAGGTGGCGTTAAACCGCTGTGTCCGTTCTGTATCATTGGTCTGCATGCCGCGATAGTCCTTCACCTCTGCCTGCGTGAAAAAGACATCAAATAGGGGTGGTTCACCAATCACCACGGCCGGCACGCCAGAGGCTTCCAGCAAAGCTTCCAACCCCTCCATCAAGGCACTGCCGGTGGCGAAGATTTTTTCATAGGCACCGGGACGATCCAGAATATTCAATGTGGCCAGACCGGCAACAGCGGCCACGGGATTGCCGCTCAACGTGCCGATTTGCGGCATGAAACTTTCGTCCGCCACCGCCGTTTTATCGAAATGTGACATGATGTCCGAACGCCCCATGATGGCGGCCAGAGGAAAACCACCGCCGATGATTTTACCCATGGCGCACAAATCCGGTGTGACGCCATAGTAAGCCTGGGCACCGCCATAGGCGAGGCGGAAGCCGGTGACCACTTCGTCAAAGATCAGGGGAATGCTGTATTCCGTCGCCAATTGACGCAGGGTTTCCAGAAACCCCGGCTCTGGCGGCAACAGACGCTGGAATGGCTCCACAATAATGCCGCCCAGGTCTTCGTGATGTTCCTTGATCAGACTGGCCGCAGTATCGGGATCATTAAAAGGCGCGATCAGGACCTCATCGCGGACCCGTTGGGGGATGCCGGCGGAATCCGGTACGGCTTGGGGGAAATTGCCGGGGCGCTTCGGTGCCATGCTCATCAAGGCATAGTCGCTCATCCCATGGTAGCCGCCCTCGAATTTTAGGATTTTGTCCCGCCCCCGATGGGCCCGCGCCAGGCGCATGGCGTAGAACGTCGCCTCTGACCCGGTGGAGACGAAGCGGACTTTTTCCGCACAGTCCACCGCATCGACGATTTCCGCTGCCAGGTGGATGCCCGCCTCGTTATTGGCAAAAAACGTCGTGCCCCGTTGCACCTGTTCCTGCACGGCGGCCAACACTTCTTCATTGCCATGGCCCACCAGCATGGGGCCGGAGCCGAGCAGGAAATCCACATATTCGTTGCCCGACACATCCCAGACCCGCCCGCCGCGCCCTTCGCGGATTACGATATCGGAGGCGAGGTTGCCAAAGCCACCCGCCGGCAGGACTTTTGCTGCCAAATCGACCAGTTCTTGTTCTTCATCCGTGCAGTTCAGGTTGCTCATGTGCTTTCTCCAAAATGGGCGTACAGTCGTATCATAGAGGATATGTGTTGTTGGCCCAAATCGGGAAGGGTAGCGGGATGAGTTACGATTGGAATGCGCCGGGTGAAGATATCGCGGCGCTGCGACATTGGTTTGATACCTGGGGGCCGTTGGTCAATGCAGCGGACTTCGTACCGGCCCGGGCCTTATTTGCCGATAATGTCACCGGCTTCGGGACGCGGATGGAAATCGTCGCGGGCCTGGAAAATCTGGAACAAAACCAATGGCGTCAGGTCTGGCCCACCATCGAAGGCTTCGTTTTCCTGACTGAAGATATGAAAATCGGTGTCTCACCTGATCGGCGCATGGCCATGGGTTTGTGCGGCTGGAATTCTACCGGCTTCCATGAAGACGGTACAACTTTTCCCCGCCCCGGACGGGCCACGGTCATTTTCGCCCGTGATGCCTTCACCTCACCCTGGCAAGGTATTCACACCCACATCTCCCTCAACCCCGGCACACCACAAGTGTCGCACGGCGAGCGCGCCGTGCTGTCTTAGTAGGGTCGTTCACGCCAGCGCGCCAAAGGGGCGCACTACCTCCACTAGTGGCGGCGTAGTAACGCCGGGCTGCCATCGCAGCCGTGATTGCTAATCACCGACGCCCTGCTGTCTCGAAGTAATTGCTCCGTAACGACCGCGACGGCGGTCCGGCGTCACTACGCCGCCCCCGTGGAGCGGCGCGCCCAGCGCGCAAGCGTGAACGAAAAAAGAATACAATCGGCCTAGCCGATAGTATTCCTTGGTACGTCGCGGAAGGGGCGGTCGGTGTCGTTGCGGGGTTCTTTGGGCATGCCTAAGACACGTTCCGAGATTATGTTGCGCTGAATTTCGTCTGTGCCGCCCGCAATTGAAATCGCCGGTGTGGAAACCAAAATCTCTGCGATGACGCCATCCAGGGCGCTGTCGTCACCGGTCAACATGGCACCTGCACCGCTGATCAAGGTGTGCACCTGGTTGCCCAGGCGGGCCACGTGGCTGGCGGCCAATTTGCCGATGGACCCTTCGGGACCCTGATTGCGGCCCAGCACTTGTGCCGCGCGGGCACGACGGGCCGTCCATTCAGCAGATTTGGCCAGGGTCAACAATTTGGCGATTTCCTGACGTACCACTGGGTCATCATATTTACCCATGGCCTTGGCCCGTTCGATCACCAGATCAACCCGGCCCATCCGTTGGGGGTACCATTTATATGGGGCCATGGAATGGGCGAGCTCCTCCCGCTCCTCCCGATAGGCCCGCTCCGGCCGATCCGTCCCCATAGCCCATGACCGCAGGCCATCGGCACCGCGGCGTTCATGCATCAAGGTCGTGGTGGCAATCTTCCAACCATCGCCCAGGCCCTCAACCTGAAATTCGGGCGCGATTTCGGCATCGGTCATAAACACTTGGTTGAAGGAGGCATGGCCGTTCATCTGGCGCAGGGGCTGAACCTCTACCGCATCCTGGGTCATATCAAGAATGAAATAGCTCAACCCCTTGTGCTTGGGCACGTCCCAATCGGTCCGCGCCAATAACAGCGCCCATTGGGCATGATGGGCCGATGTGGTCCAGACTTTTTGCCCATTGATGATCCAGGTGCCGTCTTTTAGGTCCGCCCGCGTCGTGGCACCTGCCAGATCAGAGCCACTGCCTGGCTCCGAGAACAACTGACACCAGGTATCTTCGCCTGTGAGGATGCGGCGGAGGAATTTTTCCTTATGCATCTGGGTGCCGTGTTCCAAAATGGTGGCAGCTGCAAGCATACGAATACCGGCACGCGCCACGCCAATGGCACCGACGCGCTGAAATTCCTCCTCCACCACCGAGACAAATCCGCTGGGATAGCCTTTGCCGAACCATTCCGTAGGCCAGGCAGGCATGCCCCAACCGGAATCCGCCAAAATATTGCGCCATTCCACAAGGCCAAGATCAGCGTCCCAGTTCGCCGCCAACCAGGCCTGTACATCGGCGCGGACGTTTGCTTCCGTCAGTTCTATATTCTCTGTCATCGTGCCGTCCTCAATCTTGCCAGCGCTGCAGCATCAGCTCCCGGTGATAGGCGGCATCGCCTAAAAACACCTCGGAACTTTTTGCGCGCTTGAACCATAGTTGGGTATCGTTGTCCCAGGTGAAGCCGATCCCGCCGTGGATTTGAATGGCGTGTATGGCGGTCTGCATATAGGCTTCCCCCGCACTTGCCTTGGCCAGGGAGGCGACGGCGGGCAGGTCGCTAACATTTTCACCACCGTCTCCGTCATGTCCATCAGCGGCAGATGCGGCGTAATAGGCGGCTGATTTCGCTAGCTCCACATCGATCAGCATATCCGCCGATTTGTGTTTCATTGTCTGAAACGAGGCGATGGTGCGCCCGAACTGCATGCGCATCTGGGCATAATCCAGGGCCTGTTCACGCAACGCCTCCGCCCCGCCGACCATCTCGTTGGCCAGGCAGGTCACGGCCTGATCCAGGGTTGTCGCCATGGGGACGGCCGCCCCGCCCTCGGCACCTAACAATTCCGCCGTCACGTTTTCGAATTCCAGCCGGGCCAGTTTGCGTGTGTCATCCATGCTTTTCAGGCGTCGCCGGGTCAAACCATCTGCATCGCCCAGCACATGGAACAGGGACAGGCCCCCATCTCCGCTTGAGCCGGGACGCCGCGCCAGAACCACGATCTGTTCTGCCGTATGGCCGTCCAACACAAAACTTTTAACGCCGTTTAGTTGATAGCTGCCGCCGACTGCCGTTGCCTCCATGGCAACGCCGCCATTGTCCCAGCGCCCGTTGTCTTCCGTGAAGGCCAAGGTGGCGCGGACGTCGCCGGTGGCAATTGCGGGCAACAAGGCGCGCTTTTGTGCCTCATCGGCAGTGTTCAAAATGGCCGTGGCAGCCAGCACGATGGACGAAAAAAACGGCGCGCATAATAACGCCCGGCCCATTTCCTCCACAGCGATTGACAACTCAACAAAGCCGAAACCCTGGCCACCGTAATCTTCGGGAATGTGGATGCCGGCCAGGCCCAGATTTTGGCTCAATTGCCGCCAGACCTTTTCGTCAAAACCTTCCTCGGTTTCCATCAGGCGGCGAACTTCCGATGTCGGCGATTTATCCGTCATGAAACGCCGCAGGACGTGGCGGAATTCCGTTTGTTCGTCCGTAAAACTAAAACTCATGCTGCATCTCTCCCTCGCTATAGTGTAGACCATATCCGCCCTCATCTACAATTCGGGAGACGTCACATGAGCCAAGCCAGCCTTGATCCCACCTTTATGACCGTGCACGCGTTGTCCGCAGCTATTGCAAACGGCAGCCTGACATCTGTCGCGATTGTTGATTGCTGCTTGCAGCGGATCGCCGATTACGACGGCAAATTGCATGCATTTGTGGATGTGTATGATGATGAAGCGCGAGAGGCGGCGCAGGCAGCGGACATCGCGATCTGTTCCGGCCATCGCCTTGGCCCTCTGCATGGCATCCCCATCGCCCTGAAAGATATCATTGATATGGAGGGGCGGGTGACCACGGGTGGCTCGAAAGCCTGGGCGGATCGTGTTTCCCGCACCACGGCGACTGTGGCGCAACGGTTGATCAGTGCCGGCATGATCGTCATTGGCAAGACGCACTCAGTCGAATTCGCCATGGGCGGTTGGGGCACTAATACGCACATGGGCACACCGTGGAACCCGTGGGACCTGGATACGCCGCGCACGCCGGGGGGCTCGTCCTCAGGCTCCGGCGTGGCCGTGGCTGCGGGTATGGTGCCTGCCGCCATTGGCACGGATACGGGTGGTTCCGTCCGTTTGCCCGCGTCCTATTGCGGCCTGGCGGGATTGAAGACCACCGTCGGTCGGGTCAGCCTGCACGGGATATTGCCGTTGAGCACCACCCTGGACACGCCGGGACCGATGACCCGTTCGGTGGAGGATGCCGCCCTTATATATGACGCGATCCAGGGCCCTGATCCATTATGGCCCCAGACCCAGAACGTGGCATTGAAGTACAACGCGCCGAACCCGTTTGTGAACATGCGTCGTGGGGTCAATGGCCTGCGCCTGGCAGCAATTTCAGGGGCCGAGCGTGAGGGCGTTGATGATGCAACGCTTGCAGCCTTTGACGCAGCACAGGAGACGTTGCGGGCCTTGGGCGCATCAATTACCAAGTTTGAAATGCCACGGCCGTTTTCAGATTTCGCCGCCATCGCCGGTCGGATCACTGGCGCGGAAGGTTACCGGTTTGTCGGCCATCTGACCGATGATCTTGATCTGCCCATTGATCCGAATGTGCGCCCGCGCATTGCACTGGGCCGGGATATCAGGGCCCATGAGTACCTTGATGCCTTGGCGGAGAAGGAGGCTGTGAAGGCGGAATTCGCCGAAAGATTCCTGGATTTTGACGCCCTGCTGCTTCCCAGTACGGAAACCCCTGCCATTCCCCTGGATCAGGTTGATGAAGGCGGCACGCCGGCACGTTTCACCCGTGCCGGTAATTGCTTGGACCTGTGTGCCTTGTCCGTGCCCAACGGGATCTCGCCCGACGGCCTGCCTACATCGTTGCAAATTGCCTGCCGGGGCTATGATGAGGCCATGGCCCTGCGCATTGGTTGGGCTTACGAGCAGGCCACGGATTGGCATAACAAGCATCCCGAACTTGCAAATGCCCCATCGCTCTGATCCACTCATGTCGTCACTCGTTTAAGCATTTCGATTAGGGGAAAATATCAACATGGCAGACAAACTGGGGGGCGGCGAAAGCTTTCCTGGATAACGTGGTGGCCTTGAGCGGCCATCTGACCAAAGGCTTGGAAATATTGTCCGCCAAGCATGGCATGGGGAAAGTCCGGGGCAGGGGCTTGCTCATCGCCCTTGATTTGATCCAGCCAACCGGCAGTGCAATTGTAGGGGCCGCGTTGGATGCGGGCCTGATCCTGAACGCCCCACGCCCCGATACCCTGCGGTTTATGCCGGCCCTGAATATGAGCGCGGGGGAGATTCATCAGATGCTGGTGATCCTGGATGAGGTAATGGCTCAGGTCGTCCAGTAACCATCCAGCCATCTGTGTGCTTTAGCGGCGTGCGGGTTCGTCATTAAGATGACGATGGAAAAATACCGGTGGGGGCATCATCAATGCTCAACGAATTTTTCTGCTGCCAGGAATCCCGCTCGCCGTCGTCGCCCGGCACTCGCCTTATCGGCTCTCATCTAGGTTCCGCTTCTTACATGGCCAATCGGCTCGACCAGCCGGGAGTTTCTGATTCGGCTTGTTTGCTACTTTCGAGTTAGACTTCCCTGTGTTCCGCTCGCGTTTGGGCCGGTGCTGTGGGGGTGTGCGCAACAGCCTCCGCAATAGTTCATCGCGATTTGGTGCTCCATTTTCATCATTAGGCTATTTATACATGACAGAAAATACTTCCGACGCAGAAAATGCACCAGACATCAATCCTATCATTACCGGGATGCATACTCAAAA
>JAPKBD010000454.1 GCA_028824965.1 Alphaproteobacteria bacterium | reverse complement strand
TGGCCTACTACGGGCACGCCAAGATCGTGGGCCACCTTGCAGACCAGTTCCAGTTCTTCAAAGGACCAAACCGAAACCTCGCCGCGATCATGCTGGCCGGGGATTAAGCCGGTGACGTGAACCTTGATCCAATCGACACCGGCTTTGATCTGACGCCGTGTCTCGATGACGATTTCATCGTGGGTGCGGACAATTTTGCCATAGCCGATAATGCCTTCGTCCGGGATCAAACGCCCCGCTGTACCGCCAACGGATGTTAGCAAGGCATAGCCGCCTGTTTTAATGCGTGGCCCGGCCACGACATTGGCTTCGATCCCATCACGCAAATCGATGCTTAATTCATGGATGGAGTCCGCATCGAAGATAGAGGTGACGCCGGCGCGCAGGACCTTTTGCACATTGCGGGCGGCGATTATGGCGGCCAGCGCGGGGCGGTCACGATGAAAGAACAGCTCGTCGTTGGAATTCACCTCATCGAAACTGATGTGGCAATGGGCATCGATCAAGCCCGGCATCACGGTCAACCCGGTGGCATCAATTGCTGTGACGTTGCTGATCTGGCCGGCTTGTTGGTCCGCTGCCGCCCCCGTCGCTACAATATTGTCGCCGTTCAGCAGCACGGAACAGGCTGGCGAAAACGCGCCGTCCTCTGCCAGAACGTTGCCGTTTTCTATCAGTATTGTCTCTGTCATTTCATCGGCCTTCTTGGCGCAAAAGCCGCCGCGCATTGGCACCAAGTGTCGCTGCATCCGGGCCTATATGGACTTTCTCTGGCTGGTCCCAGCCGGCAAAATTCGTCCCGAAGACCAGTCGCTCACCGCCAACGACCTCCTTCAACAGAGCCAGGGCGCGATCATCATGGACGTGGGTGTCATACCAAATCGCTGCCATCGCCTCTTCAAAGGCACCGTCCGCTTTCAACCATTGCGGTGCCCATGGTCTTTTTGCAGCGGCCTGGGACAATCGCCCGGCAGCGAAT
Source organism: Alphaproteobacteria bacterium (assembly GCA_028824965.1). GTDB lineage: Bacteria > Pseudomonadota > Alphaproteobacteria. The sequence goes on along the minus strand of JAPKBD010000454.1, from coordinate 1,354 downwards.
GCGATCATGCCGCCGCCATGGCTGATACAGATATCCAGTTTCGGGTGGCGATGGGGCACGCCGCCATAGATCAGGGTGGCCAGAACAGCGGTTTCCTGTTGCGCAAATCCAACGAGGAGATCCAGGTCGAACCGTTTGAGCACTGGATCGCCTGGCGGTCCATCTATCCCGGCGGGGGAGGGATGAATGAACAAGGGCACATCCAGGGAGACAAAGGCGTCATAAAATTTATCAAATGCTGGGTCATCCAATGGCAGAGGGCAGGCAGTACCGATATAGCCGCCCCACAGGCCGAGTTCCTTGACCGAGCGGGTTAATTCTTCGATGGCCGCAACGGGGTTTTGGATCGGCAGGGCGGCCAGGCCTGCCAGGCGGTTCGGATGCCTTGCCACCGTCGCTGCCAGGGCATCATTGTGGGTTTGGCAAAAGGCAATGGCCTCCGCCTCCGGAATGAAGTGGAAATAGGTTAATGGATTGGGGGACAGCACCTGAAAATCAATGCCTGCATCGTCCATGCGTTGCACGCGAAGGTCCACATCCATAAACGGGCTGCCCACATAACGCACGCCCATAAGGCGGTAATCACCGATCCTGAACCAAGGCGTGTCATCATCGTCAAAACCGATCTCCGGCCCATAGGCACCGGCCCGCCCCATGGTTTCGGCCAACACCGCATGAGCGTGAATATCAATAACCGTCGCGTCACCTATGCCCGCCATTCCGCTAACTCCCTACGTTTCCTGGTTGTTTCTGCCTCCGACTTTAGCGCATTTGCAATGCTGCCGCAAAATTCGCTAATGTTGATCCCCAGGGCGGAACTTCGGCCCTTCGTTGGTGCTGCAGATATAGATTGAGGCGATTGATGTCAGAGCTTGCCGACCTAAAACAACGCGTGGAACGATTGGAAGCGCGTAATGAAATATCAGAGTTGATCAGCGCCTATGCGGTGGCCTGCGATGAACATGATATGCCGCGTCTGACGGATCAATTCACCCAAGATGCTGTCTTTACATCACCCAGCGGCGTCATGGAGGCTACGGGGCGCAAAGACATTGCCGCGATGTTTGTGGAACTGTTCAAGGTTCGCGGCCCCGGTTATCACTGGACCCACGATCATTTTATCAAAGTCGATCCAGGCAATGGTGATAGGGCCACCGGCCTTGTCCTCAGCCACGCTGAAACATCACCCGATGGCACTGTCAGCCTAGCCGCCATGCGTTATGAGGATGAGTATCATCGCAAAGGCGGTACCTGGCGCTTTGCCAAACGCAGCATCAGTTTTTTGTATTATGTCCCGGCGGCTGATTTTTCCACCGCCCTGAATGGCGAAATGCGGTTGCAGGCGGGCGGACAA
>JAPKBD010000453.1 GCA_028824965.1 Alphaproteobacteria bacterium | reverse complement strand
AATTGGAAAAGCGGACCATCAATGCGGGGCGTGTTTGTTTGGGAGCCTAATAAGCCCGTTCGACTGCACCATCAATCTCCAGCCACCAGGGAATTATGCCTGGCAAATGGATACGTGCGTACTTGACCCACGAAGCAAAGCGCAAAAAGCCACATACGGGTAGATTGCTAATTTATCGAATAGGACGTTTTGGCGAAGAAGTTGATGTAGAGTATAATTCTAAGAAATTCCGTGGCAGGTATAGACTCAACCGCCACGTTTGCCGGATGATGCCGATCACGAGGCCCGAAGGCGCGTTGGTTGGTCGTCCGTTGCACCCTAATCATGGATACTTGGAGAAGTCAGGCCCCCCACTACGAGAGGGCGTCCCCGCCCAACGTGGAAGGCCTGGCTATGTTAAGTTTTTCAAGAATGGTCAGGCGGAGCCGTTCATACTCCCCTTAGAGAAAATCGACGTTGAAAATTGCATAGACTTTTATTCCTTCAAAGGGGCCTATTTTCTGCATCGTTGCGGCGGAAACATCAAAGCGTGGAAAGTAGAAGGCTGTCAGAACGTTGGATGGTTATATCCAGATGGCCGCTCGGAAGTGGCTTGTTTACCAAAAGGTCCATGGCTAGAACTCCAAGTATTTTTCGTCATCCCAACTGCCAGGGGTTATTTATTCTCCGGCGTTGATACGCGTCGAAAGGCGCGTATACCCGGCGCTGTCTATTTGTTGACCGAACGCGGTGTTCAACTCGTCGAAACAGGTTATGTGGACGGATCGGGCAAGGACATTCAAGTTTCGCAAGATGGCTGCCGGGTGGCCTATGGTTTCGCCAAATCCCCAAAATTCCATGAAGATATTCAAGAAGGCGCATACGCGGTGCATGTTTTGGATGTTTGCAATCGTGATTAGACTTGTTCAAATTTCGGCACCTATGGCTGAGCGGCATTTGCTCGTCAAAGCGCCCAGCGCAATCGGTGCAGCTGCCAATGATTTCGAAAAACGATTCAAATCAAGGGCTGACGCCCCCATCGACATTCCACTTTTCTGTGAGAGGCTATCATGAGAATTCACGGTATCGGATCCGCGCTATTTGACACTGTCTGCAAGGCCTATCCCACCTTTGGGGTCAGGTCTTTCTTTTTGAATTGAACTGCACTACGCTGGCCTTATGGCTCGTCCTTTGCGCATCGAATATCCCGGTGCCGTCTATCATGTGACGGCGCGCGGCAATGCACGTGCGGCGATCTTTCTTGACGATGATGACCGGCGCTGTTTCCTCGACGGCCTCGGCCTGGCCATCGATCGATATGGTTGGCTGTGCCATGGGTATTGCCTGATGGACAACCATTACCATCTGTTGCTCGAAACCCCGCTAGCCAACCTGAGCCGGGGTATGCGGCAGGTAAACGGCGTTTATACCCAGGCCTTCAATCGTCATCACGGGCGCGTTGGACATGTTTTACAAGGGCGCTATAAGGCGATCCTGGTGGAGCGGCAGGCCTATTTGTTAGAGCTGGCACGTTATGTGGTGTTGAACCCGGTGCGGGCGGGCATGGTGGCAGAAGCAGGCCACTGGCCGTGGTCGAGCTATCACGCAACGGGCGGGCTGGATGACGGTGCACTGGCACTACAATCGCGAAAGGTGGAATCGTCAAAGGTGGATTGGCCAAAAGTGGAATGGCTGACGGTGGAATGGCTGTTGGCACAATTTGGCGGCCAGGACGCCCCGGCAGCCTATCGCCAATTCGTCGCGGCGGGCCTGACGGACCGGGCATCGCCTCTGGCCAATGGTCTGGCAGCGGCGGTGACAGCGGGCAGCGTGCTTGGTGATGCAGCTTTCCGGGCCAAGCTGCCGGTGCGAATTGTTGAAGCCGGTGGCGAGGTGCCGAAAATTCAGCGCCATCTCTCCCGCCCCAGTTTGGCGGCCTTGCGTGCGGAGGAGCCGCCCGGCGTACATACCTGGATGGTGCGGGCACAACGGAGCCACGGTTATACCCTGGCCGACATCGCCGCCGAAGATGGCCGGCATTACTCAACAATTTCGAAAATTATTAAAAGGCTGGAGCGGGATATTGCAAAAAGAAAGACCTGATCCCAAAACATGCATGCGGTCGTCCTAATCCCTGCCGCCCTACCCCTTTTCGCGACGGCCATCACCAGTCTGGGCATTGCGCGTTTTCGCAGACGCAAGCCAAAAGCCGCCCGACACGGATAGCACACAACCTCATCAGAGCGGCGGCATTCGGGCCGCCGTTTTCGTTTAGTCACCGCTGTAGATACCGAAAATTAGAATTTTCCTACTATTGGCTGCGGTGGATTCAATGGGTCGCTGCAACATACGATGAAATCTTGCTGACAAGAAGG
>JAPKBD010000117.1 GCA_028824965.1 Alphaproteobacteria bacterium | reverse complement strand
ACGATAAAACAGTGGGTTAAAGAAAATCAATCATAGTTATCTGGGTCAGCCCCTTTTGTTATTATATGGGACCAATATATTGGCGCCTTAAGCCGCATCTTCAAATATCGGCAAAAAGCGCCGTATATGATAGAATATGCGCGCGTTGAGGCTATCGATAGAGGGGCGAAAACATCATGAAAAAATCCGTTTCCGTTGGCATTCATGTGCCCAGTGTTTCAACCACTGGTCTTGAAGATGGCCGGGCCTACGCTGAATTCTTCCAGGCTGTGGAAACACTTGGATTTGATGCCATCTGGGTGGAGGACCGCATCTTTCATCCCGTACCCATGGCCGACGCCGTTGTTCTTTTGTCGTGGGCGGCTGCGTATACGGAGCGGGTAACTTTGGGCACAGCGGTCATGGTATTGAACCTGCGCCAGGCACCCGTCGTGGCCCGGCAGGTTTCCACGCTGCAGCATTTGTCCGGTGGCAGGGTCACCCTGGGCGTATCTATTGGTGGACGGCCAGAGGAATATGCCGCTCTGGATGTACCTATGGACCGGCGTGTTCGTGTCTTTCGTGATGGTTTGAGCGCATTGCAGGATTTACTGACCGGCGAGACGATTACCCGGGACGTTGAGGCGGGACATTTTTTTCCCCTGGATAATGCGACGGTCCGGCCAGGGGCCGACCTCCCGATCTTTATTGGCGGGTTGGCAGACGCAGCCATCCGGCGGGCCGGCGAATTGGGTGATGGCTGGATTATGGGGCCGTTTGGCGGGGTGGAGGATTTCGCTAAGGGTTGGCGGATTGCCAAAGGCGGCGCAGAAGCCGCAGGTAAGAACCCAGATAATCTCATCGCAGGGCGTCTATTATATGTCGCCGTGGATGATGACCGATCCAAGGCCCGCGCGGATCTGACAAAATTCCTTCACGGCTATTACGGTCCGGACTTTGATGTGGATCAGCATGCCATATTTGGACCGGCTCAGGAGGTTGCGTCGCGCTTGCGGGAACAAGTTGATGCGGGCATCAGCCATTTAATGCTGGCTGTACCGACCCTGGATCGTGAACACCTCTCCCGCCTTGCCCATGACGTGATGCCGGCCTTGCGAAGTTGAGTTGTTTATCGGAGCTGAGTTGATTATTGCTTCTTTTGACAAAGCTACTGTATCGGGTACCATCCCGAACAGACAGACTACTTTGAAATCTAGATGACGCGGTTGGGGCATATGGCTGAAGAGACATCGGGACAGCGGCAAAAATTTTGGGTCGGTTTGATCGCATTGATCATTCTGCTGATATTTTTATATTTCTATAAACCGTTCGAGGTTTATCTGCTGGCCCATATTCCACAGATACATTTTTCCAACGTCATTTTCTGGTTCGCCTCGCTTGTCGGGATCATTGGCTATGTCATGTCCCATTGGCAGAGTTTTCGCAGCCAGTTCGGACGTGACAGCGGCGGCCTGAATGTGGAAGTCCTGGTCTTTGACAGTTTGCAGGTGGCGATCCTGGTCGCAGTAATTTTCTGCGCCGGGGGCACGTTGCAGTCCGTGGCCATGTTGGGGGAACATCTGGTTAATCGTGGGGCCATCGTTGGTTCCGGATTTGGTGAAAAGCTGTTGGCGATCATTCTCATGGTGATCATGGCGATATTGTTTTACCTCCTCCACTATGTTGTTCGTGCCTTTCGTGATGGCTGGACGACCCGCCGCCCGCCGGGACAGCGGTCATCATATACGGACTAGATCCCGTCATGGTTTCGGCATCTGATACAGACCGCACCGGATCGTTCAAATATTTGTCGGCGGCGGTGGAACATTCGCTGTACCGCAATGGCAAGGTGGCAACGCGCCGCAACCAGGATGGCAGTGATGCCGGCTGGGACGGTGTGGAACTGGAAGCACGACAGATGCCGGTTCGCGATGCCAGAAGCCTTGTGGGCGCAGATCAATGCACCCTGTTGCGCAATGGTTTTGAGGTGCAGGCCAGCCCCCTGGCAACGCCCGGTCTTACACAGCCCGATCTGGCGGATCTCGATTTTTTGAACCATGATCAGGTTGTTAAAAGCTACTATCCCCAATGTGCTGAAACCGTCAGGCAGGCAACTGGCGCGCGCTTTGTCGGGGCATTCGATCACAATGTAAGGTCGGCTGCCGGCAAGCAAAGCAAGCGGCGCATTGAGGGCGGGCAGGAAGTGCAAGGCCCGGCCCATGTGGTACATGGCGATTATACCCTGGCCAGCGCGCCGCAACGGTTGCGCGATCTAACGAAACCACCTGGTGCAAACGATACCCTGGCGACGCTGTTGCCGGCGGGTCAATCGTTGCTGGAGGGGTCGGAGATTGAACGCCTGCTGATCGGTGGCCGTTACGCGATCATCAATGTATGGCGGAATATTGCCCCCGAACCGGTTGTCACTCATCCATTGGCACTGTGCGATGCGGCCAGCGTGCGGCCGGAAGATCTGGTGGTGTTCGAAATTCACTACCACGACCGGATCGGTGAAAACTATTTCGCCAAGCATGCCGATGGCCACAAATGGTATTTTTATCCGGACCTGACCCGGGATGAGGCGTTGTTGATAAAGCAGTGGGATTCTTTCGGTGAGCTGGCCCGCACCAACGGCGCGCATGCAGATGCGGCGGCACCCGATGCCCCTTGCACGTTTAGTTTTCATAGCGCGTTCGAAGACCCTACCACGCCTGATGATGCGCCGGAACGGTGGAGCATTGAAGTACGTTGCGTGGCGCTCTACGACTGATCTGACAACTTGGTTGCGAAAACCCCTATGAAAGGCCCCTCCTCATGAAAGGTTCTCACCGATGATAGCTCCCGACGGTCGCGTCATAATGATCTCCGGTGCCAACAGGGGTATTGGGCGCGCTGTGGCGGTTACCCTCTATGACGCCGGATATAGTTTAAGCCTCGGCGCGCGAGACCCTGCGTCGTTCGCGGATATGATCAGCGGTTGGGCGCCGGACCGGGTGCTGACAGGGCGTTACGACGCTGAGAATAAGGAAAGCCATCGCCAATGGGTCGCCGACACGGTTGCAAAATTCGACAGAATTGATGGTCTGGTGAACAACGCAGGCATTGCCGAAAATCTGTCGGTTGAGGATGACAATGACGATCTGCTGGATCGCATGTGGGCCGTTAATGTGAAGGCACCATTGTCAATGACCCGCCTGGCGTTGCCCTATCTGCGCCGCTGTGGTGCGGGGCGTATTATCAACGTCGCCTCATTGGCCGGGAAGGCTGTGTATGACAGCGGTGTTGGATATTCAATGACGAAATTCGCTGCCGTGGCGCTGTCTCATGCCAGCCGCCACGCGGGATGGAAGGACGGTGTCCGCTGCACTGCGTTATGTCCTGGTTATGTCGCAACGGATATGACGGCGAATGTCGAAAGTATAACCCATGATCAGATGATTGAGCCTGAAGATATCGCCGAAGTCGTCTCAACCCTGCTGGCCCTATCCAATAAGGCATCGATCGCTGAACTGGTCATCAACTGCCGCGACGACGTTATGTATTAGCGCAACTCTACTATTTCAGATGTATGTCAAAAAACCGCTGAATTTCATCATGATATTCCCGGGTTTCCGGTGCCGACGGATCGAACATATATTGCGTGTGCGATTGACCTTCCCACATTTGCAGCACCGCTTCGACACCGGCTGCGCGCAGCTTGCGATGCATCCGGACTGTATTGGATAAATACAAATCCCGTGTGCCCGACGTCAGTATTGTGGGGGGAAAGCCCTGCACATCACCGTAGATGGGTGAGAGCATCGGGTCTTTCAAGTCACGTCCATCGGCATAAAGCAGCGCCGTCGCACGGATGAAGCCGTCCTGGGTGCCGATGGCGTTATCGACGAAGGCGTTGGTGAACAGGCTATCGCCGGTCTTGCTGAGGTCAACCGTTGGCGTGCCGGTCGCGATGGCGCCGGGCATGGCCAACTGTTCCTGTTTGGCCCGCAAAAGGGTCGTATAGGTCAAACTGCCGCCCGCCGATGTGCCAAAGATTCCGATGCTCTCGGGCGCAGCACGCTTTAGGATTTCGCGGTATGCCGTCACCGCATCGTCCAAGGCGGCTGGAAAAAGGAAATCGGGGGGCATGCGGTAATCGATTGAGATTACTTTGAAGCCCGCGAAGCCGGCCATCAGGATAGCTTCCCGTGTACCTGACAGACCTGGGTACCTAACCCTTGTGCCGCCGTGCAGATGCATCAACAGCCGGTCTAGATTGGCGGGCGGGATCACATCGGGGGTGACGGTGAAAGCCCCGACGCCGTTCAGCGTCGTCGGCTCTACGGATACACCAAGCTGTTTGCACAACGCGGGCAGTGTTGCCGCGGTTTTCTCCGCCTCTGCCCCGACCCGTGCTTTCCATTGTTCCGTTGTTTCGGGCACAACGTTGTGATCGGGATTAAGCGGCCTCGCGATGACGGCCTGCATCTGCGGGCTGACGGTGTCGGGCACCGGCAGGTTGCGGGCGGGTACCTCATGTGCACCGTCAGTCTGTTTCTTATCCATAACAGGGGGGCTCCTGTTCCAACGGTTAAGCTAGCGCCAGGCCCAGACGGGCTCTCCTAAGTGGGCGACGCGGGTCTGACGGCCGTACAGGCCGACTTCGCGGAATTGATAGACCATGGCCGCGGTGGGTGCATGCAAAGCGTCATCGCCCATAAGCAGGCGGATGACAGGGCGTTCGCTTTCCGGGATTTCAACCAGTTCCGGTGAGTCCGGTCTGTTCAGTTCCCGAAATGTGATGCGGTGAATGTGGGCCACTTCGTCCGGGTTCGCCTTCAATGTGGCATCAGTACCGCCCCAGACGACGATGGGTGTGATCAGGTAGCCTGATTGAGTTGTGTAATCATCCAACAGGCCCAGCACGTCGCCTTCGTCCAACGTGAGGTCGACTTCCTCCCTTAATTCCCGCAGCGCACCTTGGATGGGTGTCTCGCCGTCATCGATGCGGCCGCCGGGCAAGGCGAATTGACCTGCATGCGTGTTCAGGCGTGAGGCCCGCCGGGTCAGAACATAGGCGCCTTCACCGTTGCTATCGCAAACCAGGGTGATCGCGACGGCCGCATGTTTCAAGCCTTCAGCAGATGTGGATGTGCGGTCGAAGTTCTTTAGGTTGGCGGATACCCGCGCGCGCATGGCATCGTCATAAATGTAGTGTGTTTCTTCCATGGTGGACAAATACGCTTTAAACAGCCCGTCCTGCAACCACCTTGCCCGAAACCAATCTACCAGGCTGGGCGTTCGGGTTGGCGAGTTTGTTGAAGGCGGCCAGCGATGCCTCGATCACGGTTTGGTCCATATCCCGGACGATGAAGATGATCCGGGACTGACGCTCCGCGCTGGGCCAGGCCGGCAGATGGGCCGGTGGGTGGACAATATGCTGCACGCCATTGATCAGCACGGGCGTTGGAACACCTGCCACGTTCAACAATCCCTTGATGCGCAGAACATTGTCCCCATGGCGATGCAGCAACATGGTCATCCAGATACCAAAGGCGGTCCAATCCAGCGGTTCCGGATAGGTCAGGGCAAATGAAAGAATGTGATCGGCATGGTCATGTTCCAGAGCGTCCTCTCCGGTTTCTGCCGCCAACCATCTTTCGATTTCCCGGCTTCGCCCACCGTCGTCATACATGTCATCGGTCAATAGGGAGGTTGGTTGGATATCACCCTCCGCCACTTCCACAACGGACGCTGATTTGTTCAGCCGCCGCAAAGATGTGTGCAAGGCGGCGATTTGTTCAGGCTCCGCCAAATCCGTCTTGGTGACGATCAGGCGGTCCGCCATGGCGACCTGCTTCACGGATTCGGGGAACCGCTGTAGCTGCACCCAGCCGTTGACCGCATCCACTGTCGTGATAATGCCGCCCAGGCGAAAATGATGCTGCAGTACAGGTTCCGCCAACAAGGTGTAGGCAATGGGTGCGGGGTCCGCCAGGCCGGAGGTTTCGATCACCACCCGGCGAAAATAGGGCACCTGGCCGCTTTGCCGTTTTGATAACAGGTCGCGCAACGCATCCTGTAAATCGCCGCGAATGGCGCAACAGACACAGCCGTTGTCCAGCAATAGCGTGCCTTCCGTGACGTTCTCCACCAATTCATGATCCAGGCCGACAGCGCCGAATTCGTTGATCAACACGGCGGTGTCCGACAAATCGGGGGCTGCCAAAAGGCCCCGCAGCAAGGTCGTCTTGCCGCTGCCCAAAAAGCCGGTGATGATGTTAATCGGCGTTTGTTCGGAAAACTCCCCCATGGCCTAGTCGCCGGCCAGGCGCTGCAATAGCGCCGGATCCAAAGGATCGCATTCCTGACGGCACAGATCATCGGCTGCAGCCCACATCTCCGACAGATTGTTGACCAGGGCCGTCCGCCCCGTGCGCCCGCGCAGAACGTGGGTGCCGCCCGACCAGTCGCCCAGGCGCAGGCCGTAATGATCCAGTATCTTGTTGACCAGACGGGTGCGCATCTGCCGCTCCCGCGCCCTGGTGTGGGGCTGCTCGCGCGAGGCGAAAGTTTCAGGTGCCGCCGCACTTTCTGTCCAATGACCGCGACCCCCGATCACGCCGCATAGGGCGCACATGATCCTAGGCCGGGGCTTTCGCCGCAGGTGGCATCTGGCCCGCGCCTTCACGGGGGCAGCGCTCGCGGAAATCATCGGCAATTTCATCAAAGGTGCAAAACCGCACCCCGGTGTGCGAGGTGATGTATTCGATAATCCGTTCCAGCATCAACAGCACCTGTGGCCGGCCCGAAACGTCAGGGTGAATGGTCATGGTGAAAACAGCGTAGTCATTTTCCCGGTAGACCCAGTCGAACTGATCCCGCCACAACTCCTCAATGTCCCGCGGATTGACGAAGCCGAAACTGTTCGGGGCTGACTTGATAAACATCATGGGTGGCAGATCATCCAGGTACCAGTTGCCGGGAATGTCGATCAGGTCCGTCTCCTGTCCCCGTACCAATGGCGTCATCCATTCATCCGGGTGCTTGGAATAATCAATGGGCGTCCAGCTGTCGCCGACGCGGACATAGAAGGGGTGAAAGTCATTGTTCATCAGGCTGTGGTCGTACTTGATGCCACGTTCCAACAGCAATTCGTTGGTGACGGGGCTGAACTCCCACCACGGTGCCACATAGCCTGTGGGTCGTCGGTCCGCCAAATCCTCAATCAGGTGGATGCATTTGTCCATCACAGCCATTTCCTGTTCCGGCGTCATGGCGATGGGGTTTTCGTGGGAATAGCCATGCATGCCGATCTCGTGGCCGGCATCGACCACCAGTTTGCATTCTTCCGGGAAAGTCTCGATAGAATGGCCGGGGATGAACCAGGTGGTGGGAATGGCATAGCGGTCGAACAAATTGACCAGACGGGGTACACCAACCTCGCCTGAAAACAGCCCGCGGGAAATATCACAGGGGCTGTCTTCACCACCATATGATCCCAACCAACCGGCCACAGCATCCACATCAACGCCAAAGGCACAAAGGATTTCCTTCTTGCCCCCGCTGCTGACCTTTGGCCCCGTGCGGCCAATGGCAGCACCCCCACCAGAAGCTGGGTTCGGGCGATAGCGGTCACCGGGTCGAATGGGTCTTCCAGAATTCGTCGGGCTCATTAAGTTCCCCTCCAGCCTCTCAATTATATGTTGGCGTCAGTTTTGACCGCCCACGCCGATCCCACAAGGATAAAGATTGGGTTGGCTGGATCGACTGCGCGGATTAACCTAGCGGCAACTGATTTCATGACGACGAAAATATAGGGTACTAGACCATGGCTGCTGAAACCGGGACTTTCGACTATGACAAGGCGCGGGCCGAATTTAATTTGGATATACCTGATAACTTCAATTTTGCCTTCGATGTGCTGTCGAAACAGGCGGCCGAACATGACAAGACGGCCCTAATTGCTGTCGCCAATGATGGCGAGAGCCATGAAGAACACAGCTATGGTGATCTGGAGCGGGCCTCGAACCAATTTGCCCATGTGCTGCAAGACCTTGGTGCCGAAGAGGGCGATTTTGCCTTTGTCATGATCACCCGTATTCCAGCCTTTTATCATGTGCTGTTCGGCTGCATGAAAACCGGCGTGGTTGCTATGCCCGGCACCAATTTGTTGACCGCCCATGACATCGAATACCGGGTCAATCGTTCAGGTGCAAAAATCGTCATTGTAACGGCGGAGCACGCGTCCAAGGTTGAGGAGGTGCGGGATAAATGCCCAACCTTGGAGCATCTGATCATCATTGGTGAAGAACGCGATGGGTGGACCTGCAAGGAAACCGCCTCTGCTGTTGCCTCCGATCAATTCGACCGCTCGTTGGCACCGCCGACAGCGGCGAAGGACCCGATGTTGATCTACTTCACCTCCGGCACCACGTCGATGCCCAAGATGGTGGCGCGCGATCACAGCTATGGCCTGGCGCACACCATTACCTGCAACTATTGGCAGGGCCTGCGCCGGGATGATATTCATTGGACCTTGACGGATACGGGCTGGGCCAAGGCTGCGTGGGGGATTATTTTCCCGCCGATTATTGCGGGTGCTGCGATCATGCTTTATGACGCTGCCGGTTTCGATGCGGAAATGCATTTGAAATTGATTGAGAAATACAAGGTCACCACATTCTGTGCCCCGCCAACCGTCTACCGCCTGTTCGCGCAGATGGATGTATCCGGACATGACCTCAGCTCCATCCGCCATTGCATTGGCGCGGGCGAACCCTTGAACCCGGAGGCCATGCGGTCCTGGAAGGCGGCCACGGGTTGCGACATTCATGACGGCTATGGCCAGACGGAAACGGTGAATATCGTCGCCAACTATCCAGGCATGGAAATTCGTCCCGGTTCCATGGGGAAACCTGTGCCCGGCATCGACATCGGCATTATCGATGATGACGGCGCTGTGGTGGACGATGACACGGTGGGCCATATCGCGGTGAAGATCACCGACCCCTATCCGCCCGGCCTGTTTGATGGCTATTTCCGGGATCCAGCAGCCACGGCAAAATCTTTTCGCAACGGTTGGTACTACACCGGTGACACCGCGACACGGGATATGGACGGCTATATCTGGTTCGTCGGCCGGTCAGACGACATCATTTCATCATCAGGCTATCGCATCAGTCCCTTTGAGGTGGAGAGCGCGTTGGTGGAGCATCCGGGCGTCATGGAATCCGCCGTGGTGGGTAAGCCTGATGAAATGCGCGGCGAAATTGTCAAAGCTTTCATCATCCTGGCCGCTGGTTATGAAGCCTCGGACGAGTTGGCCGTGGAGATCCAGGATTTCGTTAAAAACCTGACGGCACCCTATAAATATCCCCGTGAGATCGTGTTTCGTGACGCGTTGCCAAAAACCATATCGGGCAAAATCCGCCGCGTCGAACTGCGTGCCGAGGATGAATAGTACGCGCGCGCAGACCTGGTATGCTTGGTACGTCGAAAATGGATTTCCACTAGGATGAGAAATTTCGCTTCAATTCAGGGATGATGTCAGTTGCGATGCGCTCGAATGCCGCCTGCCCATCGTCCAGAACCGGGTAATAGAGGCCGATTTCGGTAAAGCCCAGTTCTATAAGCCGAGATGCCTGCTCCACAAAAACATTGTCTGATTGATAATAATTGATCGATCCGCCAGAGGCGCGGGAACTTGGATCAAACATCAAAAATGAATGCTCCAGCGATGCCGGGTCCCGATCCAGCGAGGCGCATAGATCGTTAATTGTCGTCACCCTGTCGCGTGTCTCTGCATATTGGGTTTCAAAATCCTGCGCAAAACTAAGGGTGTTCCATTTGTCGGCATGGCGGGCAGTAATGTCCAACATCTTCGGCCCCAATGCGGCCACGACGAGCGGTGGACGGGGCGATTGTAGGGGCCGTGGGTTCATCACAGCGCCCTCAATCTGGTAGTATTTTCCCTTGAAAGTGGTGACCTCGTTTGCGAGCAACTGATCGACGATCTGGACGTACTCGCCCACGCGCTCAACCCGCTCGGCATTACTCCAGTTTGGAATTCCGATCATGTCGTAGACAGGATCAATTGTAAGGCCGGTGCCAATTCCGATCTCTAACCGACCACCCGAGATATGATCCAAGGTCAGGGCTTGGCGGGCCAGCATGGCCGGATTGCGCAAGGGGATCTGCGTCACATATACGGCGAGGTGGATCCGAGAGGTTTCGCACGCCACACCGGTGAGCAATGTCCAAGCTTCCAGCCAAGGCCGCACGGGATCATTCCAATCGACAAAATGATCGCCCGTTGTGACCATGTCGAAGCCCAGTTCCTCGACCCGCTTGAATTGGGCCAGAACCTCGTCCCATGTCCCGCTCGGCAGTGCAATCACTTGAAACGTCAATTTCTTCGACATCGTGGGCTCCAATCGGACGTTTGCCATCAGCGCCGCGAAGCAAACGCCTTCGCCATAAGAACTTCGCACCACGCCAGATTAACAATGTTTCGACTCTCAAGTTCGGAAAATAGTTGGAAGTAAATATTGCTTGGAAGCCGCCTTCTGTGGCCGTACGCTTTGGGCAGATAAGATAAATCGGGCTAAATGCCACGCTGCATCCAAATCGCCCTGAGACCAAAGCATCGGAGAACAGTAATGACGGATAAATCAGTGAGCTATTGGAGCGATGCCAAACTGGGGCTGCGCGCGGTTGAACTGCGCGCCGCAGGGTTTGAGCCCTCTGAAGCGGTGAAAACCAACGCCGTGGTGACCATAGCCAGCGCCTATACCAACGCCCACCGCTGTAACAATCGCGTGCGTCGTATTGCCGATTTGCTGGTTGATGCCGTGGCATCAACGGGTGGGCAGGGCCTGCTGGTCGGCGCGCCGGCGGTCTCGGACGCCCTTACCCAAGGCACAGTGAATGCGGGGTACTCTCTGCTGTCGCGGGACCTCATGGCTGATTGCATGGAGACGGGCCACTACGCCCATCATGGCAATGCGATGATTGTGGTATCGGGCTGCGACAAGACCGGCGCCGCCGCGCTGATGCCGCTTGCGCGCACTAACGCTTTTGGTCTGGTGGTCTATCCGGGCACAAGTTCGCCGGGCCGGGTCGATTTTGAGCCGTGGGCCAGCAAAGGCAACAACCTCACCCTCATGGACTATATGGAAGCTGCCGCAGCCCAGGAAGCTGGTCGCGTCTCAAAAGAAGAACTGACAAGCCTGCAACGTTGCGTCATGCCGGGTAGTGGTACCTGCGGCGCGATGTTTACGGCAAATACGATGAGCTCCATCGCCGAAGCGATTGGTATGATGCTGCCACGTGGTGCCTCTCATCCGGCTGACTACGACGCCGCCAGCGATATCCATGACGACGTCAAAAACCAGGCCCTCGCCAGCGTCAAAGCGCTTTACCGACTGATGGAGATGGGCATACGGCCCCGCGATATCATGGTGAAAGAAGCCTTCGAGAACGCGGTAACGACCGCTTACGCCATGGGCGGCTCTACGAACATGTACCTGCATGTTCTTGCCATCGCCCGTGAGGCGGATGTGCCGTTTACCATCGAAGACATACAGCGCATCGGTGAGCGCGTGCCGCTTATCGCCAACCTGCAACCCCATGGTGCCTACGCCATGGTCACGCTGCATAACGTCGGCGGCGTCCCCGTGGTGATGAAAGCGCTGCTTGAGGCCGGCCTGCTGCACGGTGATGTCATGACGGTGACGGGCAAGACATTGGCCGAAAACCTCGCGGACGTACCGTTGCCGGAGGATCTGCCTGAACAGGATGTGGTTCTGCCCATTGCGCGGCCATTGGCGGCACCTGGTAATCACATCAGTGTTTTGTCAGGCTCACTCGCACCCGAAAGCTGCGTGTTGAAGCTTTCGGGGAAGACCCTCGAGGATGGCGAATTTCGAGGC
>JAPKBD010000452.1 GCA_028824965.1 Alphaproteobacteria bacterium | reverse complement strand
ATCCGTTTCCAACGAGAAGCGAAACGTGTCATCAGGCTCGCACATAGATACGCCCTTTACGTTGATGCCGGTCTGCACTTCAATGCCGCGCGCCTCTGCCAACAGCATATCAATGATCTGCTGGGCTGATCCGTCGCAGAATAGTTGGCCGTGGTCACGCTCGTGATAGGCAATATTGTGCTTTTCCACCAAGGTGATGAAATCATGCTGTGTGTAACGCTTCAGGGCGGATGTGCAAAAGCGGGGGTTGTCAGATAGAAAATCCCCCGGCGTTGCATACAAGTTTGTGAAGTTGGCGCGCCCGCCCCCTGATATCCGAATTTTCTGCGCCACCTTTGCCGCATGGTCCAGCACCAACACGCGCCGCCCCCGCTTGTAGGCCTCCCCCGCGCATATAAGCCCGGCCGCGCCTGCGCCAATGATGATGACATCAAATTCATTCATGGGGAGAGGTTTAACCTAATCCCAGGGCGAATTGCTGCAAACAATTATCGGGCAGGGGGATCAGTTCTTCAACAGTGTGGTTGGCATAGAATTCCGGGCGGCCATGGTTGCGGATGCCATTGTCTGTGCGGTTCAGGCTTGAATAGACGTTGTCCCGCGGCCAGGGGGATATATTGGGCACGGAGGCGTGCGCCAGGCAGCCGTGAAAGAACAGCCCTGTGCCCGCCACGCCCTTGGGCGCGACCATGCCGTGTTCGCCTGCCAACTGCGCCACAGTTTCATCCGACAATTTGGCGAAGGCAGACGACCCATCCAACGGCTCCACCGGCGCATCCAGAACGCCGTCTGAATGGGAGCGGGGGATCAGGATTATTGGGCCGTTGAATTCATTCACATCGTGCAGAAACAAGGCAAAGTTCATGGCCCGGCATTCGGGCATCTCATCAATCGCGTGCCATGTGCCGTAGTCCTGATGCCAAGGCAGGTCCAGCTTGCCAAAGGGTGGCTTGGTGACGACTTTGAACTGGTGGGAATAGACGGGGCCGCCCAGCAACTGCATGGCCGGTTCCAGCATGCGGGGATGGCGCAGCAACAACGCGAACGCCTCGCTGTACCGCTCCAATCGATGGGCCAGCAAAGGTACGCCGGTTGAGCTGCGCGGAATTTCCGGTCGTTCGAGGGTGAAAATCCGCTTTAAATCGGCCCGCAACGCGGCTGTTTCTACCTCACTGAACAGCGCGGGGATCTCGAGAAACCCCTCGCGCTCGTATGTCTCAACCTGTTCAGTATTTAAACGCACGCGCCCGTCTCCCTACGCCAACAATCTCTATGCAAAACTATCATATTTTGGGTGGGGAAGCCCATTTGTCGGGATGGATCTGTATCAGCTCAATCAAGGCTCCGTCCGGGTCACGACAGATGGCGATGTCGGCCATGCCGTCTTTACAAAGTTGCGGCGCAGAGATGAACGCCACGCCCTGCGCGGTTAAGTCGGCATGATCCTCCGCCAAATCTCGTGAGGCCAGACAAATCCGCACCACGCCTAAATCACAATTGGCCAATGGGCGTACTTGTGGTTTCGCCTGTTCTGCCGTATCGAACTCCGTCAGATCAAGCTTTGGATACCCCGTCCCCAACTGCATAATACAGGCCCGCC
Organism: Alphaproteobacteria bacterium; assembly: GCA_028824965.1. Lineage (GTDB taxonomy): Bacteria > Pseudomonadota > Alphaproteobacteria. The sequence continues at coordinate 778 of JAPKBD010000452.1, read as the reverse complement.
CCTTTATAGCCGCATCCAAGCCCAAGGCGTCCGCGCACGCCGTCGGCATTGTGTTCGTGCCCGCTTCCACCGTCAGCCCCAAATAGGGAATGCCGGGCCTGAACAGCTCAAACCCCAGCTTCTCATAGAACGCAATCGACTGTTCCAGATTGGAGACATTGACGTTGATATGACCCCAGGCAAATCGCGGTTTCTGATCTTTCATGGGCCGGTCCTTTTTTTCATTGCCTGTGCGGCTGATTCAGCTACATACCGCCACACAATCGCCATACTGCACTCGTAGTTTCGGCACCTTAGCAGATTAATGCGCACGCCATCGTGCCGGATTAAAGGAATACCATGTCGACAAAATCACAACTGTCAGAGGCGCAAGACAACCCCCATGATATCGCCGCCTGGCTGATCAAGGAACATGGCCTGATGGCGGCCCAACGTGTGGTCCTGGACGAGGTTTTGGCGGCGCAGGAGCGGGGTGATTTCTATCGCCTGAGCGTTTTTCGCGAAGTCAGGCGCGTTTTGGCGCAGCATCCTGACGAGGGTTGATCAACATGGAGTCATGAAGCAACTCGTCCAACGGATGAGGAGGCGCTTTTATACGTCTATGAGTGGACACAATGAGCTAATCCGGCCTTGTGTGCCAGACGCAAAAAGAAAGACCTGACCCCTTTATGTTGGGTAGCGGAGCATTTATTGGCGGTGGTTGGTTGCTATACAATTTATTTTTGGGGCTGACCCCGATAACTATGATTGATTTTCTTTAACCCACTGTTTTATCGTT
>JAPKBD010000451.1 GCA_028824965.1 Alphaproteobacteria bacterium | reverse complement strand
GAAAGCTGGGCCTCACCCGTTTGCTGTGCCCGTTTGGGGCCGGGGTGGCGTCCGCCATCGGTTGCCTTGCGGCCCTGCCGGCAGTAGCGCTGGTAAATGCCTATTTTGCCCGCCTGGATACCGTTGACTGGGCCCTGGTTGATGATCAATACGCTGCCATGCGTCAATCCGGTGAGGCGTCGTTGGCCAAGCTGATTGGTGCGGACAGTGAACTTGTCATGCAGCGCTCCATCGATATGCGCTGTCAGGGGCAGGGTTATTCGGTCACCGTGCCCATTAATGACGATGGTCCCGATGGTGGTCCGGATGGTGGTTCGGATGAAGGTGCCGAAATTTCGATCCCGGCGTTGCGCGAAAATTTTGCCGAGATTTATCAAGGTGTTTATGGCCACCAACCACCCGATGTGCCGCTAGAGGTCGTGGGCCTGCGGGCCCGTGTCCTAAACCCGCGCTCAAAGCTGGAGATTAAACCGGCGACGGACGTTGCCGATGATGCAGACGGCCCGGCCCTGAAAGGCTATCGCGAGGTCTATTTTGAGGCGGCGGGCGGCATGATGGAAACGGCGATCTATGACCGATATCGACTGCCCAAGGGTGAAAGCATCCAAGGGCCGGCCATTATTGAAGAGCGGGAAACATCTATCGTGACCGGCCCGGACACGGAATTCCACGTAGATGCCGCTGCCAATATCATCATTGATTTCAATGCGCCAGGGGAAGGGTAGCATCATGGACATTCTGGACCCCATCACGGTTGAAGTCCTTTGGACCCGATTAATCTCTGTCATTGATGAGGCCGCATTGGCCTTGCACCGCACGTCGTTCTCCACCGTGGTGCGGGAATCCCATGATTATACCTGCATGGTATTGGCCCCTGATGGCCAGTCGGTGGCCCAGGCCACCCGCTCCATCCCCTCATTCATCGGCACCCTGCCCATGTCCGTGCGGGCCTTCCTAATAAAATATCCAGCCGATACCTTGCGTCCGGGCGATGTCATAATCTCCAACGACCCCTGGATCGGAACCGGGCATTTGCCGGATTTGACCATCGCAGCACCAATATTTCATGGTGATACGTTGGTGGGCTTCGCGGGCGCTATCGCTCATATGGCGGATATTGGCGGGCGACGTCGCGCCCCTGATAACAAGGATATCTATGAAGAAGGTCTGCAAATCCCGATCCTGAAATTGTACGAAGCCGGACAGCGGAACGAGACTTTGAACGATATCATTCGCCAGAACGTCCGTGTGCCTGATGAGGTAAGCGGCGATATTCATGCCATGGTCGGGGCCTGCCAGCGCATGAGCACGGGGATCACAGGTCTGCTGGGTGAATACCAGATGCCGGATATGTGGGGTTTGACTAACCGGATCACGGATCTGACCGAACAGGCCATGCGCCGGGTCATTGAACAAATTCCCGATGGCACCTATAGCAGCGTAACAAAAATCGATTCCTTTGATAGCAGCCTGCCGTTGGAGATGCATTGCAGGATGGATGTGCGGGGGGATGAATTGTCGGTGGATTTTGCCGGCAGCTCGCCTCAGAATCCATCGCCCCTAAACTCGGTGCTGGGCTATACTCAGGCTTATTCCACCTATGCCCTAAAATGCGTGCTATTGCCCGATGTGCCGAATAACGAAGGCAACTTCCGACCGATCTTTATCACCGCGCCAGAGGGGAGTTTTCTGAACCCCAGATACCCTGCGGCGGTGGAGGCCCGGGCCACGGTCGGGCATTATTGCACGTCCGCCGTCTTCAATACCCTGGCCAAGGCGGTACCTGAAAAAGTGCCGGCGGAAAGCGGGATACCCCTGCATGGTTTTGCCATGTCCGGCTGGAACGAAGACCGGCCATTTTCGACCATCTTCTTTTTCAATGGCGGCCAGGGCGCGCGGCCTGATCAGGATGGCATCTCTACGTTAAGTTTCCCGACCAATGTCTCAACGACGCCCGTGGAAGTGTTGGAACGTGGGGTCCCGGTACGGATTCTTGATAAATCTTTTCTGCCCGGATCAGGCGGTGTGGGCAAATATCGCGGCGGTCTGGGCCAGCGGGTGGAGATGGAAATTACCGCTGATCGACCCGTGACCCTGGTTGTGCTGTCCCAACGCCTGAATTTCCCGCCCGTTGGCCGCATGGGCGGCGCGAATGGCAGTCTTGAACGCATACTGGTGAACGACAGGGAGGTTGAGGGCAGTGTGCCGTTTCGCCTGAACCAAGGTGATGTCATCACGTTGGAGCTGCCCGGAGGTGGTGGTTTTGGCCCACCGGAGGAACGTGCGCAGAGTTCGCGCGATGCGGATATAAGAGACGGTTTGGTCTAATGCTTTAGCAGGCTGCTGAAAAACGCATGCCTGGTTTGATTTGTCGAGGAATTCGG
>JAPKBD010000116.1 GCA_028824965.1 Alphaproteobacteria bacterium | reverse complement strand
CATTCATGGCCGTCAAAACGTCATAATATTCTCTGGAGAGCTTCGCCTCCAAAAGTTTGACGTTCGGCAGAACATCATCAACGACCAGAATACGTGCTGTCATTGTCTAACCTTATTTCCAACGCTACACCCTGAGCAATTCAGGGGGTTCGAGGTGCTCGGCACCCCTATTCAAGAAATCGCTTTACCGTATCCAGAAATAGCTGAACCGAAATCGGCTTGGCGATGTAAGCCTCACAGCCACCGACGCGGATTTTTTCCTCATCGCCCTTCATGGCGAATGCGGTAACGGCGACAACAGGAATAGATCGCAATTCGTCATCTTACTTGATCCATTTGGTAACTTCCAATCCGGAAACTTCCGGCAATTGGATATCCATCAAAATCAGATCCGGGCGCTTCTCGCGCGCAATTGCTAACGCTTCCATGCCGTCCTTGGTTTGCAAGGTGTCGTAACCATGCGCATCCAAAAGGTCATGAAAGAGCTTCATGTTTAGTTCGTTATCTTCGACAATCAGTACAGTTTTAGCCATTTCAGCCAAGTCCCCCGGGAACCATGTAAAGGCGTGTTATATGCAATATCAATCGCGACCGTTAATATCTGGTTTAGGAATTTCAAATCTTGCACAAATCTTGGTTAACAAAGCATGAAACATTGCGCCAGGTCGATGATAAATGAGGGAAAAACATAACATGAATGAAGAGCAGGCGAAAATTGTTGCTTTGCGTGCGCTTGCATATCTGGTTGGGGATGAGGATGCGCTGCAGCGATTTATGGATTTAAGCGGTATCGACAGCACGGAACTACGGGCAGGCGCGGATGACCCTGCTATGCTGGGCGGGGTGTTGGATTACTTTCTTGGTAACGAGACCGAACTTTTGGAAATGTGCACGGCAACTGACATGGCGGGGGAAGAACCCGGCCGGGCCCGTCACAGCCTGGCAGGAAATAAGTATGATGAATGGAGTTAATTTTGGAAGACGATAGTTTACACGACGATGTGCTCAGCCAATTGGAACGACTGGAATTGGTGGCCGACCGCCCCTTGATTGTCAGCGATGCCGATGAAGTTATCTTTGCCTTTGTCCGCAGTTTAGAAGGCTTCTTGCTCGACAATGGGCATTTCATGGATCTGCAATCCTTTGCGTTGAGCGGCAATATCCGAGATTCTGTGACACGGGAGCCTGTCTCCGCCGAAATGGTCAAAAAACTGATCGGAGAGTTTTTTGCCGAACGCACGGAAGATATGGAGCCGGTGGACCATGCCGTCGATACCTTGGTAGCCCTTTCTGAACGGGCTCAGATCTTGGTGTTATCGAATGTACCCCTGGACCAGAAAGACGCCCGCCGCCGGGCCTTGGTGAAAAATCACATGGATTACCCACTGGTGGCGAATATTGGCCGCAAGGGCGGGGCCATGGCCTATCTGGCGGAACGGCACAATGCGCCGATTTTCTTCCTTGATGACATTCCCCACAACATCTCCTCCGTTGCGCGGGCGGCAGGGTCCGTGACCTGCATCCATTTTATTGCCGATCATCGCCTGCGCAATTTGCTGGGCCAGGCCGAAGATGCGGACGTGCGCATTGATGATTGGCCCGGCGTGCGCGAATTTATCGAAGCACGTTTGAGCGAAAGCGGGTTTTAAGTCATGCGTCTGGGCGTTGATTTAGGCGGCACCAAGATCGAGGCGTTGATCTTGGGCGATGACGGCGCAGAAATTGCCCGTCAGCGCGTGCCCACGCCCCAGGGTGATTATGACGGTATCGTTGCGGCCATTCGCGACCTGCTGGCCGCCCTTCTGTCAGAGTTGGGTGAGGAACAGGCAGCCTTTGGGGTGCCCGTTGGCATCGCCATACCCGGTGCCGTATCGCCCGCCACAGGCCTGGTCAAGAATGCCAACTCCACCTGCCTGATCGGCAAACCGTTCGACAAGGATTTGGCGGAGGCGCTGGGCCGGCCCGTGCGCCTGGCCAACGATGCCAATTGCTTTACCCTTTCAGAGGCCTCTGATGGCGCAGCCCGGGGGGCGAACTCTGTCTTTGGTGTGATCATCGGCACGGGCACGGGCGCGGGCATTATTCTGGGTGGCCAACTGCATGAAGGCCCAAATTTGATCGCCGGGGAATGGGGTCATGCCCCCCTGCCCTGGACGGATGACGACGAACGCCCAGGCCCGGATTGTTATTGCGGCCGCCAGGGTTGCATCGAGACATTTCTGTCGGGCCCTGGTTTAAGCCGTAGCTATCGTGAAGTGTCAGGCACGGACATGAAGGCGCATGAGGTGGCGGAGCTGGCCGCAACAGGCGATAGCGAGGCCGAGGCGTGCATGGTCCGCTATGAGCGGCGCATGGCAAAGGCCCTGGGCATGGTGATCTCTATCCTGGATCCGGAGGTGATTGTTATGGGCGGTGGCGTCTCGAATATCGCTCGGTTGTATACCAATGTGCCGAAGCTCTGGGGGGAATTCGCCTTCTCCGATCAGCTGACGACAAAGCTGGTCCAGGCGGAACACGGCGACTCATCCGGTGTGCGCGGTGCGGCCTGGCTATGGCCCCGAACAACGCGGACAGCGCAGACAACGCTGGCAAGTGGTGTCTAGGGACGACCACCCCATAGCGGCACTGTGCCGCGATTGCCTGGCCGTCGCGCCAGAGCAGCGCAGGGGTACCGAAACCAACGCACGTTGCAGCAAATGCGGCTCGCCGCGCATGTTGCGCCATGCTGAGTTGTTGGAATTGAGCATCGCCCATCTGGATTGCGATGCCTTTTACGCCAGCGTCGAAAAACGTGATGATCCATCACTGGCCGACAAACCCGTCATTGTTGGCGGCGGCCATCGCGGCGTAGTTAGTGCAGCCTGTTATGTGGCGCGCACCTACGGCGTGCGCTCGGCCATGCCCATGTTCAAGGCGCTGAAAGCATGCCCCCATGCGGTGGTGATCAAGCCTGACATGGCCAAATATTCAACAGCGGGCCATCAGATCAGGGCCATCATGAAAGACTACACCCCCTTGGTGGAACCATTATCCCTGGACGAGGCATTCATGGACCTGACCGGCACGGAGCGCCTGCACGGCCAATCGCCCGCCGCAACCGCCGCAGCCATCGTCAACCGCATCGCACAAGAGGCGGGCGTCAACGCCTCCATCGGGCTGTCCTATAACAAGTCCCTGGCCAAGGTAGCGTCCGATTTGGACAAGCCCCGTGGCTTTGCCATTATTGGCCGGGCAGAGGCGGTGGAATTCCTGGCCGGCCAACCAGTATCGATCATTTGGGGGGCGGGTAAGGCCTTGCAGACCAAACTGGCCAAGGCGGGCATTACGACAATTGCCCAGCTGCAAACAATGGAAGAAAATGATCTGATGGCCCAATACGGTGCCATGGGCAAGCGTATGGCGCAGTTCGTGCGCGGCGATGATCCGCGCGACATCTCTCCCAACCGACCCACCAAAAGCATCTCATCGGAAACAACCTTTCATCACGATATTGCAGATGGTGAGGAACTAAAAAAAATCCTCTGGCTGCAGGCGGACCGCGTGGCCCGGCGCATGAAGACAGCGCAGCTGGCGGGCACCACCGTGAACCTGAAACTGCGCCGCGCCGATTTCCGCATTCTGACCCGCAGCCGCCGTCTGCCCGATCCCACCCAACTGGCCGATACCATCTATCACCATTGCGTGGAATTATTGGCGGCAGAGGTCAACGGCACCGCCTACCGTCTGCTAGGTGTGGGCCTGTCGGGCTTGGTCGACGGCATAGAGGCCGACCCCCTAAGCCTGGCTGATCCCGAAGGTGGCCGCCGCGCCGATGCCGAACGCGCCCTGGATAAAGTCCGCGAACGCTTTGGCACAGAGGTGATCGGCAAGGGCCGCGGTTTACGTTGAGCGGCCCCGCCCCTGAGACATATCAGAACGCCAATATGCCGACGAAAAACTTGATCACAAGAGCGTTCAGGATATCGATAAAAATGCACCAACCAAGGGGACGACAAGAAAGGCCTTTGTTGAGGGGCCAAATCGGGTCGTGATAGCGTTCATATTGGCAATGGCGATCGGCGTCGCGCCCAGGCCCAGACCGACGAAACCGGCCGAGATAACACACGCGTCATAGTCCTTGCCCATCATACGAAAGACAATAAACACCACCACAAGAGTGACCACCAGCATCTGCGCCATGAGGACGATGAGGATTGGGCCGGCGGCCGCCGCCAAAGTCCACAGCTTCATGCTCATCAGACTCATGGCGAGGAAGACGTTCAGCGCGACTTCGCCAAATTTATCAATTGTCGTTGGATGAATTTTGATGCGCGAAATATCGGCGAAATTCGTGATGAGTATCCCGACGAACATGGATGTCAAAAAGCCGGGCAGCAATACGCCCTTTGCAAAAAGCAGACGGTTCACACTGTCGCCAAATGCCACACATACAGCCAGGACGAAAATCACCGTTAAAATATTGAATAATTCGCCGGCCTCATTTTCATAGCTATCAGTATCTGATTTGGCGGCGACCGTGTTCGCATCCTGCTTTGGTGCCAGGTCATGCTTTAGAATAAGACGACGGGCAATCGGCCCGCCCAATAAACCGCCCGCAACCAAGCCAAATGTGGCGAAGGCAATGCCTATTTCTCCGGCACCTTGCAGGCCCGCCTTCTCCGCCTCCGCGCCCCAGGCAATCGCTGTGCCATGCCCGCCCGCGAATGAGATACTGCCCCCCATCAGGCCATAGCCCGGATGGCCACCAAGCAGTTGGGCAATAAGAACGCCCGTGATGTTTTGAAAAACCAGGAATATCGCAGCCACAAAAACCAATAACGCCAGCGCCTTGCCATCGGCCTTAAGTGTACTCAGTTTTGCCGTCAGCCCGACGGTGCTGAAAAAAACCAACAACAACAAGTCGCGAATTTGCATATCAAAAGACACTTCAATATTCGCCACACTGTACAGAACCGCGATAACCCCGCTGCAAAGCAGCCCGCCCGTAACGGCCGGCGGGATGTAATATTCGCTCAAAAAGCGAATTCTGCGATTGAGGAAAAAACCCAAGTAGAGCACGAGGATGCTGAGCATCAAGACATGGACGGGCAATATCTCATACTGACGAATATCATCCATAGAACGCCCCCATAGAATCGGGGGCACGCCAATATGAACAAGAGTTCCGGCCCCAGCTGCGTTATTCGATTTCTATGGAAGGTTAGATAGAGCCCGTAATGACATCGGCAATAGGGTCAAGTGATACCATCACTCACAACTCGGCTGATCGAGATACTCCACTTCCACCAAGTTGCCTGTCAAACCGAACTCCGGATAATCCAATGTCAGGCTGTCGGTGATGCCATCGCCGTACAGGGTGTAGCCGATTTCGAATTCGGGGATGCCATCGCCTTTGGCGTGGTCTTTGCGGTTGTAGTAGGCCATGCGGATGGGCCAGCGGGGAAGAGATTTGGCCAGCAGTTTATGATGGCCAGGGGCATCGGGAGCTATTGCGTCACCAATGAAGACGGAAACGAGGTAATAGCCCGCTTCGTGACTGCCATCGAACAATGGGGTTTCAAAACCGCGGCTGCCTGAATGGGCATGGGCCAGGACCTTGCGGGAAAAGAAGGCCGGAAAGGCCGTGCCTGTGGGCAGATCCAGCTCTAACGGTTTCGGTAGGTGCCAGGTCGCATTTCCTTTACCAACACCGTCCAGATTGGCACGGCCTTGTTCCTGTTCGACCGCCTTGCCATCGATGGTGGAGGAGAGGTTAAAACGGATGATATTCCCGTCCCGGCTTTCCCAATGGGAGGCCTGAAGGTCATTCACGAAATCAAGGCCGCTGCTGCCGGAAAAGCGCAGAATGAAACCTTGATTGAGGATAAAGCCGGAACAATCGGCGATATATTCGGCCACCATGCGGCCCTTAACACCTAGAATGCCGGAACTTTCCCGGTCCTTGTTCAGGCGCAAATCATAAATCGCACGGGCCGGGCGCAGGTGCGAGATCTGGCTGGTGGTCTGTGCAAATACAACGCCGCCATGAAACAGGTTGAAGGTAAAAAGAATGACGAATATTGAAAGAAGCGCTGCAAGACGGCCTGCCGAACTGATCATGTTGATGACTTTCCCCACCGCACCGCCCTGGGCATGACGCCCGATTTGGCCATGATATACTATAATTCCCCGATGTTGACCCTTGTCGCGCAGTTGCTACATTAAGACAATCTATTTTTCCAGGAGACGCACCCCATGAACGATCAGAGCATGCTACCCAAATCCGTGATCATTACCGACGATACCATGCGCGAAGGTCTGCAGATCGAAAGCGCTGATATATCTGTCGATGAAAAGCTGCGCCTGCTGGATGCCTTGGGCGAGACTGGTGCCAAGGTGATCTCCATCGGGTCATTCGCGCACCCGAAATGGACGCCGTCGATGGCATGTATCGATGAAATTGCCGAGCGTTTCGTTCCCAAACCAGGGATCAAATACACGGCGGCCATTTTCAACAAACGAGGATTTGAGCGGGCGGATGCCTATTATCCGAAAATTGATGTGCGCGGCAAACAGCATCGTATCAGTGTTGAGTTGTGCGACACCTTCGCGCGGCGCAACTATAACCGCACCCAGGCTGAACAGATCGCCGGTGTGGATGCCGCCGTTGCCGCAGCTCAAGAAGCCGGTGCGGAATTTGGTGCCGTGGGCCTGGGCAATCCCTTCGGCTCCAACTACGAAGGGGCATTCACCTTGGCCCAGCGGATGGAAATGCTGGATCTGCTGGTGGGCAAATGGCACAACGCGGGCATCAAGGTGAACAAGATATCCTTCCTGGATGCCATGGGCTGGAACATGCCGCACGAGGTGCGGGAGACATTGCTGGCGATCAAGGATCGTTACCCGGAAATCACGGATTTTCACATGCACCTGCACGACAGCCGCGGCGTCACCCTGACCAGTTATTACGAGGCATTGCAATTGGGTGTGCGGGAGTTTGATACCTCCCTCGGCGGTATGGGCGGCTGCCCTTATTGCGGCAACGGACGGGCCGCAGGCCACGTGCCGACGGAGGATTTCGTCAATCTGTGTCACGAGCTGGGCATTGAGACCGGCTATGATCTGGACAAATTAATCGAGGCGGCTGCGATTGCCGAGGAAGTCGTCGGCCATTCTCTGTGGGGCCACGTCTCCAAATCAGGCGCCCGGCCACGGGGGGAGCGGCTGTATCCCGCCAACATGCCGTTCGTGGAAACCTTGGAAGAGGCGGCCCATTTCCGTAAAGGGCCGGAGGTTTATGCGGGCCAGTTGTCGCCGTGGAAAGACGGCGATGCCCTAAGTCGATAAGATTTGGGCCCAGAAGAAATCTCCGTTGAGTAATTCCGGCGTACGTCCTAAATAGCGGCCATGATGAATGAATTGAAAATTGCCCTGGCGCAGATCAACCCAACGGTCGGCGATATTGCAGGGAATGCAGACCTAATCCGCACCGCCCGGCGCGAGGCGGCTGCCCTTGGGGCCGATCTTGTCACCTTTGGCGAATTGGTCCTGTGCGGCTACCCGCCCGAGGACCTGGTGCTTAAGCGCGCGTTTCAAGATACCATTGCCGATGCTGTGGCGGATCTGGCGGCTGAAACGTCTGACGGCGGGCCCGGCCTGTTGGTAACAGCACCCTGGCTTGACGATGGTCTGTTGTATAACGCGGTGTTGCTGTTGGATGGCGGCGAAGTTGTCGCGGCGCGCTACAAACATGATCTTCCCAATTACGGCGTCTTTGATGAAAAGCGTGTTTTTGCCCCTGGCCCCATGCCCGGACCCGTCAATTTTCGCGGCGTCCGCTTGGGCGTTCCCATTTGCGAGGATATCTGGACGCCTGATGTCTGTGAGTGTCTGGAGGAAACCGGTGCGGAAATTCTGATCGTGCCGAATGGTTCCCCGTTCGAAGACGGCAAATTTGATGTCCGCCTGAACCATGCCGTCGCCCGGGTCACGGAAACCCACCTGCCCCTGGTCTATGTCAATCAAGTTGGCGGCCAGGATGAACTGGTATTCGATGGTGGCAGTTTCGTTATCAACGGCAACTATGCCCTGGCTGTGCAGATGCCCACGTTCGAAAGCGGCATGGTCGTCACGACCTGGCGTCGGGATGAAGATGCAGACAGCTGGGTCTGCGATGAAGGCCCGCGCTCGGCACCGCACGAAGGATTGGGCGCACTGTATCGCACCATGACCCTGGGGCTACGGGACTATGTGAACAAGAACCGTTTTCCCGGCGTGGTGTTGGGGTTGTCAGGCGGTATCGATTCAGCCCTTAGTGCAGCCGTGGCCGTGGATGCCCTGGGCCCGGATCGGGTCTGGTGCATTATGCTGCCGTCGAAATATTCCTCTGATCACAGTCTGGCGGACGCCATCGCCTGCGCCGAACTATTGGAATGCAAGCTGGACAAGGTGACGATTGAGCCGGCGGTCGTAGCCTACGAAACCATGTTGGCGGAATTGTTCGAGGGGCGGGAGCCTGACACCACGGAAGAGAATGTGCAGTCCCGCGCCCGTGGCGTGGCACTGATGGCAATCTCCAACAAATTCGGCCACATGGTTCTGACAACAGGCAACAAGTCAGAGATGTCGGTCGGCTATGCCACCATCTACGGCGATATGTGCGGCGGCTTTTCCGTCCTTAAAGACGTCTACAAGATCACCGCCTTTGAGCTATCGCACTGGCGCAACCAACAACGCCCCGAAGGCGCGTTGGGCCCCGATGGCCGGGTGATCCCGGAGAACACTATCACCAAGCCGCCATCGGCTGAACTGCGCCCGGATCAAAAGGACGAGGACAGCCTGCCGCCCTACGAAGCGTTGGACGATATTCTGCGCTGTCTGGTGGAAGACGAAATGGCCTTCGACGATATTGTCGCCCGGGGCCATGAGCGCGACGTCGTCCGGCGTATAGAGCATTTGTTGTATTTGGCGGAATACAAGCGCCGCCAAGCCCCCCCTGGCGTCAAATTGACAGCCCGTAATTTTGGCCGCGATCGCCGCTATCCCATCACAAATGGATTTCGCAACGCACGTTGATTTCAGCCACTTGAAACAGATGCCAAAACTGGTGCCGAAACAGATCATTGTGTCGAGTGGTATTTTTTGGATATGCTGTACCTAAGTCGCTTGACCGCTTGTTTGCGGTCGGGCAACGCAGAGTAAAAAGACGACATAGAATTTAAAAAACCTTTGTTTATCGGGGAGATAATGACAATGCGATGGAAATCGACTGTTATCGCTGGTGCGTTGGCTGCGGCCACGGCACTGGCAGCACCCAGCGTCGGTGCGAAAGACTTTAAATGGGCCTTCCAAGGCAACCTGAACTCGTTGGACCCACATGGCCTGTTTGAAACATTCACCATTGGTTTTCACGGCAATATTTACGAGCCGCTGATTGCCTATGATGACAATATGAATGTTGTTCCGGCCTTGGCCGAAAGCTTCGAGCAGACCGGGCCGAATACCTGGCGGGTGAAGATGCGGGCGGGCGTAAAATTCCACAACGGCAATGATCTGACGGCTGATGATTTCATCTTCAGCTGGGAGCGTGCCAAGACCGAAGGCTCGGACATGAAAGTCCCGGCTGGTAAGATCAAGGAAATCAAAAAAATCGACGAGATGACGTTTGACATCATCACGCCGAACCCGAACCCGATCCTGCCGCGCAGCCTGTTGATCCTGTACGTCATGGACAAGGAATGGTCCATAGAGCACAAGACGACATCCGCGACCAACCTGAAGGGTGGCGAAGAAGGTAACTTTGCCAACCTGAACGCCAACGGTACCGGGCCATTTATGGTGACCCAACATGCCGCGGGTGTGAAAACCATGTTGAAGCGTTTTGACGGCTATTGGAAGAATGTACCCTCCAATGTCTCTAATGCGACCTTTACGCCGATTTCTCAGGATGCGACCCGCGTGGCAGCTCTTTTGTCGGGTGAGTTGGACCTGGCCTATCCGGTTCCGGTTCAGGATTGGAAGCGTCTGAAAGATGCCCCCGGCGTCCAACCTTTGGCCGGACCCGAGGCCCGGACGATCTTCTTGGGCTTTGATCAAGTGCGTGACGAATTGCTGTATTCCAACATCAAGGGCAAGAACCCCTTCAAAGATGTTCGGGTGCGCAAGGCCTTCGCCCATGCCATCAATGTAGACGCTATCAAGCAAAAGGTGATGCGCGGTTCTTCCGTTCCCGCCGGCTTGATGGTGGCACCGCAGATCGGCGGTTTTGCGTCCGAGCTGAATGCACATTGGGCCTATGACACGGACATGTCGAAAAAACTTCTGGCTGATGCGGGCTATCCGAACGGCTTTGAAGTAACCATGGATTGTCCCAATGACCGCTATGTCAATGACGAGAAGATTTGTCAGGCAGCGGCCGCCATGTTGGCGCGGGTTGGCGTGAAAGTGAAAGTCCTGGCGCAGACCAAGTCGAAATATTTCGGCAAGGTTCTTTCGCAAAACAACTATGACACCTCGTTCTACCTGTTGGGTTGGACGCCGGGTACCATGGATGCGCACCAGGCAATTGAGCCTTTAATCGCTTGCCGTACCAAAGAAAAAGGCCGTGGCCTGTTCAACCTGGGTGGCTATTGCAACGAGCGCATTCATAAACTGGCACCGATGATTGAGTCGGAGACAGACCAGGGCAAACGGGCGACCATGATCAAGGAAGTATTCAAGATCCATCAGGACGAAGTGGGTCACATTCCTTTGCATCAGCAACCTCTATCCTGGGGCGTATCTGACCGGGTCACCGTTAATCAACGGCCCGACAACGTTCTTGATCTACGCTACGTCGTCGTAAAATAACGCGATGATGTGAAATTATTGGAGCGGCCCAATTAACAAATTGGGCCGCTCCATTCTTTTTCAGAATTGAAATAAAACTTATATGTTTGCCTTTATTATTCGGCGCTTGCTGCAATCGATCCTGGTCATGCTGACGGTCGCGATGATCGCGTTCGGTCTGTTCCGCTATGTGGGCGATCCCATCAATAATCTGGTGGGTCAGGAAACCACCTTGCAAGAGCGGCAACATCTGCGCGAAACCCTTGGGCTGAATGATCCGTTTATGGTTCAATTCGGGCGCTATGTCATCAACACGGCCAAGGGTGATTTCGGCTATTCCTACATGCACCGCCGCCCCGTAAAGGACATGTTGATAGAGCGGATGCCCGCGACGTTGGAGCTGTCCATCATCTCCGTGCTCATGGCGTTGTTTATCGGCGTGCCCATGGGGGTCTATACCGGTTTGCGGCGCAATGGCCTGCTGGCCAAGATATTTATGAGCGCCTCGCTCATTGGCATATCTCTGCCGACATTTCTGATCGGCATCATGTTGATCCTGTTTTTCGGCGTCATGTTGCGCTGGCTGCCGACCTTTGGCCGTGGCGAAGTCGTCGCCATTGGCACCTGGACCACCGGCTTGTTGACCGTGTCCGGGCTAAAGGCTTTGATCATGCCGTCGATCACCCTGGCGCTGTTTCAAATGACATTGATCATGCGCCTGGTCCGATCAGAGATGCTGGAGGTTCTGCGCACGGACTATATTAAATTCGCCCGCGCCCGTGGCTTGAGCAACCGGGCCGTGAATTTCGGCCACGCCCTAAAGAACACCCTGGTGCCGGTGATCACCATCACCGGGCTGCAACTTGGCGCCGTCATCGCCTTTGCCATCATCACCGAAAGCGTCTTTCAATGGCCCGGTATGGGTAAGATGTTTATCGAGGCTGTCGCGGATGTAGATATTCCGGTCATGGCCGCTTATCTGTGCCTCATCGCGCTGTTCTTTGTGATCATAAACCTGATCGTCGATTTGCTGTACTACGCTGTTGATCCGCGCCTGCGGGTAGACACGGGGGGCGGGGGCGGCCATGGTTGATCGTAACAGTAACGGCGGTGGCACTGTCCACGACCTGAACTTTAAGGACAAGGTTATCGACCTGTTCCTGCGCGCCCGGGACAGCGATATTTGGTATAGCTTCACCCGCTCCCCCTCCACCATGATCG
>JAPKBD010000115.1 GCA_028824965.1 Alphaproteobacteria bacterium | reverse complement strand
CGATCTGTCCCGCATAGGCCTCAAAGCCTGCAACGTCCTGGCGCGCCAGATTAAACACCCGAGAGACGTTCTTCATATCCTCCGGCGAAATCTTGAAGACATGCTTAAAGGCCTCAACCTCGTCCCGGGTCACCTGGCCGTCGGCCTTGGCCATTTTCGCGCCCAGGGCAATTACCCCGATGGTGAACGCGACCTGCTTGGTGCCATCGCCATTTTCACTGGTGAACTCGCCCGTAATATTGCGTAACGTGTCCGCTGCCTGCTCAGCTATTCCGCCCAGCAGGTTACCCAGCGGCCCATCCAAGGCACCGCCGACACCACGAACAATTCTATTCCATACACTCATGCCGCCTTCATCCCTCATGTGCGGACTTTTACCCTTACGACCCCGAACGGCACTTGGCAAGTATGCCGTTGCAAAATTGATGATTTATCGATAAAGTGTCAATAAATCATCAATTAAACGATAATTTAAGGACTTAGCTTATGCCCGAAAAATGGGATTTCTGGATCGATCGTGGCGGCACTTTCACCGACGTTGTGGCCCGTCATCCAGACGGCGGCTATCTGAGCCATAAGCTGTTATCCGAAAATCCGGAACAATACCCTGACGCCGCTTTGCAGGGGATCAGGGACCTTCTCGGCGTGGCGAAGTCCGATCCCATCCCGACGGAGCGTATTGCCGCCGTGAAGATGGGTACGACGGTGGGTACAAACGCCCTGCTGGAACGAAAAGGTGACCGCACCCTGCTGGTGATCAACGAAGGCTTCCACGACGCCCTGCGCATCGGCTATCAAAACCGCCCACGGCTGTTTGATCTGAACGTCCAATTGCCGGAAATGCTGTATGAGGATGTGGTGGAGGTCGCGGGCCGTTATACCGCGCAGGGGGAAGAGCGTACGCCCATTGATCTGGTGGGTGCGCGCGTCGGGCTGCAGGCTGCATATGATAGCGGCATTCGGGCCTGCGCCATCGTCTTCCTGCATGGCTATCGCTATACCGCGCATGAAAAGGCGGTGGCGGAGGTGGCCAAAGACATTGGTTTCACACAAATCTCAGTCTCCCACGAAGTCAGCCCTTTGATGAAGGTTGTCGGGCGCGGCGACACAACTGTCGTTGATGCCTACCTTTCGCCGATCCTGCGCCGCTATGTGGACCGGGTCGCAGCCGAGCTGGGTGATGCCCGACTGATGTTCATGCAATCCAATGGCGGTTTGACGGATGCCAGCCTGTTCCAGGGCAAGGACTGTATCTTGTCCGGCCCCGCGGGCGGCGTCGTTGGCGCAGTACGCACCACGGCCATGGCCGGTTTTGAAAAAATCATCGGCTTTGATATGGGCGGCACATCGACGGATGTCTCCCACTATGCAGGGACTTTCGAGCGCGCTTTTGAAAGTGAAGTCGCGGGCATTCGTATGCGCGCGCCCATGATGCATATCCACACGGTCGCAGCGGGTGGTGGGTCGATCCTGCACTACGATGGCTCCCGGTTTACGGTTGGGCCGGATTCTGCTGGCGCCAATCCAGGCCCCGCCTGTTATCGCCGGGGCGGGCCCCTAGCGGTCACGGACTGCAATGTGATGTTGGGCAAGTTGATCCCGGATTTCTTCCCCAAAGTCTTTGGGCCCAACGGTGATGAGGCCTTGAACCGGGATGCAGTGGCCGAGAAATTCGCTGTCCTGGCGGCAGAGATCACCGCATCTGGCCGGGATGCCATGACGGTGGAGGCCATTGCGGAGGGTTATTTGACCATCGCCGTGGAGAACATGGCCAATGCCATCAAGAAAATTTCGATCCAGCGCGGTTATGACGTGTCTGAGTATGTCCTTAGCTGTTTCGGCGGAGCGGGCGGGCAACATGCCTGTCTGGTGGCCGATGCTTTGGCCATGAAAAAGGTCTTTGTCCATCCTCTAGCCGGCGTGTTGTCTGCCTATGGTATGGGGCTGGCCGATGTCCGCGCCATGCGGGAGCGTGCGGTGGAAGAAGTATTGGACGATGCTGCCATGCCCCAGTTGGCGGCGGCATTGGATGAATTGGCGGCAGAAGGCCTGGCGGAACTGCATGGCCAGGAAATCGAAGATGACCGCATAACGGTCCTGCGCAAAGTGCACGTACGCTATCAGGGTACGGACACCGCCCTTGTGGTGGACTTCGCCGACCGGGCAACGATTGTTGCAGCGTTTGAAGACGCCCATCGTCAACAGTTCGGCTTTATGGATGAGACGAAAGCCCACGTGGTTGAGGCTGTTTCGATTGAGGCTGTGGGTGCTGGTGAACCAGCCATCGACGCACCTCTTGAATTGGGTGAAGGCGGGCGCGTGGATACCATTCCCCCCCTCGCAAACGTTCAGGTCTATATGGCGGGTGCATACCATGATGCCCCGGTCATCGACCGCAATGATCTGCGCCCCGGCGATAAGGTCTCCGGCCCGGCAGTTTTGCGCGAAGATACAGCCACAACGGTGATAGAGCCTGGCTGGCAGGCGGAATTGACGGACGTGGGTCATATGATCCTCAGCCGCATTACGCCGTTACCAAAACGTGTGGCTATCGGCACAAACGTAGACCCGGTGATGTTGGAGATTTTCAACAATCTGTTCATGTCGGCGGCAGAGCAAATGGGCCTGGTGCTGCAAAAGACCACCAATTCCGTCAATATTAAGGAGCGGCTGGATTTCTCCTGCGCGGTATTCGACAACGAAGGGGATTTGATTGCCAACGCCCCGCATATCCCCGTGCATCTTGGCAGTATGGACGATTCCACCAAGGCGGTGAACCGTGTTCATGGCGCCGTGATGCTTCCAGGCGATGTCTTTGTTTTGAATGCGCCCTACAACGGCGGCACCCATTTGCCGGACGTGACGGTCATTACGCCGGTGTTCGATGATGATGATCTGGGCGCGGACGCCATGGTTCTATTCTATGTCGCCTCCCGCGGCCATCATGCGGAGATCGGCGGCATCAGCCCCGGCTCCATGCCCCCCTACAGCCGTAATGTAGAAGAAGAAGGCATTTTGATCGATAACATCAAGTTGGTGGATCAGGGCCGTTTTCTGGAGGCGAAAATCCGTGAGGTGTTGGCCAGCGGTCCTTATCCCTCCCGCAACCCGGACAGCAACATCGCTGACCTGAAGGCGCAGATTGCGGCCTGTGAAACCGGCGTGCAGGAACTGCGCCGGGTGGTGGATCATTTTGGTTTGGACGTTGTGCATGCCTATATGGATCATGTGCAGGACAATGCGGAGGAATCCGTGCGCCGAGTTATCGACGGCCTGCAATCAGGCAGTTTCGAATGCCCGTTGGATGATGGTTCCATCATCAAAGTCGCAGTCTCCGTCAATCATGCTGAACGGACGGCAAAGATCGATTTTACCGGCACCTCGAAACAGTTGGAAACAAACTTCAATGCGCCCACTGCTGTCAGCCGATCTGCGGTGCTGTATGTCTTCCGCTCATTGGTGGACAATGACATCCCCTTGAATGCCGGCTGTCTGAAGCCGATTGAGCTGTTGATCCCCGATGATTGTATGTTGAACCCGAAATATCCGGCGGCGGTCGTTGCCGGCAATGTGGAGACGTCGCAGAATATTGTTGATTGTCTGTATGGCGCGTTGGGCCGTCTGGCGGCTTGCCAGGGCACTATGAACAACTTCACCTTTGGTGATGATGAGTTGCAATATTACGAAACTATTTGTGCGGGAACGCCTGCTGGACCTGGCTTTCATGGCACCGACGGCGTTCATGCTCATATGACCAATTCGCGGCTGACGGATCCGGAAATCCTGGAATGGCGGTTCCCGGTCATGCTGGACAGTTTCTCGATCCGGCGCAATTCGGGCGGGCGCGGTGCCTTCAATGGCGGTGCGGGCACTTTGCGTTGTATCCGCTTCCTGCGCCCCATGACCGCCTCCATCCTGTCGTGTCGCCGGCTGGTGGCACCCCACGGTATCGCGGGCGGCGGGGATGGAGAGCCTGGGCGTTGTTGGGTGATCCGCGCTGATGGCAGCCATGAGGAGCTGTCCGGTTGCGATAGTGCCGAAATGGAGGCTGAGGACGTCTTTGTCATTCAGACGCCTACGAGTGGGGCCTACGGGAAGGTGGAGGATGCATCATCATGAGCGGTGAAGCCGGCAGTCGGCCCATCGTATCTTCGGCCCATCTGGTCTCGGAACAGGCGGCGGAATTAAGCGAGTTTGAATTCGGCATGAACATGGCGGTCAACGCCTATCACCGTTGGATCGTGCGCTGTATGGCCGCTGCCGGGCAGGAGGGTCTGGGCGCGCTGGACGTGCTGGTGCTGCATCTGGTTAGTCATCGGGAGCGGGAAAAGCGCCTCTCCGACGTATGTTTCCTGTTGAATATCGAAGACAGCCACGTGGTGAACTATGCCCTCAAGAAACTGGCTAAGCTTAATTTGGTAGTGGGCAACCGCCGGGGCAAGGAAACCTTCTATGCCACCACGAACGACGGCCGGGACGCTTGCCAGCGTTATCGGGACATTCGCGAAGATTGCTTGATTGCCAGCCACGCCGCCCTGGGTCAAGATAACCAGGAAATTGGCGAAGCAGCGCGTCTGCTGCGTGTCCTCTCGGGCCTGTACGATCAGGCCGCCCGGGCAGCCGCCTCCCTGTAACCATGACCGACTTAGCCGCGAAAGCACGATATTGCAGAACCTAGCGCCTATCCTGCTGGCCTTAACGTCGGCGATGTTGTTTGCCGTCTCCATCCAGATCCTACATCGGGGCTTGCGTTATACGGATTCTGAAACTGGATCCGTGGTGCAGATCGCTGCCACCGTCAGCTGCTATTGGTTGTTGGCGCCTTGGTTGGTGGAGAGCTGGTTTTGGTTCACCCCCGCCGCCTTAATCTTTGCCGCCATCGGGTTGTTCAAACCGTTCCTCTCCGCCAACGCATCTTTATTAAGCGTGCACTATCTGGGTCCCACGCCAACCTCAACCCTGGCCGCCACCTCGCCATTATTTGGGGCGGCCTTTGGGGTGTTTATTCTGGGCGAACATTTGACCCTGCCCATCGTCATAGGGACGATTGCCATTGTGGGTGGGTCCGTTTTGTTGGCGCAAGGTGGCCGGGGCGGTGCGAAAGCCACATGGCCAATGTGGGCGCTGTTACTGCCCCTGGCCGCAGCCTTCATCCGGGCCGCAGGCGATGCCATGACAAAGTTCGCCATGCTGGATCTACCCAGCCCCTATTTTGCCGGGCTGGTCAGTTTCTCCGTCTCCCTGATCATCGCGTTGAGTTTCTTTTGTGCGCGGCGTCGTACCTTGCCGAAGATCGGCAAGGCCCATGGTACCGGCTGGTTCGCCTTGGCGGGCGTGATCAATGGTGTCTCCGTCTACAGCCTAAACACCGCGTTGCAATTGGGCGATGTGATCGTGGTGATACCGCTGGTGTCCGCCTCACCATTTCTGACCATGTTGTTAAGCGTCTTTTTGGTGCGCCAGGAGACCATTACCCGCAATAGCCTGCTGGCGGTTTTGATCGTCGTGCCCGGCTGCGTTCTCGTTGCCCTCGGTCGCTAAGAGCGTTAGATGAATACGTTATCCCAATGCCTCACCTTCATGGCCCGTCACGCCACGAAGTTTTTGGCCATTGGCGTTTTGACTGGCTTGTTGCTGCCACCCTTGGCGGACTTCATGCGCCCGGCCCTGGCGCCGGCGATTTTCATCAATCTTGTGCTGGCCTTGATCCGCCTGGACTTCAGCGACGTTACCAAATATCTGCGCCGCCCAACGTTGTTGCTGCTCTTCACCGGCTTTGCCCTATTTGTATGTCCAATCGCCATGGCGGGGATCGTCTGGGCCCTGGGGCTGCCGCCAGGGTTGGCCGCCGGTTTGGTGTTGATGGCTGCCTCTGCGCCCATAACGTCTGCTACCACATTCGCGCTGATCCTGGGCCTGGACGCAGCCTTTGCCATGGCCGTTGTCGTGCTCAACCATATTCTGCTGCCGTTCACCTTGCCGGTGATGGCGTTGTATCTGTTGGGCTTGGATTTGCAGATCAGTTTGCCGGAATTCATGGGCCGTCTGGGTGCGATGATCGGCGGCGCGTTCGTTCTGGCCATTGTGACTAAACGCTGGTTGATGACGCCAGCGTCCCTGGCGCGACACACCAGCCAAATTGACGGTTTGATGGTGGTGGGCCTGGGCGTGATCGCTATCGCCATTATGGCCGGGGTGACGGATTTCTTCTTTGTCCGTCCCGGCTATGTCCTGTTGACTATCGCTGCCGCCTTCGTCGCCAACGCGGGCTTGCAGGTCGTCGGCGCGTTGGTGTTCTTGCCCGCCGGGCGAAAGATCGCCTTTACAGCCGGGCACATGGCGGGCAATTGCAACATGGCCCTGATCTTGGCCGTGCTGGCCGACCGGGCAGAGATGGAGGTGGTGATTTTTTTCGCCCTGGCGCAGCTGCCCATGTACATGCTGCCCGTGGTCGCCAATAAGGTCTATCGCCGCTTCCTCTAGGCGCTCACGCTTGTGCGCAAGCGCGCACCGCTACGCGAGTGCGGCACATAAGCGCCGGGTCGCCGTCGCGACCGTGAAGGGCCAAGTGTCCAAATGAAATACTGTGTCAGTTTGGTTTCCCGGCCTTGTAAAATGGTCTAGGATCGGCCCATGCAAACCATCATGATCACAGGCGCCTCCCGCGGCATTGGACTGGAATTTGTTTCTCAGTACAACGCCGATGGCTGGCGCATCTTCGCCTGCTGCCGCACACCTGGGCAAGCGGGCGAACTCAACGACATCGCCGCCAACTCCAATGGCCGTGTCACCGTTCATCAATTGGATGTGGACCAGGACGCATCCGTCGCCGCCCTAAAGGCCGAATTGGGTGAGCAACCCTTTGATGTCTTGTTGAACAACGCCGGCATCATGGGCCAGCGCAGCGCCACACGCGGCAACATCGACTATGATGCCTGGGGGGCGGCCATGGTAACCAACGTCATGGGCCCCATGCGTATGGTTGAGGCCTTCGCCGATAACGTCGCGGCTTCCACCCAGAAAAAGCTGATCACCATATCGTCGCGCATGGGCTCGATCGGGGAGACGAAGGCGGACAATTCCATCGTCTACCGATCATCCAAGGCAGCCGTCAACATGGTGATGAAGGTTGTCGCCAATGATCTGGGCAGCCAGGGCGTGATCACCACATCCTTCCACCCCGGCTGGGTCCGCACGGACATGGGTGGTTCCTCTGCTGATATATCGGCAGAGGAAAGCGCCGGCGGCATTCGCCAGGTTATCGCGGGCCTAAGCGCTGCCGACAACGGCGGCTTCCGCAATTACGACGGCCAGGTTATTCAATGGTAGGTCTTGAAAGTCGGGGCGATTGGTAGAGCATCAGTTTGAAAATCCGTCCGATTAACTACCCTATCGCGCAGAAGCTTGGAGTCAGATCTTGTATTTTGCATATGGGCGATTTCTTCGTGCGGTGACAGAATAGACTGCACCAACGGATAGTCCATACGTCGGGGATGCGCCAGAACCTGACGCTGGCGTCCGTGCAAAAAGAAAGACCTGACCCCTGTTTCCTGCTGCATGAAGACGTGTACCCAATGCTATTGGGTCTAGTACGAAAACCGGCGAGCGTATTCGATCATAATCGCAATTAAAATCCAGGTGCCAATGAGGATTGTTGCAGTAATCAGCGCGGCGAACATGGATAAATAACGAACCGGCCTAAGGGTAATCGACAGACGATTTTCTGCCGCACTTCGAATGGCTGAAACAGCAACAACTAGTCTAAATAGATTCATAGAGAGGTAAAATGATCTTGCCCAAAGGAAAAGCAGAAAGACAATAAATAGAACCGGTGTTGCGACAACAATATGCTCTCGTCCAAATTCTGTAATACGATCTGAATTCACTAAGATAGCGGTCCTTCCCAGGGCGGCGTTGAATAGTCCCATCCAAAAATGTACATCGAAAAAGCGCGGCGAATTCGGGTCGTCGAAGTCATACATTTTGAAATATCTTTGAAACTCAAAACCATGTTCGATCTCGGGCGGTATAACATCGGCCAGTCCAAACATTAGGATTGCCGGAATAAACAAAATAAACGCCACGACAGGGCCAAGCAGGGCAATATTGTATTGCCGGAGGGATATTCTAAAGAGCGCGAGATAGACAATGCCGGTAAATAGATGGAATATTACCGCCAAAATATCACGGTGAATATTAAGTCAATCGCCGATATAAGTCCGCTCCGCCAAATACTCGGCGCAAATTTTGGGGTCAGGTCTTGAATCGTGCATAAAAAATTTCGTGCTCTAACTCGATACTTCGCACAGCAACATAGTCTAAGCATCCGGCATACACCACAAACACGTGCGAGCGCCTGATTTTGCAAAAAGAAAGACCTGATCGTTCTGCATCTATTTATGGCCCCCGCAGGCGTTGTTTTTTTTCAGCGGCCCTATGGCGTGGGGATTGCAGCCTAAATCGCACCAAAATTTTGTCATTGTAGCTTGTTATATTTGACATAATGTTTTAGTGTTTTTGTATCGTTACTTTATGGGAGAGGCGATTGAAGACTACGCCACCTGACCATTTGCAATGACCCAAATCTCGATCTCGTGGTCGAGAGATGGGGACGGTCCACTGGTAAAGATGAGAATCGCAGTGACCACGCCCCATTGGAAAAAATCAGAAAAGCCCCGTGACGCTGGCTGGCGTACGGGGCTTTTTTTGTGTCTGAAATCCTGATTTCGTGCGACTCTAGGCTCTGGAACTTTGGAGGAGGTGCGCGATGTTACGACAGGTTCGCCGGATTGTGACCGGCCATGATGAAACGGGAAAATCTATTATTCTAAGCGATGGGCCATCCCCCCATGTTTTGGAGAACCCGGAACAGGAACAGCGCGGCTTGACGGATTTGTGGCGCACTACGGCCACACCGGCCAGCAACGCAGGCAACGACGATGCCGCCGATACCCAAGTCATCCTGTCACCGCCAGCCCAGGGCAGCGTCTTTCGCTATTTCCAAATCAGGCCCGCTGCTTGGGATGCGGAAATGTCGGTGGAGGAGCGCACCCGGCGGGATGCCGCGAACTTTGAAAAAATGGGCGCGACAGGTGCCCACGACAGCGCCTCCACCCAGGCGGGCATGCATAAAACAGACACTGTGGATTACATCATCCTGTTGTCCGGCCAGGTCACCCTGATCCTGGATGACGGAGAGGTGGACATGGTGCCGATGGATGTGGTCATTCAACGGGGCACCAACCATGCCTGGGTCAACAAAGGTGATGAGCCTGCGGTCCTGGCCGGTATTCTGATCGACGCCGAGGCAGTATAAAATCTCTCATATAGAAAACCCTATTTAGCTGGACACAAACTATGAACCGACAAATATGGATCATGCTGATTTGCGGCGTGCTGATCATGCTGGTCAGCAACGGCCTACGCCTCACCTTTGGCGTCTTTCTGCGCCCGATCTCCATGGACCTCGAAGTGGGCCGCCAGGTCTTTGGCCTGGTTATCGCCTCGCAAACATTGTTGTACGGCGTCGCCCAGCCCATATTCGGGATGTTCGCGGACCGTTATGGCGCGGTGAAGGTCATTGTTGTGGGCGCTGTTTTCTATGGCATTGGCCTGTGGCTGTTAAGCTTGGCGGCAACGATCTTTGATCTTTACCTCTCCCTCGGCCTGCTGGTCGGCCTTGGTCTGGCAGGTGCCAGCCAGGTCATCGTCCTGGGTGCGTTGGGAAAGGTGGTGTCCAATGAACGCCGGGGCGTGGTCTTTGGTACGGTGATCGCGGCGGGGTCTGTGGGGATGTTTTTCTTCATACCCGGCATTCAGGGCCTGCTTGATGCCTTTGGCTGGCGGGAAACGTTGGTCATCATGGCGCTGCTTATGGCCGCTATCCCCTTCCTCTCCGTCGGTTTGCGGGTGAAGGCCGCGGCAGTTGGTGCCGGTGCCGCACAATCGTTGCGAGAGGCGGTGCGTGAGGCCCGCGGCCATTCAGGCTATTTGCTTTTGTCATTGGGATTTTTCGTCTGCGGTTTCCACGTCACATTTATCGCGACGCATTTTCCGGCCTATCTGGCGGACAACGATGTCTCCGTCACCGCAGCGGCCTATGCCATGGGCGTGATCGGATTGTTCAACGTGATCGGTGCCTATGCCTTTGGTGCAGCGGGGGATCGCTTCCGCAAAAAGAATGTCCTGACCCTGATCTATGGCATGCGCGCCATATTGATGACGATCATCCTATTGGTCCCGATCAACGATACTACGGCCATCATATTCGGTGCTGCCCTGGGCCTGTTCTGGTTGGCCACTGTGCCGTTGACTTCCGGCATTGTGGCGCAGGTGTTCGGCACCCGGCATTTCTCCATGCTGTTCGGCGTGGTCTTCATGACCCATCAGATCGGCGGCTTTGCAGGGGCCTGGCTGGGCGGTCTGATCTATGACGCCACCGGCTCCTACGATCTGATGTGGGCAATATCCGCGGGCCTGGGCCTGACCGCCGCCGCCCTGCATTGGCCCATCTCCGACCAACCGTTGGAGCGACTGGCGGAACCTACATCATAGGTACAAAGGCAATCTAAATTGAGGGGCCGGGTGCTGGCGCGCGATACATTTAATCGCCGGCCTCAGAATTTACCGTTACTGTTTTTCCATTCACTTTGAGGCGCGATTTTTTCGGTCGTGTCCCAATGCTCCACCAGTTTTCCACGGTCAACGCGAAAGAGGTCATAGAAGGCGGAATGTGTGCCTTTAAATTCACCCTCGCTGATAGAAAGCACGAAATTGCCTTCTGCTAAAACCCGATGGACCCGCTGATAATCTATATGCCTAAGACCATTGTCCGCACCCTCAAACGCGCCACGTAAAGCTGACGCACCATCTGCAAGGCGCGGATTATACTCAACGTATTTGCCGTCGTCGATATAGTCCGTCAATTGGCCAAGTTGGCCGTCCACAAGAACAGTCTCAACAAACGCTCTCACGAATGCCCGGTTGTTTTCCGTCAGTTCTTGGTCAACGGCTTCGGTCGGCCCGTCCACCATACTATGACCTGATTGATTAGGCCCAAGCCTCGCCTGAATATTATCCCAGTGCTCCACCGCCCGACCGTTTTCAAAACGGAATACCTCAAACCCGATGTTTCTGCGCGAAAAATCGTATTCGGTATGCGCAAAGACAAAATCACCGTCCTCGAAGGCCCGCACGATGTTCACCCGAGGCGAAGTTTCGGATAATCGTTGGAACAAGGTCGCCAACCCCTCGCTCCCTTCTTGTGTTTGTGGATTGTGCTGAACGTACTTTTCTTCATTGACCACAGCAATTGGTCCTGGATCAGCAGTCTCGATACTTTTCAGCAATGCGCGTATCAGATCTTTCATCGCCATGGCCTCCTTTGCCTCAACCTATTTCTGTAGCTGAAAGTCCTTCGAGGCGAACAGTCCCGCAGCCGCGATCATCAAACCGCCGCAGATTTTGTTGATCAGGCTAAACGAATATTGTTTCAAGGCTGTCGCGGCACGTACCCCCAAACAACCCCATAAGAGGAGAGTTGCTCTGTCCACGACTATATACGTGAAACCTAACATGAAAAGCTGAGGTAAGATCGGCAGGGCAGGGTCAATAAATTGCGGGAAAAGCGCACCAAAAAACGCGACAGCAAAAGGGTTGGCCATCGAGGTGAAAAAACCCTGACGAAACAGGCGATACGAGGTGCCGGATTTGTTCGCAGACACCTTATCACCTTGATCTTTGGAAAACATCAGTTGCAAGCCGATCCACACCAGATAGCCAACGCCTATCCATTTGATCCAAATGAATGCACTTGCCGACGTCGCAATAATGGCAGCAAGGCCAAAAGCTGCAGCCGTCATTTGCAGGCAATTGGCGGTCAAGTCGCCCGCTATCGTAAAGATACTCCGAGAAAGTCCGTATCGGATGCTATTTGAAATGATAAGAAGCTGGCTCGTATCCGGTGGCGTGGCAAAGAATACGGCAACCGCAGCTAAATAGAACAAGGGGCTGACCCAGATAACGCCGATGAGGT
>JAPKBD010000114.1 GCA_028824965.1 Alphaproteobacteria bacterium | reverse complement strand
CTCAAAAAATCCGTATTAACTCACCTGGAGCTTTTCCGACTTGTAATTGCTCCGACTCTCAAAATTCGAGCAATTTAATTGCTCTGGCCGCGGAAATAGCCCGCAGGCACAAAAGGCATTTTGGCCACACGGGCCGGTAAAGATTTGCCGCGCACCACCAGGCCCAGGGCGCTGTCCGTGCCAGTCTGGCCCAAGGTGGCATGTTCTGCCACGACATAGCCCATGGCCAGGGGTCCACCCAGGCTGGGACCGAAGCCACCGGAGGTAACGGCACCAATATCAACGCCGTTCGCATCTTGAATAATTGTACCTTCCCGCGCCGGGGCCCGCCCGTCAGGCAGGATGCCAACCCGCTTACGGGCCGGGCCATCCCGAAGCTGGGCCTGGATCACATCCGCGCCGGGGAAGCCGCCATCCTGTCGGCGGCGTTTCGGGACCGACCAGTTCAAGGCCGCCTCAATCGGCGTTGTCGTGGTGTCAATATCATGGCCGTGCAGGCATAAACCCGCCTCCAACCGCAGGCTGTCCCGGGCCCCAAGGCCAATCGCCTCCACCTCATCCTCTGCCAACAAGGCGCGGGCCACGTTCTCTGCCGCACTATTGGGCACGGAAATTTCAAAGCCGTCCTCGCCCGTGTAGCCGGAGCGGGAGACATAACAGTCCGCCCCCCCAATGGTCACGGCCATGGCCGTCATAAAGACCAGCGCCTCCACACCCGGTGCCAACCGGGCCATGACGGATACGGCAGCGGGGCCCTGCAGAGCCAGGAGGGCGTGCTCTGTGCAATGTTCAATGGTAATCGCGCCTGGCAGGGCCGACTGCATGTGATCAAGATCGCCAACTTTGTTGGCACCGTTGACCACCAGGAACAGGTGATCACCCGTATTGGTCACCATCAGGTCATCAATGATGCCGCCCTGATCGTTGGTCAGCTGGCTATAGCGCATGGCACCGGGTGCCAACCCCTGAATATCACCGGGCAACAGGCTTTCAAGCGCTGTTGCAGCGTTGTCGCCGTGCAGACGCACCTGCCCCATGTGAGAGACATCAAACAGACCGGCCCTGGCCCGGGTGTGGTTATGCTCCCCCATAACGCCAAGGGGGAAGCTGACCGCCATTTCATAGCCGGCAAAGGGCACCATTTTGCCCCCTAGCGCCACCTGCAAGGCATGCAGCGGCGTGGTCAACATAGACCCAGTTTCATCACCCGTAGTCGTATCAGATGGATTGTTCATCCGATCCTCCAACAAAATTCGGCGCGGCATCCACCTATGAATATCTGTGGATTCCACCGCCCCCATTCTGTCGTCGGACCTGAGAGAGTTCGTTTCGCCTATACGATCTGTGCTGCCCCTGGGGCCTGGCACATGGCGAAACTTAGCCCCTTCGGTGAAGTGCGTTTATGGGACCCACCGAACCGGTCGGAACCCATGTGTGATCGCACTTGCTTTCCAGAGTGACATCCCCCCGCGGTCCATGGGCCTGAGAGTTTGCGGGGTGCTTGCTCCTTCGGCGTCAGCCGGCAAACTCATTTCTGGGTTCGTCGGCTGATCTCTCCCGCGGGGATCATTTGTCTGGTCATCTGAAATGGCATCACAAGCCAATTACAGATGATGGTTGGATGATAGGCAGAC
The DNA here is from genome assembly GCA_028824965.1 of Alphaproteobacteria bacterium. Taxonomy (GTDB): domain Bacteria; phylum Pseudomonadota; class Alphaproteobacteria. The sequence goes on along the minus strand of JAPKBD010000114.1, from coordinate 10,461 downwards.
CGTGGCAGGAGTCAACCGAGTGTCTGCACCAAAGCGCCAACATCATGTCGAATTTAATAATTGCGTCAAAAATATACCTTGGCTGGATGACATTCGTGCGGGATCTAAAAACGACTGCCGCGATTTTGTTTCAATTGCGGGGCGGTCAATTGCAAGCCGACGATAATTTCATAGTCGGTGCCGACCTCACCCTCTTTTAGATAGATGATCTGCTCGACCTCTTCCCGCACGCCGGCCCGGCGGCGACCATCGCGGAATTCGATCTCACTCTCGAATTCCACCTTGGCAATGATGTTCTGCGCCTTGTCGATTATGGCGACAAAATATGGCACCTGTGCATTTGCCCCCTTGGAGGCAGGGCCCCGTTGGGCGACGAGGTCGATCTTGGCCTCTATACGAAGACGATTGTCCGAATAGCCACAGGCCCAGTTGACGTCATGAACGCGGGCTTCATACAGGACATCGATCAGGTCACGGCCCGGACCATCCCGGTACTGGGTCAGCTTCGCCGCTTCATTCAAAAGCGAAACCCGGGGACAGACTTTTGGGCTGCTGGGTTGAAAAATGCCGCAACTGGTTAGGACCAGCGCGCATAGCCCGACCAACACCACCTGCGCCAGCTGCCGTGGGGTTTTTCCGATTCTCTGGTTTTTCTTTATGTTCATCATGCCAAAACCGGCGCGCCCCGTCGTTACAAGAAATCTCAAGCTCTAATTTGTACCAGAGCGCATTCGGGTTATATAGAGCCATTCGACGGCATTTGCACGAACAGCACGATTTTGGGGCGAAATGGGCGAAATGAAACCGATAACTCTGTTACTGGCGGCACCGCGTGGTTTCTGCGCTGGGGTGGACCGGGCTATTCAAATAGTTGAGCTGGCCCTGGAACGCTATGGCAAGCCGATCTATGTGCGTCATGAGATCGTCCACAACCGCTATGTGGTTGAGGGGTTGGAGCGCCGGGGCGCAATTTTCGTGGATGAGCTGGACCAGGTGCCCGATGACGGCATGGTCATATTCTCGGCCCATGGCGTTGCCAAGTCCGTGCCTGAAGACGCCCGCCGCCGGGGCCTGAAATATCTCGACGCCACCTGCCCCCTGGTGACAAAAGTGCACCGGGAGGCGGAAAAACATCACGCCAAGGGCCGCCATGTGGTCATGCTGGGTCATGCGGGCCATCCGGAGGCTGAGGGCACCATGGGGCAATTGCCGGACGGAGAGATCACCTTGCTGCAAACTGCGGCTGAGGCGGAAACCTTTACCGCACCAGATGATGCCCAGATCGCCTATATCACCCAAACCACACTGTCTGTGGATGACACGGCCGCTGCCGTCGATGTGTTGAGCAAACGGTTCCCGGATCTGGCGGGCCCGCGTAAGGGTGATATCTGTTATGCCACCACCAATCGTCAGGCGGCTGTGAAGGCCATTGCCGGGCGCTGTGAAGGCCTGTTCGTCATTGGCGCGCCGAACTCCTCCAACTCCCGCCGTTTGGTTGAGGTTGGCATCAGTGCGGGCTGTGCCTACAGCCATCTGATCCAGCGCGCCGACGACATCAATTGGGCCGACCTGGAAGATCGCCCCCATGATGTCATCGGCATATCGGCTGGCGCTTCTGCGCCGGAAATATTGGTGGAGGAGGTCCTGGCCGCATTCCGCGAACGCTATGATGTCGCCGTTGAAGTGGTGACAACGGCAACTGAGGATATGGAATTTAAATTGCCGGCGGAGCTGCGCTCCTAAAGGGCGGCCCTAACGAGTGGAATTGGCATGGCTGTATATACGGAAATTGACGATGATGAGCTGCGCAGCTTTGTCGCCGAATATGACATTGGCACTGTCGTCGCGTGCAAAGGCATCGCCGAGGGTGTGGAAAACACCAACTATCTGCTGCAGACGGATCGCGGCAGCTTTATTCTGACAATCTATGAAAAACGTGTGGATCCCAATGATCTGCCTTTCTTCCTTGGCCTGTTGGACCATCTTTCCACTAAGGGCGTGCCCTGCCCACCGACCATCCATGGCCGGGACGGTGTCGCCCTGCGCCAGGTTGCGGGCAAACCCGCAGCCATTGTAACATTCCTGCAAGGCATTTGGCCGAAACGCCCGAACGCCACTCATTGCGCCGAGGTTGGTGCTGCCCTGGCACGGTTGCATCTGGCCGGGCAGGATTTTGTCCATACCCGGCATAATTCCTTGTCTTTGGATGGCTGGGCGCAATTGGTCGAGGCAACGGTTAATCGTGCCGATGAAGTCGCCACCGGGTTAAGTGCCGAGATTGCCGCCGAGTTTGAAGATATATCCAGCCATTGGCCGCTTGATCTGCCCACCGGCGTCATTCATGCGGATCTGTTTCCCGACAACGTCTTTTTCATGGACGACAAGCTGACCGGGATAATTGATTTCTATTTCGCCTGCACAGATGCCCTGGCCTATGACCTGGCGATCTGCCTCAACGCCTGGTGTTTTGAGCGGGGGGCAGAGTTTAATATTACCAAGGCCCGGCGTCTGTTAACCGCCTATGCCGAAGTCCGCCCCGTCAGTGACGCGGAATTGGCAGCCCTGCCCCTGTTGGCGCGGGGTGCAGCATTACGGTTTTTGCTGACCCGCTTGTACGATTGGTTGAACCAGGTCGATGGTGCCATGGTCAAACCCAAGGATCCTATGGAATACCTGCACAAGATGCGCTTTCACCGCCGTATCGACGGCCCCGGCGCCTATGGTCTGGATCGTAGTTCGTGAACGCGACAATGGATGAAGTCGTGATCTACACGGACGGTGCCTGTTCCGGCAATCCGGGCCCCGGTGGCTGGGGCGCCTTGATGCAGTTTGGCGCGCACGAAAAGGAAATAAAGGGCGGGGAGCCTGACACCACCAACAACCGCATGGAAGTGATGGCCGCGATTGGCGCGTTGGAGGCGTTAAAGCGTCCCTGCCAGGTTAATCTGCACACCGACAGTGTCTATCTGCGCGACGGCATCACAAAATGGATCATCAATTGGAAGCGCAATGGCTGGCGCACCGCTGCCAAAAAACCGGTCAAAAATGTGGATCTGTGGATGCGCCTGGAAGAGGCCATGGCGCGTCATCAGGTCAGCTGGCACTGGGTCAAGGGGCACGCAGGTAATCCCGGCAACGAAGCCGCCGACGCCCTGGCACGCCAAGGGTTAGACGCTTACGGCCGCCTTTAGCGCCCGTCCCTAGTGCACGTCCCTAACGCCCATCTCTAACGCACGCCTGACCAAGAAGCATCTGGATTGTAGATAACGATCCCACCGGCGATCAAATCCCCGTCTTCACCGAGGTCTTTTTGAAAGACTTTGCCCTGATGACTGCAAATGAAGGTCATGATGCCGGAGTTGCCATAGTCAGCCGGGAAAGCGATGAGGGCAAAGCCGGCGATCATATTGCCATTGATAATGTAGTCGTAGCGGCCACCAGGCGATCCTGCGCCCCGGCGGGTGAGGATCTTGTAATAATAGTCTTTGAAGGGATCACCGATTTCCCGGTCCTCCAGATAGTCCCGCGCGTCCGCCACCAATGGTCCGAAGGGGCTGACCTCTTCGCCGATTGCGGCCTGCCAATAAAGGCCGTCCTTCTTCGCGCCATTAGAGGCAATATGTTGCGCGAATTCGCGGACGCCATCCCCATCACGGTCCGTCTGTGCATATTGGACCTGAGCATTCCGATAAGCACGACAGAGCTGAATGGCATTAAGTTCGTTGCGTCCGATCCGCCGGGTGATAACCTCTTCAATCCCGGCCTCTGTGTCGAAGTGCCACCCTTGGGCCGCTTTGACGAGGGGGAATGGAAATGGCCAGGCCTCGGTGCCGACAATCAAGGCCTTCGTACGGTCATCCACATCCTGCAATCGGCTTGCTTCGCCAAAGGCGCGGCTGAGAATTTTCAGATTGGCGCGGAAGGCGGCTTCATCCCCACCGATCAAGTCGTCTTCGTATTCTGCACCAAAAAGCGCAATCAATTTTTCCAGGTCATTCGTATTCACCGCCCCAACCAATGCGGCAACCGCCCCTTTCGGTGTCCCGAATGACACCCCCCCGCCAGCCACCGCTTTGGAACTATCGGCAAGGCCGAACGTTAACAAGCCGAACGCTACGAGCATCGCACAGACGGTTGGCACACGGACACATAGCCGGATATGCAGCCTGATACGTCGCCGGATACCTTGGGGCGCTTTGCGAATTTTTTGATCGTTCATTGTTTCCATCTTTCAGGATATTTCCTGACGGTTTCCATTTAGTTGGCGTTGCACGCGAAATCGGTTCAACGTCACCGGCCCCGTCCACCGGAGCTACGGCCCCGCGAAGAGCCCGAGGCCCGGTGGCTGGAACGGTTAGAGCGACCCGAGCTTTTTGCACGACTTGAGCGACTGGACTGACTTTGCCGTCCCCGGCTGCTCTGGGACTTGGCTGTTTCTGTTTGTTCTGTGTCGTCGCGGCCCGTCCGGTCTGTGTCGATGGCCGGGCACCCGTTTTGGGGCGCGTGGTTTGACCTGTGCGTGCTCTGGTATTTGATCCCGCACGTGACTCTGGACGCGACCCTGGGCGCGCATTCTGGCGGCTTGATGGCCGGCCGGCCTGAGTGCCAGGCCGGCGATCGGATTTCCACTTGTTACCAGAACCTCGATCGATATTACCGCGGTTGACGTTGTTGCCGGAGATATTGACGCTTCGGTCAATATTGATGTCGTTGTGGCCATGACCATGCCACCCGACGCGATAGGCCACTGCCGCGCCCACAAACATGCCGGTCCAAAATGCCGCCGCCGGATTGTAATAATAGGGGTAGGGCGCAGAATAGACATAGGCGTAGGGGACAGGCTGCTGCACGATAACGACGCTGGGATTATAACTGGGCACATAGATAACTTCAGGTTCGGCGGAAACGATCTTGATGATTTCTTTTTCCTGCACGATTGTAATTTGTTTTCCGGTTTTAAGATTTCCCGCCTCGTCAGCCTTGGCACGAAACCGTTGCACCGCGTCCATCACGTCTTCCTGCTGATTGACAACGGCGTCGCCCAAGTTTGTGGTCCAGTCCAGGTTCTCGTTCATTTTATTGACGACGTCGGGGTAATTGAGCAGACCAATTATGCTGCTGTCCCATCGCTCATCGGGCTTCAATTCCGGATCGGCTTTATGTTTTTCCAGGTAGCGGGCGGCCTGAACGATGTCTAATGGATAGGTTGCGGCCGGCAGGGTGATCGCCAATAATTCGTCTGGGTATTCCGACGGAACCACCACAAAGACTGTGGAAGAGACAACGACAGCTACCGAGCCGAAACCCGCGGCTGAGACTGCTGCACCCGTTGCAGTACCACGACGAAAGCTTGTGGGCCCCACAGGTGTTACAGGCACAATTCGCCGCGCGGACCGACGCCAAGATAGACGCGACTGACCGACGGGACTGATTGGCGCGACCGCCAGATGTGACCGATTGGTGCGAATAGATCAGCCGAATTACTGGAAACGGGTGCGGTCTCATCTAAATCAATGAAATGGATACGTCGCGTTACGGGAGCTTTTTGATGAATTGTGAATCGATCGGAAAAATTGGCCCATGAAAGTATTTCTGGCCCGGCAGGGTTTCGGGGCGTTCGCCCTGTCTGCAATGATGTCTGCAATAATGCTTGCAGCGATTAGCCTCGGTGGCATCACGGCGCTGTCATCGCAAAGTTTTGCGCAGACCCAGGCCAGTGCATCAGATGATGCCAACGCTGTGGCAAAACTTTCGAACGACGTGTTGGATGAACTGGTCGGGCCCATAGCGCTATGGGTGGTTGTCGTCGTCTGGGTCGTCGTTGTTTGGGCCCAGCCTGGGTTTTCCGCCAGAAAAATCGCAAGAATTGCGAAGAGTAGAGGTGAAACCTTTTTGAAGACCTGCATCAATCTCTCTCCATTCGTTCCTGTTCAAGACCGTGTATTTGAGTCTTTATCACCGTCGCTCGGTATAAATGGCAATTCGGCGCAGGCAACCTGTCGCTAAAGGGAAGTAGATTGCGCCGTGCCAATTGCAAATGAAGGACATCAGACTTGTTGTGCCAGTTTTGAACAGATTGCAGCCAGACTGTTCTATACCGGGACTGTCGCAAATTGTGGCCATGACGGCGGGAAAGACGGCCCCGTCAGGATTATTTGCCCGATTCTCTAATAAATCATCACGAAGCAAATAAAATAGATAACGAAAATTTGCAGCTTAAAATATATTATAGTTAATATTAAATAATAATGGTTCGAATTATAAATTATTAGTCAATATAACGAATAGTAGATGGCAACTAATAATAGTCATCGACGGTATTTATTAAATACATTTTTTTACTTTGTTAAAATTGCATTGGAACGATACCTGCACCGCAATCTCCAGTACCTCGTTATTATACAAATATGGAGGATGCTTCTTATGACCCTGAATTTCAGCCCAATCACCGATAATCCTGAATTCAACCCTATAAGCGTGGTGAGCGGCCACCATTGTGCGCGTTACGAGCGCCGGGCCACGGCGCGTGCCAGTGTCGTGTGGCAGAATGCCTGTGATGCGGAGGCCTCACCTACATTAAGCAGCCTTGGAGAGGGCGATGCAGCCGCCGAATGGCGAAACCGATTTCTAATTCGCAGCGACCAGCAGATCGCCCACTCCGTCTTCATAGCCTGCGGCAAAAACCTGCGGTCCGATTGGGGCATGGACCGCCTGGGCATGTCGTTAAAAAATGCCGTGCCCGTTGAGTTATATGACCGCTTCACCAAGGGCTGCCAACGCGCCGTTGCGGCATCCTGCCCTATTCCTATTGAAGGCCAATACCGTGACGAGGGCCATTGCAACGTCTTGTTTCGTTGCATCATAATGCCCGTCCGGTCCAGTGGCGATGAGGGCAACTTTATCTTCGGTGCCAATTCCCAACTGATCGCGAATTAAATAGACGATTGCCTTCCGAAGTTGCTACGAGACTGCGCGCCTGGTTGCGATCCACATAGATTATCACCGAGGCAACAGCTACACTCAAACCCATAACGATGCTCAATAGCGATGCCCAATAACGATGCGACAATCAGCGCATTGTCGGGCACGTTGTCCGGCGCATCATATTGTCCTACCCGCGACACCTAAAACACAAAGAAGAATAATCCCGCCATGAGCTACCATATTGCCCCAACGACCCCGGCTGGTGAGCGGGTTATCGCCGCAGCCGGCGGCCTCATCGAAACATTCCGGTCCCGCGCCGATGCCGCAGACCGTGCGAACGAGATTTGCCCGGAAAATTACGCAGACCTGCAACGGAGCGGCGTCGCATCCGCTTTTGTGCCAGAGGAACTGGGCGGCATGGGCCTCGCCTCCCTGCACGACTGGATTTTGACCCTTGCCACTCTTGCCAGGGGCGATGGATCAGCCGCCATTGCGATTAGTATGCATCTTTCCGTAACCCGTGGACTGGCCGCCCTTTATCGCAATAACGAGCCAGATTCAGCGCCCCATATTCGGGCCAAGCGCTACCTTGAAGCCGTTGCCAGGGGTGAGATGCTCATTTGCTCCACCACCACGGAACGGGGCACGGATAATCTGCACCCCCTAAGCGAAGCGGTCCGGAACGGGGATGGCTGGTGCCTCAATGGCACAAAAAACTTCGTCACCATGTCGCCCCTGGCAACCCATATTGCTGCCAATGTGCGGATGCGTGATGAGGCCGGCGATCACATCGCCAACGTCCTTATTCCCATGGATACGGCGGGCGTTAAGCAACTGGGCGATTGGGATGCCCTGGGTATGCGGGCATCAGGCAGCCAGTCCGTGCAGTTTGATAACTGCCTGATCCCCCACGATGCGTTGCGAAAACTTGCCCCCTGGGGCCAGTGGAGCACGCCCATACTGGTCAATCGCACATTGGCGAATGTGCCCTTGGTCGGCGCGTTTTTGGGCATTGCCGAGGCAGCGTTTCAATATGCCATTGATGCCCAATCGCCAGCCAAGGTATCAGCCCAAAGTGCGAAGTCGCGGTCCGGGGTCTATCACACGGTCGCTGAAATGGAGATTTTGCTGGCCACCGCGCAAAGCATTATGGCCAGGATGGGCAACAAACTTGACGACTTCATGGCAGCGACGAAGGGCGGCGCAGAGGCAACGTACGCGCAAGGCCACGAATTGATGAAGGATTATCAAAGTGCGAAATGGGTCGCGAACCGCCATGCAATCGAGATCGTCAACCTGGCAATGGACCTGTGCGGGGGTGCGGGCTATACGGCGCGCAACCCCCTATCCCGCCTCTATCGTGATGTCAGGGCAGGCCCCTTTATGCAGCCCTATTCCCCCATCGATGCGCGCGAATATATGGGCCAGGTCTTGTTGGGCGAATACCCCGAAGATTAAGGGCGGATGAGAAAGGCACAACAGCATGGTGGTAATTTCGACGCCACGATAATAGGGTTAGTAAGTCGTGATGCGGACATTAAGGGGCGTACATCGTGGATAAGCGGAAGCAGGCAGGCGAGGTGACAACGGATTTTGATATTCTGGATCCGGACTACAACCAGAACCCAGGCCCCGTTTGGCGGGATATGCGCGAACGCTGCCCCATAGCACACACGGAAAGCCAGGGCGGTGCGTGGGTGTTCACCAAATACGATGATATCCAGGCCCTGGTCAAAAAAACGCCTGAACTTTCCAATCGCCAACCGACCGTTTTCCCCATGCAAGGCGACAAGGACCTATTGGCGGACTACTTCGCTGACATGATGCCGCCCCTGACCAAAGACCCACCCGAGCACGCCCCGCTAAAACGCTTGTTGCTGCCATTCTTTTCCATGAAGGCGGTTGAAGCCCACCGCGCCTATACCGAACAGCTGTGCCACGGTCTTATTGACGGCTTCATCGAAAAAGGCACATGCGATGCGGCTGAGGACTATGCCCGCCAAATTTCGCCCCGGGTGATCGGCTATCTACTGGGTGTCGATCCCGGACAGACGGATCAGTTTGTCGATTGGGTCCAGGGCTTTGTTGAGCTGGGTGCCGCTGACTACGAAGTGCGGGCCAAAAATTTCCGGGCATTGCGCCGTTTTCTGGACGACGAGATTACCAAGCGGCGAAGCGATCCAGGCGAAGATTATATCTCGCGGCTGATCGCCAGTGACATCGACGGCGAACCCGTACCCCACCTTATGATCCTTAATATGTGCATGCTGCTGCTGGTGGCGGGCGTCGATACGACGTGGAGCTCTATTGGTTCCTCGCTGTTGCATTTTGCCTCACACGAGGAGGACCGGCAGCGTTTGGTGGCGCAACCCGAGTTGCTGCCCAATGCTGTTGAGGAAATGCTGCGCTTGCATTCCCCGGCCTCCGCGGGACGTATTGCCATGGAGAATGTGGAGCATGAGGGCTTTACGTTCGAGCGCGGCGAAAGATTGATCCTCAGCCTTCCGGCGGCGAACCGGGACCCGGCAACATTCGAAAACCCGGATGAGGCCGATATTGGGCGGGAAAGGAACCGCCACGTGGCCTTTGGCGTCGGCATACACCGTTGCGTCGGCTCAAACCTCGCACGGTTGGAAATGGAGGTCGCGATCAAAGTTTGGTTTGAGCGTATACCGGAATTCCGGCTTAGCGACCCCGATGCGGTGACATGGTCCGCCGGCCAGGTTCGCGGTGCCCGCACGATACCGGTAACTTTTTAGGTCTGTTCCGCAGCGACCGGATGTTCCGGTTATGGCGGACAGAAGACGGATGTAACGCAAAAATTGAACATAACAAGGCCCCGGCATAACCAGAGAAATTCCGACCCAACGTGAATTGCCCAGAACACCATGGGCGATCCTAAAGGGCAGTGAAAGGCGCTCTTTTCTTGAGTGTTTAAGCATGCCCTCGTCGGAAATGCCTTAGCATCCGGACTTCAGAAATACAATATTTTCATTACATTCATATTTGTGATATCGGTCACTCGTATATGCCGTCGAATACGCCAAATTGATTGCTATCAGCATGAAAATTAGAAAAAAAGCATATGCGCCAACAGCAAGCACTTGGAAAAATATTGGCCGGTTTAGTCCACCGGTTTCGTGCCTCCACCGCAGGGCGCTGGAACAGTGGCGCTACAGCTGTTGAAGCCGCACTTGTGATGCCGCTGTTTCTTCTGCTTAGTTTTGGCATCCTCGAAGTTTCCCTGCTTTAGGGCGCATAATTTCATGGGACAGGATGCGGGCAAATGAAAAGCAATTTCGTGGCGAATAAAACACACCGCCTTTTTCAAGTCGTAGCGACAGCAGCTATTCTATCGACGGCAGGTTACGCCAACGCACAAGATGTTAATCCTGATACGGTTCTGAAAAAGCCTAAAATCTATTCTCCATATGTGGAGCGAACGGTCAGCAATTCGAATTTGGCAGAGGGAGTCTATTGGACGGAACCAATGCATATGCAATCGGCCTTAGTAATAGTACGGCAGCATCAACCGGG